>JALUMR010000030.1 GCA_027055805.1 Campylobacteraceae bacterium
CCAAATGAAACACGGTTTACTCCTAAATCATACATGCCTTTTAACCATGCTTTGGTAGCTGAATTTGGGTTGGCTTCGGTGGTGATTTCAGCTCCATTTTTAATGAGAGGTTTTAGTAACTTAAATATAGGTTCATAAAGTTCAGGAGAAACCGTAGAGGGGGTTCCTCCTCCTATAAAAATAGTCTCTATTTGTTGAGCTTTTACTTTGAACCTTTCTAGTTCAAAAGTAAGCTGTATCTCTAAGGCTAACATGTAGTTTTTACGGGTGTCAAACTTATCCACGTAGGAGTTAAAGGCACAGTAGTGACACTTGGAGTCACAGTAAGGAATGTGTATATAAAGTAGCATTTTTTCACCCATGATTAATCAGATTTTGGATAAAATTCTACCCAAATAATGATGAAAGATGAGTAACGGGTAATGCAGACAAAAAAGCGATATCGCCCAAATGTCGCAGCTGTTATACTCTCTTCAGATTATCCACAGAGATGTGAATTTTTTTTAGGTAAACGTTGTGATGTAAAGAATACGTGGCAGTTTCCACAAGGTGGAATAGATGAGGGTGAAACTCCAAGAGAGGCACTGCTACGAGAGTTACAAGAGGAGATAGGGTGTTGTCAAGTGGATATTATAGCTGAGTATCCAGAGTGGATTACCTATGACTTTCCTGTTGGTGCAAAAGCTCGTAAGATGTACCCTTTTGACGGTCAAACCCAGAAGTATTTTTTAGTACGACTACATGATTGTGCTGAGATTGATCTTGAGGATTATCACGAACCTGAATTTGAAGAATACAGATATGTAGAGTATAAACAGTTGCTTAAAAAGGCGACTTATTTTAAACGGCGTGTCTATCGTCGTGTTATAGAACATTTTATAAAAGAGGGGCATATAGTTAATGTTAATAGTGCATAAATATGGGGGAACAAGTGTCGGAAGCTTGGAGCGTATAGCTTCTGTAGCTGACCGTGTAGAGAGAGCCAAAAAAGAGGGTAATGATATAGTAGTAGTGGTTTCAGCCATGAGTGGTGAGACCAACAAACTAACCGAGTATGCACAACACTTTTCTAACACACCAGCTAAAAGAGAGATGGATATGTTGTTAAGTTCAGGAGAGCGTGTAACTGCTGCTCTTTTGGCTATTGCGTTACAAGAGAAAGGTGTAGATGCTGTTGCCATGACAGGTCGTCAAGCAGGGATAGTTACAGATAACTCACATACTTATGCGAGAATAGAGTCTATCGATCCAAGCCATATGGAAAGTGAAATTGCTGAAGGAAAGGTGGTCATTGTTGCTGGTTTTCAAGGTATTAACAGTGCAGGTTCTGTAACCACTTTGGGACGTGGAGGTTCAGACCTTTCAGCCGTAGCCATAGCAGGTGCTTTAAAAGCAGATGCTTGTGAAATTTACTCTGATGTAGATGGTATTTATACCACTGACCCACGTATAGAGCCAAAAGCTAAAAAGATGGACTTTATCTCTTATGATGAGATGTTGGAACTGGCTTCTTTAGGAGCAAAAGTTCTACAAAATCGTTCAGTAGAGTTGGCAAAAAAATTAAAAGTTAAAATGGTAGCAAAGAGTTCTTTTTCAGATGCAGAGGGAACAGTTATAGGAGAGGAAGAGAGTATGGAAGCAGTATTGGTAAGTGGAATAGCTTTAGATAGAAATCAAGCAAGAGTAACAGTAAGAGAGGTTGCAGATAGACCAGGCATTGCAGCTGAGATTTTTACAAAACTGGCAGATGAGCAGATAAATGTAGATATGATTATTCAAAATGCAAGTACCGATGGTACAACCAATTTAGGCTTTACTGTACCTCAGAGTCAACTAAATCAAGCACAAGCTGTTATAGAAGCTTTTGACCATGACATAGGTGGTATGGATTTAGATGATTCTGTCTGTAAGGTATCTGTCGTAGGTGTGGGTATGAAGTCTCATGCTGGTGTAGCAGCAGCAGCATTTTCTGCTTTGGCAGCTGAAAATATTAACATAGAGATGATTTCAACCTCAGAGATTAAAGTCTCTATGATTGTGGCAGAAAAATATGCAGAACTTGCAGTAAGAACATTGCACTCAGTTTATAATTTAGATAAGTAACCGATGATATCTTTATTAAACTGGACACTCGATGCCATTCGTGAAGAGGACTCTTCCTTTTCATGGATGGAAGAGTGCCGTTATGATTGGGTACCTATTGTTCAAAGTGCTGTTTCTAAGATTTTAGAAGGTCAAACCATTCTTATTTTAACTGATGAATCAAGAGCTTGGTTTGCACGTTATGTTGCCAATAAAATTAACACTTTAAAAAATGAGCGACCTTTCTTACCTGTGTATACTCTTAAGTCAATGTTTCCAAATTTGGACAAAATGCAAAATACTCAAGAGTTAGATTTACTTGAAGATATGCTTGATATCTCTTATCCTAATGGGTATTTTATTTGGTATATAGGTTCTGCTGATAGCTCTTCCACTAAGTTTGTATTTAGAAATGATGAGAATCTTTTATGGATTATTGATGGAGATGTGCCTAACAGTTTTTACTTAAGAGATGGGAACAGCTCTTTAGATATTAAAATGATTCAACTTTTTAAACTCTTTAATAAAAGTATAGATGCTGCACTTTTTGGCGAAATAACTTTGGATTAATGATGCTTTTATCTTCGGGAATTATTATTACTTATCAACCTAAGAAAGTAATGGAAGAGCTAGAAGCTTTGAGAACCAATGAACTTTTTACTATTATTAGAAGTTTAGATAAAAAAGATAAGCCTAAAGAATTTTTAGTAGAAGATGCTCAAGAGGCTATATCTAAAGCCTATATATCAAGTGAAGATTTAAACTATATTATTTTAATCGCTCCAAGATTTTCAGATATAGCTCAAAACAGACTCCTTAAAGTCATAGAAGAGCCTCCTAAAAATAAAGCTTTTATAATTATAACTGAATCAAAATCAGCTCTCTTAGACACCATACAGTCACGTATGCCTGTAACTGTACTAAATGACATACAGAGTGAAAAACCATTTTCTTTAGATATAGCCAATCTAAATTTAGCAAAGGTTTATGAGTTTGTACAAGATAACTCAAGAATCTCTGCTGTAGAGTGTAAATCTCTGGTTGAAAAAATTTCCCTAAATGCTATGAAATCTCAAAAGTACAATTTAGATGAGGGAATACTAAAACTCTTTTCAGACTCCATAAAAGCCCTTGAAGTAGGTTCTCCAACGACATTTATACTTAATACTTTACTTTTGAAATTGTTGTCTAAGAAGAAGAGATAACTCTTACCCCTCTAACTCATTCGTATAACTTTTAATAACCTTTAACGTAGTCATGTTCTCATCTGTGTCTTTTTCTAAAGATGAACTGATGTTGGTTACTCTTCCCTCTTTATCATAGCTATATTTTTTTAATGAACCCTCATTGTCATCTTCTGAACAGATACCATCTAAAACTTCTATTTTTTCTGTATCTTGCATACCATCTTCATTATAGGTTGTAGTTGTTTTATAGTGACAGGTAACCTCTTCTCCTGTTTTGTAAATCTGTTCTGAAGATATGATGTTTTGCTCTTTATCATAATTTTCGATGGTGATGTCAGAGTTAATCTCTTCGGTTATCATCGTAGAGGTATGTTGGGTCACGGTGTTGTTGTCATCATAACGGTACTCTTCTATAATTTTCATATTTTCATAATTTCTCTCTTCGTAGGTTACATTTCCTGCTTCATTTAAAATGACTTTATCTCTTTCATCTACATTACGGCTTTCATTATAGTCATAGTACTCATTATTATCATAAGAATTAGTATTTTCTATAGGGTCAACGTATAA
>JALUMR010000031.1 GCA_027055805.1 Campylobacteraceae bacterium
CCTCTTGCACGAACAGCTGTTACCTGAGAATTATCAGTAAAAGTAAATCCACTAGATTCAATGGTACAACCATTTGGTCCACTTGCATCACCCTCACACCAAATTGAATTAGTAGCATCAGTGACATCATTGGCATCTCCAACAGTAGGTGCCATATTAATTATTTTTGGGTCTGCATTGGTATAGTAGTATTTTACACTATAATCCCCACCCCTAGTAGAAGCTGTATCACATGTAGTACTCGAACCAGGGTGCTGGTTAAAACTTGCTTCATGGAAAATCATACTACCCTTAAAACTTGTTGCTTTTTTACGCTTAAGCTCTAAATTATTAAATTTAATTGATGCATCATCTCCATCACCTTCAAAAGGTAAAATATCAATCACATCCAAATCTGTAATCTCACCATCTTTACCATTTCTCATGTCCATATTAAAGAAGATATCTTTTGGCTCTGTTGTTCTCTCTCTTTTACTTGGGTAGTCTGGATTCTCTTCTGTATTTTTTACAATATTAATAGAAGCAGGTACATCAATAGTTAAACCAATTTCAGATTTACGTTGTGAAATAGGAGATGCATCGGCAGGAGATTCTATTTTAACAACATTTGTATTTGTCCCCACCTTCGCAGCGGCACCAATAAGTGCTGTGTAGTTTAAATCTGCTATATCTGCATTGATTTCTCTATTACCTAAATTCCAAATTAGAACTTGATTCTCTCCATTAACACATGGTGACTCAGTAGAGTTAATATCTAAGGCATCAGCACAACTACCAATAGTTGGTTCATCATAAGATGAGGGAGATACTGAACCTTTTTGGTATTTAAAATCTTTAGGAAGGACATCAGTCAATTTAACGCTGTCGGACTCACCTTGCGTTCTAATATCATCTGTAAATGACATTTTAAAGCTATATGTTACCTTATTTCCTGGAGTTGCACTGGTTCGACTCTCCTCCTTTTGAATACGTACTTTTGCATCCGTATAGAACATTCTATCACCTGCTCCACCACTAAAGCCTTCTGGAATTCCATTTGCATCTAATCCATGAGGAATATAAGAGGTATTACTCCATGTTCCTTGGTTACCATCAAACTTATGCTTACCATAGTTAACCATCATGTCTCCAGGTTGAAGAGGTTCATTATTATCCAATCTATTCTCGCGAACACGGTGAAGAAGCATCCAATACTCATTTTGACCAGGAACCATAAGCATATTTGGTTTTAATTTCCATCTTACTTTGGTTACAGCACCAACACCTCCTGCCGCATTTCTTGCTTCATCCATGGTCGCATACCACTTATTAGCAGGTGCATCACACTCTGCACGTGTTTTTGCATCTTGATTTTCATCTTGTCTGTTGTTATTGTTAGAGGGAAGAAAAGAGGCATCTTCATAATCTCCAGCAAATTCAAAATCATAATAGTCTGTTAGGTTTGAACCATTATATAGATGATTATCTGGGTCACCCTTTCCTATACTGGTATACGTAATAAAAGGTAACTCATCTTCATGGTTATAACGGGTATCTGTATAGTTCGTTTTTTCACCATACTTAATAATTTCCATGTAGTTCGCATCAATGACATCACAAAAACTATTTTCTGTTTGGTCTACTCCACCACTATTACTAGCATAAAGTCTTGATGACCACTCATACCCTTTACCTACAAATCTATCACCTTGTCTAGAACTGGTTGATTCAGCTGGTCCATTCCAAATACTATTTTTATCTCCCCAGTAATATTTGTCAAAACTACCTGCTGAGTATTGTAGTGTATAGGTACGATAGTTGTCTTTTTCACTCTCTCCTTGACCTGAGAAGTTTTGTACTCCACTTGCAGATACAGGATTAAAATCAGTTACATAGTTTTTTGTGATTAACTCACCATCATCACAATCATCTCTACCAATACCATACCCATCACAATCTACAGTGCCATTTGAACCAGCTTTTACATCTTCAAGAGGTATAAATATTGACATATTAACCATTGATGCTATGGCACGATTTACAGGTAGGGGTCGATTATAATAATCTCTTGTAGGGTAATGATTTAAAGTAGCATCTACATGTTTTACTTCAACAGCTACAGAACTACCTGTTTGAGTACAAGTTGCCACTTGTTCTCCTTTAGCTTGAGGTAGGTGTGAATCTACTTGTGTTTCTTTAATTGACCCTTCACCAGAGAAAGTAATAGGAAGATTACTTCCATCATAACCATCTCTTAATGTACCCCCACCATCACTGTATGCACGTCCTGTAGTACGACAATCTAAAAGCTTTGCTCCAGGAGAGACCTTAGACAAATCATCTGTAAAAGTAAGTGTTGCATCAGCCCCTAAAGATTCATTACCTAGCAAAGAGTATGTATTGTCGGTTTCACCGTTAACCTCATCTGTTTCAATGAGCAATCTATAATCAATCACCCATCCCTCTTTCTCTTCACCATCAATCGTTACTGTTTGACCTGAACGAACCGTATAGGCTCCAAACGTTTTATCTAAATTCCATCTAGGTGAAGCTGTAACAGTTAAAGAGTTTCCATCTGTGGTATCCTCTACTGCTGTTGCATTTACTGCTTCAACTTTAAATTTAATATCACCAGGTTGTGTCCCATTTGGTGTTCCACCCAAAACACGTACATTAAAGGTTAAATCTTCAGAATACGTACCTGCATCATTTTTATCAAAATCTTTACGTTCACAAACAATTGTCTGTTTATCATCAGAAATAGATGAGTTAGCAAGATTACAAGAGCCTGGAAGTGCTGCCCATTCATAATATCCACCAGCAGGTAAAGTACCCGTAATAGTAGCTACCTCTTCAGCTCCACCTGCTGTTCCGTTCCATGTCCAACCAGCAATAGCTTGAAAATTATCATTGGTACGTACTAACAAATCTCCATTATAGCTGTCATCACTAGGGTCATCAACTGTATCATTATTATTAAATTTTGGGTCATCATCAAAATCACAACCTGCTGTTGGATTAACAGAACAAATTTCTCGTCCATTTATTTTATCTGTAGTTTTATTAAGAGATCCGAGAACTCCTCCTGTTTGACCATACTTAGTTGTTACATTTACATTGGTTGCATAAAGCATGTTACCCAATAACAATGTACTAAGCACCATAGACATTTTTAAATTCATATGAATTTCCTTTATATTTTATTATGACTTATTCTAGTGTACATAAAATATAACTTAAGTTAAAATAGTAATAATTAATTTTAATATACTTAAAATTAGAACATGAAAATTTAGAGAAAAACAGAATTAAATAAATGGTGAAAAAAGTATGAAATATTGAAAAGAAATAAAGAAGAAACCAAACCTCTTTTTGAGGTTTAGTTATGATTAAAAGTCGTAAGTAACACCAGCTGAAACAGCATCTAAGTCAGGAGCACCTGATTTAACTGCCATTCTTTCATAGTCAAGGAATACTCCTACCCCTTTCTCTTGGTCACCTTGACCATCAAAGGCTCTATTGTAACGACCCTCTTTTGCTCTGTCTGCACTTAGGTCAACCTCTACCCCTGCACCAAGAGCCAGTGTCTCAGCATTTGTTTTTTGAAGATGTCCTTCAGTTTTAGTTTTTGCTACACCTACTAATCCATATACATTGGTTGAATCTGTCACAGGAAGCATTGGCTTCACAAAAATACCTGCATGTTTTACCTTTCCACCATCTGCTTTCCAGTTGGTTCTAATACCTCTTGCTTCAAGACCTACGTATTTATTGAAGTCATAACCAACTCTTGCCATAACACCAACTGTTTTATCTTTACCTGATTTTGGACAAGCTGAATCACAGTTTGATTTGTATCTAGCTCCTGCGATACCAAGACCTGCATAAAAGCCATTGGCTTTAATATTTTTAACAGGAACCACTGGAACTGGCTTAACTGCTACAGGAGCTGGAGCTTCTACTTTAGGGGCAGGAGCAATATACTCCTCTTCTACAGTAGGTTCAACATACGTTTCTGCAAGAGTAGCATCTTCTGTTTCAAACTCAGTTACGGGCATAATATCCCCACCTGCATACCCTAAACTTCCCATTGCCAAAAGAGCAATTAACGATAATTTCACTTGTTTCACTTTAAATCCTTTGTTATATATTATTTAATTATATTTTACACTGTTTAAGCTGAAAATACCAATTTATCTTGATATTTCTAACGATATCTCATATTTTCTTCTCTCTCAAAAAAGAAAAGCATTAGTAAAAGAGTTAATAAAAACATTAACACTTCTGCTGTATTACTTAATGCAGGAATACTTTTCTCGTATGCTTCACAGGTACATACTCCTTCAATCGTAATCGTAGCTCTATTACTCATATCACCATGACGGTCTTGAATTACATACTCAATAGGAGTAGGTGTACCTGTATACCCTACTTCTGGTGTAAAAGTTACTGTTTGGTCACTGTTTACTTGCCAACTACCTTCACCAGCAACCACACGACTCTGTACTCTATTACCATCTGCATCTAAAATATAAACTGTTGAACCATTAAGGTCTCCTCTATCATCACTCAATACATCTATAACTATAGGCTCACCATTATTTGCCTGAGCACTATTATTGGTAGCAACAATGGTTGAATCGCCACCTTGAGTTAACATAATGGTTGCACTATTGCTAACTAAAGCATTACGGTTCTCTACACTATAGTTGATGGGTGTTGGCGTTGTCGTAAAGCCATCTTCAGCTCTAAAACAAACCATACCTTCACTATTTACAGACCATACACCCTCACCACGTACAGTTAAAGTTTTTCCATCTTCACTCACTCTACTTCCAGCTGGTATATTCTCTGGTAAAATAAGTTTTACAGACTCTGGATTAAGAGAACCATAGTCATTACTTAAAACATGAATACATGTTGACCCACCTACATTCATGAGTGAGCTGTCATCTCTAGCCAACAACTCAAGACGTACATCTATGGTTGCACAGTTAGAACGTTTACCTGAAACCAATCCAACGGTATAGTTAATATCTGTTGGCTCATTAATAAATTCTGCCTCGGGAGTAAAAACAACTGCTCCAGCATCTGTAACATTCCATACACCTTCACCTACTACTGTTAAACTTTTTACATTTGCTTCTGTACATCCTAAAGAGACTTGTGACACATCGGTATTGTTACTATCATTTTCAACTACATTAACACTGATATCACCTGTATGCCCTACTGGTACTATCACTATGTCATCCACAGCATCAGGATAAACAATCGTAACTGTTGCTCTATTACTCACATCTCCAGAGAGCTCTTTTACTATATATTCTATAGGTGTTGGATTACTCTTAAAACCATCTTCAGGAGTAAAAGTAATCGAACCATCTTCGTTGGTACTCCAAGTTCCCTCTCCAACAACTGTTAAAGTCTCTACTTCATTACCATTTTCAGGGTCAATGATTCTTACGGTTGTTTTATCAAGTGGAGTTGAAGTATTGCTATCATTATCAAGTACATAGATAACAATCTGCTTTCCAACTTCACCATTTACATGGTCATCTTGTGCTAAAGGTGGATAGTTAACTTCAACCTCAGCACCTGTCTCATTTCCTTGCGTATCAGATACCGTATAACTGATAGTTGTAGGGTCGCCTATAAAATCATCATTAGGAGTAAATGTAATGGCTCCAGTTGATGGATTTACACTCCATACACCCTCATTTGGTACGGTTAAAGTTTTACCATCTTCACTCAGTGTCGCACCATCAGGTATGTTTGTAATTTTTACAGTAGAAGGGTTAAGGTCATAAGTTCCATCCCCATCATTGGCTAAAACATCAATAACTGCACTTTCTCCTGATGTAGCTCTTTGTATATCTGGACGAGAATCAACAGGAGAGAGTGTTTTAATACCTGCATCAAGACCTCCCATATTGGCAATACCATCAACAACAATAACAGCTGTTCTCCCATTCGCATTTACGTTAGAGTCAAGCTCACCATTGGCACCTTGGTTCTCCTCTGTAAATACATAACCATTTGGCAATTCAGAAAAACCTATGGTGTAGTTTCCCTTTGGAACATTGGTAAAATGGTACTCTCCACTTGCATTGGTTTTAGTACTTTGTATCTCATCACCATTGGCACTATAGAGTGTAACTTTTACATCTTGAACACCATTTTCAGATGCATCTTGAATACCGTTACTTACACCATTTTTCTCATCGTACCAAACCCTGTCACCAATGGTAGAGCCTTCATGGTGAATACCCATATCAACAGTAGAGTTAATTTGGTCAGCCTCTAAAGTAATCACATCTGTTTTTCCTGTTGCATCTGTATCTGAATCTATCATATCATCATCTTGGTCTTGTGGACTCACCACATAACCAGCAGGTAGCGTAAACTGAACATAGTAGTTAAACGCTGGGTCAAGATGGGCAAACTCATAAAGACCATTTTCATCAGTAACAACCTCAGCTACTTTTTCATCGGTATCATTGTTAAAGAGTGTTGCTTTTACATTTGCCACCCCACGCTCACCTATGTCTTGAATACCATTTTTGTTGAAGTCTTCCCAAACCAAGTTTCCAAGAACTGCTTTTCCTGGAAGACAGACTGTTTTGTAGATTCCCATATCCCATGAGAGGTCATTTTCACCTGGTGTTAGAAGTGTTGCCTCTGTGACCAACTTCTTATCTTCATTTACATATACATCTGAATCATTCAAATCATTCTTGTTATCATTTACATCTTTTTGAGTAATAAGGTGTCCATAGGGAACATCTTTAAACTCTACAGAGTATTCACCAGCAGACAAGTGTGTAAACAAATAATTACCATTTTCATCGGTTAAAACAGAGCGAGAGAAATCATTGGTTTCACTATGAATGGTTACATTTACATCTCTTACACCTGTCTCACCCACATCTTGAATTCCATCATGGTTGGTATCGAGCCAAACCTTATCACCAAGACTGACTACATTTTGGTAAACACCCATATCTATAGTAGAGTTCTGTGTTCCAGCAAGTAGTGTAAAGTTCTCTGTTTTACCAGTAGCGTCAGCGTCTGAATCTTTACTATCCTTACCCTTATTTTCTTCTGTAATCGTATAACCAGCAGGTGCAGTAAATGTAATATAATAGTCAGCAGGAGCTACATTGTCAAAAAGGTAAATACCTGTTGTAGCAGTTTTAGTTGTAGCTACAGCATCAGCTTCTCCCACACGATAGAGTTGAACGGTTACATCACCCACACCCTCTTCTCCATCATCTTGAACACCATTTTTATTGGCATCATACCAAACTCTATCTCCAACTTTTGCAGCCTCTTGATAGAGACCCATATCTAACGTTCTATTGTTAATACCTGCTACTAATGTCACTACATCTGTTTTACCTGTTGTAGGATTTGCATCAGAATCATCACTCTCATTGTTTCCTATATTGCTAGGACTTACTTTGTAGTTTGCAGGAATTTCAAAAATAACATAGTAGTTTCCAGCAATTAAATCTTTAAAATTATAAAGACCAGAAGCACGTGTTTTTGTCTCTTTAACAAACTCACCACCCTCTTTGTATAATTTCACGCTAACATTGGCTATATTCTCTTTTTCATCAGCATCTTGAATACCATTTTTATTGGCATCATACCAAACACGATTTCCCAACTCAACCAATATTGGGTAAAGCCCCATATCTATACTATCTCTATTTTCACCAGCACCTAAAGTAAATAGTGCTGTCTTTCCCTCAGCGTTGGCATCTGAATCCAACGTATCATCACCTCTATCTTGAAGGGTTGTAGCGTAACCACTTGGAAGTGAAAACTGAACATAATACTCACCTGCTACAACCTCTGAAAATTGGTACTTTCCAGAAGCATCTGTTTTTGTAACAGCTATCTCTTTATTCTCTTTATTAAAAAGTTTAACAGTGATGGCATCTACCACTGGCTCATTTGTATCTTGAATACCATTATGATTAAAGTCCAACCAAACATAATCACCAATGGAACCTGTTAAAACAGGAGCATCTTTACCCACATATGAACTCTTTGCACTATCATGAACTTCCACACTATCAGCAGAAGCTACAACGGTCACAGAGTTTTCATATGCCCCTAAAATAGCCGTTCCCACTTTAGTACAAGTGATACTTTTTGTAGGGTTCAATGCTTCTAATGAACCATCACCCTTACAATCAGAAACCATACCCTCTTTGTTATCCGTAATGACAAGATTAGAAAGAGGTTCATTCCCAGTATTGGTAACAACATACGTCCAAGTAACCACATCACCCTCAACAATATTATCTACCTTACCACCATTGGTCTCTTTGGTAATTGTAATAGCTGGTTTAGGTGTTATATACATCCCTACATCAATATCAAAGTTTTTATCTCCATCATTGAGTGTTAACGCTTCTGTTTTTCCTGTAGTTTTATCAGCATCAGAATTTAATGAAGTAGATACGCCCTCTGCATTTTGTGTGGTTATACTCCAACCATTTTTAGCAAAAAATTTCAAGCTATACTCTCCCGCTTCTAAAGCAGAAAAAGTATAGGCACCATTTACATCGGTAGTTATACTCTTTATCAATGTATCATTGCTATAAAGTTCAACTTTAACATCTTTTAAACCAGCTTCTCCATTATCTTGCTTACCATTTCTATCGGCATCAAACCAAACAAAATTTCCCAGTTCGGCTGTAGCAATGGGTGCTTTACACTCACTCTGCTTTGGTACTAAAAATGTCTCAGGAACAATTAAATCTTGATGCTTATCATTATCTTCATTCCATAGGTAATAAACTTTCATCGGTTCATACTGAACTTCTCCATTAAGACCCTCTATTTTATTAACAATACGTCTCGATATATCCTTTAAAGAAGATTTTTCTGCATCGGTTAGCTTATCTGACAACCAACCGTTATCTATATAGTTTTCTATTTTAGAGAAATCATTTTCCCAATCAGAGTAGTACCACACAAATGCGTTAGAGATAACACTAAACCAGTAATGTCTATCTTCAGGATTAAAACTCTCTTCAACCAATGCCGTAATTTCAGGGTCACTCATAAATCTAAATGTTCGTGAAAGTCGGTCTCGTTGTAGATTAGAAAAATTTAACCTATCTTCTAAATGAGCTGTATACTTTTCTCCTACTTCTGGACCACTGTTGCTATACTCATGACAAAATCCATTGGCAACCACATTTTCAAACTCCACATCAAGTGTGGCTCTTTTTGCCCATGAGTTATTGTAATTGTACTCTCCTGTAGCTCCAGTTTTTAGTGTTGGAACTTGACAATTTGTATCTTTATGCTGTAAACCAACATCTAAGTTAAAATTATCTTTAATTAATGAAATATTTTCTATTTTTCCCATACTACTGCTCATAGTAATGACATCTGAGTCCAAAGTATCATCACCACTGTTAGGGAGAGTATGTGTCCAATAACTTGGGTACTCTACTCCTATACAGTATTTATCTGTATTTTGTGTAATATCAGAAAATTTGTAATATCCAATATCTGAACTTTTTGTAGTTGCTATAACTGTACCTGTACAGTCAGCATTATCATAAAGTTTAAGGTTAACTCCATAAATACCCAACTCACCTAAATCTTGTAGCCCATTACCATTATGGTCAAACCAAACATAGCTTCCTAGTGATACTTTAGAAACAGTAGTTTTGGAATAACTATTACTATGTTTTGTTTTTTTTACTGTAAGCTGTGCATCAGAAATTTTAACATTGGCATAGTCTATCTGTGCAAAAACATTTACAAACATTGTTGTAAGAAGTAATAATATATTGCTAATTATTTTCATTTTTTCTCCTTGATATAGATATTACATTAAAATAAATAATTAATTTTAATTTAAACTATATTCTATCTTATTTATTATTTATTTAAGATAATTATAATTATATTTTAATATAAATTTAAGAATTAAAATGAAGCCTAAATGAATAATAATAAGAAGGGATAAAAAATTTAGAAAAAAGAAGAAAATAAAAAAAATAAAAAGTTAAAAAAGATACTCTATTGGGAAAAACCCAATAAAGTAAAAAAGAGACAGAAGAAAAACCTTAGTTTCTCTTCTCAATAATCTCTTTTGCAACATTTTGTGGAACTTCAGCATAGTGATCAAATTCCATCGCGTATGTAGCACGACCTTGACTCATTGAACGTAAATCTGTTGAGTAACCGAACATTTCAGAAAGTGGTACAAACGCATCAACAATCTTAGAACCAGCTCTGTCTCCCATTCCACGAACGATACCACGTCTTTTAGAAACGTCTCCAATAACGTCTCCCATGTAATCTTCTGGAGTTTCAACTTCAACTTTCATCATTGGCTCAAGAATAACAGGGTTCGCTTTTCTACAACCCTCTCTGAATCCCATTGAAGCAGCAAGTTTAAACGCCATTTCAGATGAATCGACATCATGGTAAGAACCATCATATACTGTTACTTTAACATCTTCAACAGGGTAACCAGCTTGGATTCCTCTAGCCATTGCTTCTTGAATACCTTTATCAACAGGTTTGATAAACTCTTTTGGAATAACCCCACCTTTAACAGCATCAACAAACTCGTAACCAAAACCAGCTTCTTGTGGCTCAATTTTAAGATAAACATGACCAAATTGTCCACGTCCACCAGACTGTTTAGCATACTTGTACTCTTGGTCAACAGATTCTCTAATAGTTTCACGGTAAGAAACTTGTGGAGCTCCAACTTCTGCTTCAACAGAAAATTCTCTTTTCATTCTATCTACAAGAATTTCAAGGTGAAGTTCACCCATCCCTGCAATAATAGTTTGACCAGACTCTTCATCGGTAGAAACACGGAAAGAAGGATCTTCTGCTGCCAACTTAGAAAGAGCAATACCCATTTTCTCTTGGTCAGCTTTTGTTTTTGGCTCAACTGCAACAGAAATAACTGGATCTGGGAAATCCATTCTCTCTAGTACTACTTTGTCTGAAGCATCACATAGTGTGTCACCAGTCGTTGTAGATTTAAGACCAACAACAGCACCGATTTCACCTGCGTAAATTTCATCAACTTCTTCTCTTTTGATAGCATGCATTTTCATAATTCTACCAATACGCTCTTTTTTGTCTTTGGTTGAGTTATGTACGTAAGAACCAGACTGTAAAGAACCACGGTAAACACGAATAAATGTCAACTGACCCACAAATGGATCGGTCATAATTTTAAATGCTAAAGAAGCAAATGCACCATCATCTGTAGAGGGAACTTCAACTTCAACTTCTTCATCATCCATCATCGTACCTTTAATGGCAGCTGATTCAACTGGAGATGGAAGGTAAGCAACAACTGCATCAAGTAGTGTTTGAACTCCTTTATTTTTAAAGGCTGTACCAACTGTCATTGGAACGATATGCATACCAATGGTTGCAGCTTTAATTCCAGCTACAATCTCATCTTCGCTAAGCTCTTCACCTTCCATGTATTTTTCCATAAGTTCATCATTACCATCTGCTGAAGAGATCTCTTCAATCATTTTTTCACGATACGTTTCAGAAATTTCAACCATATCTTCTGGAATCTCTTCAACATGATAGTTAGAACCCATTGCAGCATCTTGATCCCAAACGATTGCTTTCATTTTTACAAGGTCAATAACACCTTGAAAATTTTCTTCAGCACCAATTGGAAGCTGAATAGGAACAGGGTTACCTTTTAGTCTCTCTTTAATTTGTCTCTCAACTTCGTAAAAGTCAGCACCAGTTCTATCATATTTGTTTACAAATACAATTGATGGTACACCATAACGGTTACGTTGTCTCCAAACTGTTTCTGATTGTGGTTGAACCCCACCAACAGCACAGAATACTGAAACAGCACCATCAAGTACCCTCATAGAACGCTCAACTTCAATGGTAAAGTCAACGTGACCTGGAGTATCTATAATGTTGATTTGCTTTTTGTCCCACTCACAAGTAGTAGCAGCAGAAGTAATGGTAATACCTCTCTCTTGCTCTTGCTCCATCCAGTCCATTGTTGCTGCACCATCATGAACTTCTCCGATTTTATGCTCAACACCTGTATAGAAAAGGATTCTCTCAGTAGTTGTTGTTTTACCAGCATCAATGTGAGCTGCAATACCAATGTTTCTTACGTCTTCGAGTTTATGTGTTCTTGCCATAACTTATTCCCTTACCATCTATAGTGAGCAAATGCTTTGTTCGCTTCTGCCATTCTATACGTATCTTCTTTTTTCTTAAAAGCAGAACCTTTATCAGTTGCAGCATCCATAAACTCATTTGAAAGACGCTCTACCATTGTTCTCTCATTTCTCTTTCTAGCAGAGTCAATTAACCATCTAATAGCAAGTGTTTGCTGTCTTACTGGTCTAACTTCGATAGGCACCTGATATGTTGCACCACCTACACGTCTACTTTTTACTTCCATTATAGGTCTAACGTTCTCCATTGCCTTGTTGAATACGTCAATACCTTTTTCACCAGATTTCTCTTCAATTCTCTCTAATGCAGCATACATAATCTTCTCTGCTGTCACTTTTTTACCATCTAACATTACGGCATTTACAAACTTTGTTAAAACTTTAGAACCATGTACTGGATCTGGCAATACTGGTCTTACGGGAGCTTTTCTTCTTCTCATATTTATTATTTTCCTTATATCTTCAATCGTCTACTATTGATTTACTCAATTTTTATCCCCTAAGGTTATCTATTAAAATAAAAGATTATTTGATAAAAACTGCTTTAAGCTTTTCAAGCTCACACTTTTTGTATGACATGGTCACACCTACTATTTTTTAACGTTTAAAAGTCGTTGTCTATTTAGGTCTTTTAGTACCGTATTTAGAACGAGCAACTTTTCTACCATTAACACCAGATGCATCCAATGCACCACGAACGATATGATATTTTACCCCTGGTAAATCTTTAATTCTACCACCACGTACAAGTACGATTGAGTGTTCTTGAAGGTTGTGACCCTCACCACCAATGTAAGAGATAACTTCAAATCCACTTGTCAATCTAACTTTTGCAACTTTTCTTAAAGCTGAGTTAGGTTTTTTTGGAGTTGTTGTATAAACTCTTGTACATACACCTCTTCTTTGAGGACAGTTTACGAGTGCAGGTGATTTTGATTTTTTCACTTGCTTTTTACGTTCTTTACGAACCAATTGGTTAATTGTAGGCAATACAATTCCTTTATTTGAATTAAAATCTGGACATGAAAGTCCCGAAAAAACGTCATTTAAACGTATTTTCGGGGCTTCCATGCATAGAAAATGGTGCATATTATACCGAAATAGTCTTTAGTTGTTAAGGATTTGTATGGGAGAATTTAATATTAATGTGACTTTGTGTCAATTAAGGAAGAAAGATAAGCTGTAGACTGCAATTTATTGCAGCCTACAGAAGAAAGATTACTCTTCCTCTTCTACCTGTGTAAGTGTAACATTATCAATATCAACCATACCTGTTCCCACAGGGATAAGACGACCAATAACAACATTTTCTTTAAGATCTTCAAGCATATCAACGGTACCTGCAATAGACGCAGACGTCAATACTTTAGTCGTATCTTGGAATGACGCAGCAGAGATAATAGAGTCAGCACCAACGGCAGCTCTCGTAATACCAATTAATAGTGGCTCAGCAATAGCTGGTTCTCCAAATAATTTTATTACTTTTGAATTTTCTACAATAAATTTCTTTTTAGAAATTAAGTCAGCATCAATAAACTTAGAGTCACCACCATCAACCACTTTGACTTGACGCATCATTTGAGAAACAATAATTTCAATGTGTTTGTCAGAAATATTAACCCCTTGACGACGATAAACTTTTTGAACCTCTTC
>JALUMR010000032.1:0-9656 GCA_027055805.1 Campylobacteraceae bacterium
CTTTAGCATCGAAATAGATGACTCTACTATTTCTTTCATCATCGTAGGTATTTGTAATATTGGCTTCACCTGAATCATTTGAAACTATTGTCCAATTATTTGTTGTATTGTTTTCTGCATCTTCATAAACGGTAGCTATGTTGGTTGTTGTGTTTGAGTCTACAACATCTTTTACACTAATTAAAACTGTAGCAGATATGGAGTCTACTATTCCATCATTTACTTTAAAACTAAAGCTATCTGCTCCATAATAATTGGCGGTTGGTGTGTATTTCGCTACAGCTCCATTTAGAGTTAGAGTTCCATGACTTGGTTCAGTTACAATCGCATAGGTTAATGAGTTTCCATCAACATCGGTTCCTGCTAATGTGATTGCATTATCTGTTGTATCTTCATATACAGTTAGTATTTGGGCTTTTGCTACTGGTGCAATATTTGGAGAACCTTCTAAATGAGCTATTGCACTCTCTTCACTTACGAACTCTTTTCCCACTTTATTTAAAAGTATTTTTACTTCATCTTTATTCATATGATTAAACTCTTTAACGGAACTCATTTTCTGACGAATATCTTTTGTAATGGTGATTTTAGTAGAGATATCACCATCATCATCAAGAGATTGAATAAAACGTGCCAAAAGTTTTAGTTCTTCATCACTATAATTATCCCTATCTAATCCTAACAAATCTTGTAAATAAACCTTTTTATCTGTGTTAAGACTATTTATAGTTCCAAGTGTTATCTGACCTACTTTAAAAGTAACAGGCATCTCAATACACTCAAACATTCCACGAGCATCTGTTAATGCCTCATTACCATCACAAATGTAGCTAACACCTTGAAGTGCCGAGTCTATAAGATAACCTTTTATTTTCATAGCAGATTTTTCCCCCTTATTACTACCCCCACACCCAGTAAAAACAAATAATAGGAGCAAAAATAGAAAAATATGTCTATAATTTTTTTTTAAATTCATAATAATTCCTTAGAGTTGGTACTTTCTAAATTACCTTATATATTTAAACATTTTAAAGCTTAAAAGTATACGTTTAAATCTTATTTTATTTGGTTCTTCTATTATTCGATAAATACCTTCCATACCTATTCTTTGTATCCATCTAGGTGCTCTTTTTATAAGACCTGAAACAAATTCAAATGTTCCACCACTACCAATGACCCATTTCACACCTATATCTTCAAGAAATTGTTTGTTATCATTTATCCAAGACTCCTGCTTAAGAGCTCCAAATCCTACAAACAAGATATCTGGCTTAAATATTTCTATTTCTTTTAAAATATTATTATTGTGATTATTGTCAAAAGGATAAGGCTTGTACACTGGAGAGAAACCATCAATATCAATATTATACTCTTTCTTTAGCTTTATAATTGATTTCCGATTACTCTCTTCTTGTCCACCTAATAAAAATATTTTTTTATTTGTTTCTTTTGCCATCGCTGCAAAATCATATATTAAATCTGACCCACTTAGTTTTTCAAAATAGATATTAGGCTTTTGTTTTTTTGCTAAAAAATATGGTACCTGACCATCAAATGTAGAATAATTATCATTAATAATTTTTTTAAAATTATCATCATTATTTGCTTTTATTATAAATTCTGCATTAACTGTAACAATAAATTTTAATTTTTCACTCTCTTCTAGTAATGTTTTTTTGACTAAACCCCTAAATTTTAGATTTGCAAAATTTATTTCATCCATTCTTATCTATCCCCTTATAAATATAAATGCTATTTTACTTACAAAATAATATTATATTGCTTAATAATATATAATTAATTTTAATACAAAAAAATATTTTTTAATTCTATATTTTTCTAAATAAGATGAATAAAAAGTAACTCTTACTTTATCTGTTCCAACATATTTGTAAATGATTCTTCAAAAGCAACAAGACCTTCATTAAGCAGTTGCTCATAAATCTCATCCATATTAAAACCATTGTCTTCTAAATTCATAAAGTAACCATTTAATATAGAGTTCTCTATAGGCAATGCTTCTGCTTTTTCATTTGTCTCTAAGTGAGCTTCAATAGTAGCTAAAGGAGCTGTATTAACCGAGTGTGCAGCCATAAGACCTTTAATATAATAGTTTGCTTCTAAAGCATCACCTTTTACACCTGTACTTGCAAACAAAGCACGAATATTGGGTACTTCATTTGCTTCTATCATGTTGTAGATTTTTGCAGCATTGTAAATACCTGTTTTATGAGGCTCTATTCCAGAAGCTTCCAACTCTGCATCTAAAGCACGGTCAAAACGACTTACAAAAACAGAAATAACAGCTTCTACCCTACAAGAACCAAACTGTTCACCTTGAGCTATTCCTTTTGTCATCGCCTTAAAACATTGAGTTGCCTGTTTAGGAGAAAAAACTAAGGTTGCATTAACAGAGATACCTTCTTTCATCAGTGCTGTCATTGCTTCATAACCTGCTTGAGTAGCTGGTACTTTTACCATTACATTGGGTTCATCTATGGCTTTAAAGAGACGTTTACCCTCTTCTATGGTTCCTTCTGTATCATTACACAAGAAAGGGTCAACTTCTATAGAAATATAACCATCATTACCAGCATCGTAAAGAGGTCGTAACATCTGTGCAGCTGTCCGTATATCTTCAATAGCCAAGGCTTCATACTTCTCTTTAGCACTTTTACCCTCTAGTGTAGCCAACTGCTCTTTATAAGCAGGTGATGTTGTGATTGCATTTGCAAAAATAGCTGGATTAGATGTTGCACCATTTACAATACCCTGCTCTAATAATTTACCAAATTCATTTTTTAAATAGTCTCTCTCTATAAAGTCTAACCATAGAGAGAAGTTAATATCTCTGTTTACCATAATGACAAAATTTCCTTAATTATCTATATATTCCCATGTCCAATCTCTCCATGAACCAAAGTCTGTAGACTTTTCAAGTGTCTCTTCTAAAGCATCTAAAAAAGTATCTCGTTCTACTAACTTTGCCCCCCATTGAATAAGATGTGGAGTTGCTACTTGACAGTCAATAAAATCATAACTTTTTTTCGCACAGATACTACTTAATGCTTTAATAGCAACTTTAGATGCATTAGGCATTAATGAGAACATAGATTCACCAAAAAATCCCCTACCCATGGCAATACCATAGAGTCCACCAACCAATGCTCCTTCATAGTAAGTTTCAATAGAGTGAGCGAATCCCATATGATGAATTTCAATATAAGCTTCTTTCATCTCTTTGGTCAGCCATGTTCCCTCTTGCCCTTCTCTAGGAACTTCTCCACAATGGGTTATAACAGCTTCAAAATTGGTATCAAAACGTACTTCAAAACCTTTGTTACGCAAGACACGTCTAAAAGATTTATTGGTTTTAAAATCTTCTGGGTAAAGAAGCAAACGAGGATTTGGTGACCACCATAAAATGGGGTCATCTGGGTTAAACCAAGGAAAGATACCACTTCTATAGGCTTTAAGAATACGATTGGGATTCAAGTCACCTCCAAAAGCTAAAAGCCCCTCTTCTCCTGCCTCTCTAGGATTAGGGAAAAGGTGTGCAGAGCGTAGTTCAGGAATATAAAAATCATCATCATATATTGAAGACAAAATCTAGCTTCTCCTTTTTAAAGGTTATTTTCACAGAACCACCATCTTTAAGCTCACCAAATAAAATTTCATCGGTTAAAGCCTCTTTAATCTTTTTGTCAATAACACGAGCAATCTCTCTGGCACCATAAACATCAGAGTAACCCTCTTGGGCTAAATATGTTCTGGCTTTTTTACCCAACTTGATTTTAATGTTCTTAGACTTCATCTGCTTATTGAGCTTCTCTATCTCTGTATCTACTATCATCTCAATGGCTTCTAAATTTAGATGATTGAACTCAACCACAGAAGAGAGTCTGTTTCTAAACTCAGGTGAGAAGAAATCTTTTAAAGCATTGTCTGTTTTGGAACTTGTATCTTTGTTAAAGCCCATTACATTTGCCTCTTTGGTTCCAAGGTTTGAAGTCATAATCAAAATCACATTTTTAAAGTCGCTCACCATTCCGTTATTGTCAGTTAGTTTGGCTCCATCCATCACTTGAAGTAAAATATTCATAATGTCAGGATGAGCCTTCTCAACCTCATCAAGAAGGAGTACGGTATGTGGGTTTTTCTTAACCATCTCGGTTAAAAGTCCACCTTGCTCATACCCCACATAACCAGGAGGTGCACCTATAAGACGAGAAAGAGCATGTTTTTCCATATATTCACTCATGTCTATTCGCTCATAGTGAATCCCCATACTCTCTGCTAGTTGAGCAGAAAGAGCTGTTTTACCCACACCTGTTGGCCCTACAAAAAGAAATGAACCTATAGGTTGGTTCTCTTGATTTAGTCCTGCATATGAACGTTTAATCGACTGAACCACTTTTTCAATAGCATCATTTTGACCAATGATTTTTTGCTTAATCTCCTCTGCCAGGTTTTTCAACTTAGAGGTATCATCCGTTGAAACTATGGTTGATGGAAGCTTTAACATTCTAGCTACCGACGCTTCTATGTCGGTACTTGTAATTGTAATGTCTTTTTTATCTCGAAGCATAAAGTGGGCTCCCACTTCATCTATAATATCCATCGCTTTGTCTGGTAAAAATCGGTCATGTAAATATTTCACAGATAAATCAATAGCTGACTGTAAGGCTTCATCTGAGAAATTAATTTGATGATACTCTTCATACTTATGCTTAATACCTTGAAGTATGGTCATAGTATCTTCAACACTTGGCTCTTCTATATCTATTTTAGAAAAACGACGAGAAAGAGCTTTGTCTTTGTCTAAATGGTTTCTAAACTCTGCATATGTTGTAGCACCTATACACTTTAGCTCACCTCTTGCAAGGGCAGGTTTAAGTAGGTTTGCTGCATCCATGCTTCCACCAGAGGTTGCCCCTGCTCCTACAAGCGTATGAATTTCATCTATAAACAAAATGGCTTTATCTATGGTTTGAAGCTCTGATAACACACCTTTTAGACGTTTTTCAAAATCACCTCTGTATTTGGTTCCTGAAATCATGGCTCCCAAATCTAATGCAAACACTTGACTACCTTCTAAAATTTCAGGTACTTCATTGTTGGCTATTTGTAGTGCCAAACCTTCTGCAATGGCAGTTTTACCAACACCTGGTTCACCCACCAACAGAGGGTTGTTCTTCTTTCTTCTACATAAAGTCTGCATCACTCTGTCTATCTCAGATTTACGTCCTACCACAGGGTCAATCTTTCCCTCTTTTGCAACGGAGACCAACTCTACAGTATACGCTGCCAAATTAGGGTGAGTCTCATCCTCTTCTACCTCTTCAGCCTCTCTTTGTTCATCCATATCATTATGAGAAATAGCCTCTAAAATATCCAGTCGGGTAATGCCTTCTGACTGCAATACAGCATAAGCATACGATTTTGTCTGTGTAAAAATAGAAGCCAGTAAATCTCCTGTTTTTGCCTCGCTACGACCTGAACTATTGATATGACTTACCATATCATTCATAACATTAGAAAGCGTAACGGTTTCAAAAGGTTCATGCTCTGTACCCTCTTCGTCTAACTCTTCCATCACTTGGTTATTTACTTCAATATAGTTTTTAACATGTTCATGCATTCTCTCTACATTTCCACCAATCATGGTTAAGAGTTCTATTCCCTCGGGACTTCTTAAAACTGATAAAAAAATATGCTCTAACGTCAAGTATTCATGTCTATGCTCTTTGGCATACTTCACAGATGCTCTAAATATATCATTAAGTTCTATACTAATCATTTTTTATCCTTTGTTTTAAATTAAACTTCTTCCATTGTTGCAAGTAGTGGAAATCCATTACTCACTGCAAGTTTTTTAACTTGAGAGACTTTTGTCTCAGCTATCTCATAAGTGTATATTCCACAAACGGCTCTGCCTTTTGTGTGTACATCCATCATTATTGCTTCTGCTTGAGTAAAACTTTTATGAAAAACGCCTACTAAAACATCAACAACAAAATCTATAGTAGTATAATCATCATTGTGTAACAGAACTTTATATTTTGATGGTTCTTCAATTTCCAATTCAGATTCTATCTCTTCTTCTATTCGTGGCAATTCTATCTCCTAGCTTTATCTCTATATAGTATAACTTATCTATGGTACAATCTTAATAAAAATTTGGAGTTTAATTGTGAAATTACTTTTTATTACAGCCACCAATACAAATATTGGTAAAACCTATGCCACTTTAAAGCTTGTAGAAGAGTTTACGAAACGGGGTGTATCAGTAGGTGTTTGTAAGCCTATTGAGACAGGAGTAACAGATGAACCTCTCGATGCTAAACTTATACTAGAGTCCGTACAAAAATATAATAAAAATTTTAAAGAATTAAAACCCATAGATATTACAGCATACACCTTTAAAACACCTGCTGCACCATTTTGTGCTGATACTCAAAGAGGCATTAAAATAGAGAAAATAAAAGCTAAAATAGAGGAGCTAAAAAAGCTTTGTGATGTACTTATTATAGAAGGTGCTGGTGGTCTTATGGTACCCATTACAGCAGAGTACAAAATGGTAGATTTAATTCAAGAGCTAAAGTGTAAGACTCTTTTGGTAACACCTTCAAAGTTAGGTTGTATCAATGACACACTTTTGAGCATAGAAGCCTTAAAAAATAGAGATATAGATTTTGATTGGTGTGTTAATCTTTACGAAGATAAAAATGAATTTAAAGAGGTTACTCAACCTTTTTATGATGAAGTCTATCCAGATTGGTGGAGTTTAGATGAGGGGCTGAAAAAATTTGTAGGGTCGGTCTGACCAACCCTAGATCTCTTACATCCCAGGAATACGAGGAATATTCCCAAGTTTGGATTGTTTACAATACCAACCCCAACCTTTTTTCATCCAGTGACCAACTTTTGGCATAGGAATCATCTTTCCACCTTTGTTATCACGATAAACGAAAGCTGCACCATCACCTGTATCCATAACACATAAGATATTTAGATGCTCTTCATAAGAGCGTTTAGAGTTCATCCCTTGCGAGTGTTGGAAGATATTATAAGCCACATTTTTAGCCATAACTTCAGCTACATGTCCCTGTTTTGCTCTCCACTCTGGTCCCATCAATGATGCAGAGTCACCAATAGCATAAACATTTTTAAAACCTTCTATCTCATTATACTCATTGGTGACAACAAAACCTGCCTCACTTAGTGGTAAATCAGAAGCTTCTAAAATAGAGTGTCCTTTACCAGCAGATATAAACATGGTCAAGTCAGACTCTATCTTTGTTCCATCTTCAAAGTTTATTCCATCTTTTTCAAATGAAGTAATTTTAGTACCCACTTTTTTACTAATGTCGGTCATACCAAACATTTTATCCATCATGACTAGAGCTTTGTCCCCCATTTTTTGACCTGGCTTTTCCATTGGTGCAAAAAACATTAGTTCAAAATTATCTCTAATACCTTTCTTCTTTAACATATTATGAACGTTAAATAGAACTTCAAATGCAGGACCACCACGAACAGCAGAACTGTCTTTCGGGTTTCCACCAAAGCCCATGGCTATTTTCCCTGAACCTTTTTCTACCAATTCATCTAGCCTAACTTTTAACACTTCTGCTTCTTCTGGTTTTCCACAGATTGACAAGGTATTTTCTATACCTTTTAACTTTATTTTGTCTTGACCCATTGCTACAACAATATAATCATAGTCATCTAATACTCGACCACTTTGTAATGTAACTATTTTTTCAGATGCTTTTAAATCAGTTACAGCATCTACAACAACTTCAAACCCATGTTTAGAAGCCAAATCCTTTAAAGGAACCGATATCTTCTCTTTGGTTGTCTCTCCTGTTGGAATCCAAATAGAAGTAGGATAGATATAAAAATAATCACGGTCACTTACCAATGTTACTTCAAGGTTATCTTGTTTTTTCAGATAAATAGCTGCCTCAACACCAGCAAAACCACCACCTAAAACTAAAACTTTTTTCATAAAATTCTCCCTATAATTTTCTTATTTATTTACAATACTTTTAACCCAAGTAACCATAGAATCTTGAGCTTGGAGGTTTGGAGCATCTATAAAACTAACAATAAATTTATCTTTTAGTTCAGCAACACCAATAGCACGTGGACGAACAGCCAACAACGTAGGGTTTGGTAACTGCTTTCCAAAACAGCAGATAATATTTTTAGCATCTAAAATATCAGCACTAATTTCCCCTGCATCACCCAAGTTTTTAGTGTGCGTATAGTGGTCAAATGTTGCAATATAAGCTGCTACAGGGTGAGCATCAATTTTCTCTTTTAAATAGGCTATCACCTCATCTACATTCGAGAATGTCGTCTCACTCTTCATAATATCCATTTCACTTATAGGATATTTTTCCATTAGCATTGATTGTTTCATCTCTATTTTACCTTTTAGAATTATAATTTTTATAACTATATCTTATGTATCTTAATCTATGGTTTAATTTTTACCATAAAATATCTTTGATACATACTAGTATATTTTTGTAATACATTTTCTCAATACCTTCATAAGAAAAGGAAGTATATAATATAGATAAAATTTGGGAGTTCTATATGCGTCTAACTTTATCTATCTTACTCATTTTACTGATCCAAGGGTGTGCTAATAAACCATCAACACTCTCGCTACCAGCAAACACAACCATCTCTAATAAAAAATGCATATCAGAACAAGAGCTATTTAAAAAAAGTTATGCCGAGTTAGCACGTGTCGCACAATCTATACAAAAGGAGAAAGCCACACTTGACGAGTTTAAGGAGTTTGTATCTATTATGAAACATTATGTTAGTGATTACGCAAATGTCATTGAAGCGAGTTCATACTTCACCCAAGCACTTAGAATCTTACCCATACCATATGCTGGAGAGGTAGCAAATGCAACAAGAATTGTATCAACCTCACTTGTCACACTCAACGAGACAGCCTCAACCTTAGATAAGTATCAAAACAGTAGTGCCAACTTTTTAAGAGGCTTTAATCAACTAAAACAAAAAGCTACCCTACCTGCACTAGAACAGTTGTCACAATATGCCGACAATGTCCTTATCGTTAACGCTTTAGAGCTACAAGCCAATATGAAAAAAATGGGAAAAACCACAGAAAATTTACTATACGTCAATAAACTAATATCAGATGCATCCACAAGTACCTCAAGCTTTTTTGATAATGTAAAAGAGTTCGTAGGTATGTCTCCTAGCGAAAGAGAAAAAGAGCTTGTAAAAGATTCTGACACTCTATTCAAATCAAAACTTTATCAGATTAACAGACATATAAGCATCTTAAAAAACTCTGCAACTAGTAACCGTCAAAGTATCGCAAAATCAAGAGTTATTTCAGATTTAGCTGTTGAGGTGAGTCGGCGTTAAGTTTTCTAAAACAGTTCACTCTTAGCATCAATTTTTCGATAATCACTTCGGTACTCATCTAAGGTTACTTCATTGATAAAAAGTTTAAACACATCTTTGTTGTCTCTTATGGGGTCGGCTAAGACAAAGTCTCGCTCATCACCTAGATGTATAAAGAAAAAATCTAAACTGTTTACTTTATGGATAATTTTCTCTTTTTCAACCACTTTAACTTTGATATTATGCTCTTTTAT
>JALUMR010000032.1:9756-13682 GCA_027055805.1 Campylobacteraceae bacterium
GTACCTACAATATACTTAGAACTGCTATCATGATTGTCATGAAAAAGAAGATAAAGTGTTCTTCTTTCAATTTTCATACTTATAAAAATATTAGAATCCTCACGTAAAGAGAAAGTGCCTTTATAAAAAGTACTATCCTGCTCTAAGGTAATAACAACCTCCTCTCCTTGACTCTTTTCCCATTTAACAATGCTATACAAAAGTATCTCTTTTTTTTCAATACAAAAGATATAGATATGTTTATACTCTTTGTTGACATAAACTTCTTGCTTATACTGCAAATAGAGGTCTATTTTCTCTTCAAATGCTTCTATGTTATTACTCTGTCTAAAATCATCTAAAGAGAAAAGGGCTGTTCCATGAAACTGATAACGAGAGATTTTATAGTTGTTAAAACTTTTTTGAAAATCACTTGTACATTTTATCTCTTTATTGAGCCATCGTCTCAATACTGTTTTACGATTTAGAACAAACTCTTTACGACTCTGTTCACCTTTTTTAAATTTATTATTATCAATAAACTCTTCGGTAAACTTGTCCATATCTTCATGAAACAATTTTGTATAAATAAGCCTTAATTTTTGTGTAAAGCCATCCATAAGCTTCCTTTTTAAAAGTTTTAAAAGTTCTACTATCAATTATACAGAATAAAAGTTAATTATTAATATAATTTGTTTTAAATAGTACCCATTAAAAAGCCCATGATTAAATGCTTTTATATAGAAACTATTAAAGTTTTTAAAAGTTGTGAAAAGTTTTATTGTAAAATTTTTTTTATTAGTCTAAACTTTTACTGTCACATTAACTACACGATTATTCTAAGGAGAATATGTATGAAACATTTTAAAAGTTCGTTTATCATTGCTATTTTGGGTTTACTTTTAGCTATTTACATGGGGGGGATTCATGCTCTATATATAGTGGCTCTTTTAGCTGTATTAGAGATATCACTCTCATTTGACAATGCAGTGGTCAATGCTAAAGTGTTAGAGACCATGGAGCCTAAATGGCAAGAACGCTTTATTACTTGGGGGATTCCCATTGCTGTTTTGGGAATGCGATTTATTTTTCCAATTATTATTGTCGCCATCGCTAGTGGTTTAGGTATCGGGGAAACCTTTATACTCGCAATAAATGAACCACATGAGTATCATAAAACATTGGTTTCAGTCGAAAAACTTATCTTCGCTTTTGGTGGGTCATTTTTGCTCATGGTCTTTTTAAGCTTTATCTTTGATACCGATAGAGAAGAGAAGTGGATAAGTATCATAGAAAATAGCAAATTACTTGAGAAAATGGGAAGAGTATCAAGTTCAAATATGATCATTGCAACAACTGTAGGATTAATTATAACCTCAATTACTATGAGCTATGAAATTTCTCTTGCATATTTTGCAGGTGTTTTACTCTACTCTCTTATTGCGTCATTAGATGACATTTTTAATACAAATGGAGTAAGAAGTGGTATTATGGGATTCTTATACCTAGAAGTACTAGATGCTTCATTCTCTTTCGATGGCGTTATTGGAGCATTTGCATTAAGTAGCAATATTTTCATTATCATGATAGGGTTAGGAATCGGAGCAACATTTGTACGTTCGCTAACCATCTATATGTTAAAAAATGAAACTTTAACAGAGTACCGATATTTAGAACATGGAGCCCACTATGCTATTTTGGCTTTAGCCCTTATCATGTTGGTTAAAATCTTCTTCCATATTGACGAAATCATTGTTGGAACAATAGGTATAATCTTTATTGCCGTCTCAGCCTATCAGTCCATTAAGGCAAACAAAATACCTGTAACTGTAAAAGTTGAAAAGTAAGACTTAATAGTAAAAAAGGAGAGAGCCTTTTAAAAGGTTTTACTCCTTAGCACTAATTTTATATTAAATTATATTTTTTTTAGTATTTTTCTGTTAAACTAATAGAATAAATTCTAAAGGATAATGTTTTGAAAAATAAAACAATCAATATAAAAAAAACATTATTAGATATTTTTTTTATTCTAATTATTTATAACCTCTTTCGTGGAGTCTTTAACTCTACCCTAACACACTTAGACGAAAATATCTATTTCTCTTCCTCTTTTTTTCTCTCCTCTTTTACTAATTTAAAATTTACACTTTTATTTGGAGTTGTCACTCTATTTTTGGGTTACAATCGACATAAAATAGCATGGAAAGAGTTTTCTGATTATAAAGTACTTAGAATTCTTCTTTTTGCTATTCTTTTACCTATATTTTGGGAACAATTTTTTTATGATTATAATTTTTATTTGGATACTGATGCACTTATAGATAAAACATTGTTACTTCTTTTTATGATATTGGTTTTTGTGCATCCAATATTTGCTTTAATGGTTCTATTTATAGGATATATCTTCTTTCATTCTATATCTTTTCCATTTGATTCAGCTGGGGCTCACATGCCTGAGTTTACACCAATATACCACATCTTAACACTTTTTATTACCTTTTTAATAGTCAAATCAATTAATTATTTTAAAGATATAGATACAAAACTGTTTATTTTTTTAGCACTCACCATTCATGCTTCTAACTATTTTATTCCAGGAGTTGCCAAGATAGAGATTAGTCCAGAGGGGTGGAACTGGGCTTTCAATAATGAGATTAATAACCTATTTATCTCTGCATATATTAATGGTTGGTTTGGATTCTTAGAACAGGAGACAGCACTAAATATTGTTAGCTATTTAAATAAAATTGACGTACTCTTTACTTTAAGTAATATGTTCATACAGCTAGGAGCCATATTCCTTTTATACAATAAACGTCTTACTCTTTTTATGTTTATAGTTTTTGAATTTTTTCATCTTGGTATAGTACTAATGAGTGGCATACTGTTTTGGCAATGGATTATTCTAAATTTAGGGTTTTTTTATGCCATAAAGCATTTGTCACAAGAGAATTTAAACTTTCTTTATAATAAAAAAATGTTTAGAGTCTTTATTGCTATTGTTCTTTTATCTCCTCTGATTTATAGACCATTTGTTTTTGCTTGGTGGGATTCAAATTTTAACACTATTTATGATATTCATATTGTGACAGATGACAATAGAAGCATTAAACTTAGCAGTCAAGACATCTCACCATACGATGAGATATTTGCACAAAATGCAAAAATAAGTTTTATAGATAAAGAGCCAACATTTGTTAATAATCGAGGAATCCTACTAAAAGATAAAAACTATTATTCAAATAGTTTTCATCTTATTTCTCGCTATTTAAAACGTGTAAAATATGATATAACAGTAGACCCTTTCCTCAATAAAAGTTTTATTATATACAAAGCATTAGAAGATGCCAAAAGCATAAAAGATGTAAAAAATGTTCTGGCGAAATATGGTCATGTTGATTATTCAGAAAAGAAAAAGAAGGTTCTTGCAGATTTTCTACAACAATATTTCAAAAATTATAATAAACGAGGTAAAAAAACTCCATTATATAAAAAATTTGGAGTACCTTATATGTTGTATGATTTCACACCATCAGGCTTAAGTGGTAACCCAAAAGTCAATCATATTGATATATATAGAAAAGATGTTTGGTATGATAAATCAAAAATGGCTATTAAATCATTTGGGTATAAAAAAATTATGGAGATTCCAGTTCAATGAAAAAAATAAAACTTTATTATGATGATGAGTGTCCATTTTGTAAAGAGTATAGTAAATATATAGAGTTAAGAAAACAATATGATATAGAGATGTGTAATGCACGAGACAATTTAGATAAGATTGAAGAGTTTAGAGTTAAAGGCTATGATATCAATAATGGTATGATAGTTGAAATAGAAGATGACTCCATGCTCTATCTTGGTGCCGATGCAGCTAAAGTATTAGATTCAATGATATCTAAAAAAGGTTTTATGGACAAGGGTATGAGTTTTATTGTAAAACTACC
>JALUMR010000033.1 GCA_027055805.1 Campylobacteraceae bacterium
CTTTTTTATTTAGGAAATTATACTTTTATTTTCTGAATAACGATAGAGAGCTTTAATATTTTTGTCCTAAAAAGAGGATTGCCTTTTGATTAAGCTAAAATATCATTCATAGAATTAGGGATTCGAGTAGCTCTTCCTTCTCTAACAAAAACAAGAACTATTTCCATGGAGAAGATAACATTAGCATCTTTAAGTACAGACTGTTTTAGAATTATTGAGCTATGTTTCTTTTTTAAAACTTCAGTGTTTACTTCGAGCATGTCACCTAAAAATGCCATACCTAAAAAGTTAGCATTGATGTTTTTAACCACAAAACCACTTTTTTCTCCATCGGTAGGAGAAAGGTTCCTTTTAAAAAAAAGTTCAGACCTAGCACGTTCACAATACTTAATATAGTTGGTATGATAAACAATGCCTCCAGCATCAGTGTCTTCGTAGTAAATTCGTATTTTCATCTTTTGCCTATTGTTTTAAAATGTTTTAATGATTATACAGAATATGGGCTTTATAGACTATTATCTTGAAAATTTTTAATTAAACAGATAAATTTCAGCTTTAAATGTTAAAATAAACTTAAATAATAATATTACTATATAAGGATAAGAATTGAAATTAGTTAACAGACTAGAAGAGATGTTCCAAAAGATGATAGGTAGAGAAGATTTTGATAAAAACAGTACCGTTAAAGAGGTTATTACTGATTTAATAGGTAAAGATGAAGAGAAGGAAGACTATCACAAAGAGATATATATACTCCTTAAAGCCATGATAAATGCTGCTAAGTCAGATGGAACTATTGATGAGGTAGAGCAGAAAAAAATTATGGAGTTCATGGGTGAGATGAGTAAAGTAGAGCAGATGTTTGTTGAACAAGAGATGGAACAAAAGTTAAATTTGGAAGATTTTCTTAAAGAGATTCCAGAAAATATGGCACAGCAAGTTTACTACATGAGCCTTTTTGCTATTGATTTAGACCTTGAATCAGAGAGAGCTTATTTAGAGAGTTTAGCAGAGGGTCTTAATCTTTCAACAGATGAAATAAATAAAATTCATGAGAGTTTAGATGTTGAGGCTTTGGCTTAAAATATCATAGATGAGGCACAGTTAATTTTTTAACTGTGCTTTTTTAATAGACTTTTTACTTCTTCTTTTTAGTTTTACTCTTTGCTTCTTTTCTCGCATTTTTTTCTTGTTTGAGCTGTTTTAAGTACTGTTTTGCTGTTAGCTCTTTACCTGCTACTATGACATGAGTGGCAATACCTCGTTTACAAAGCTCTTTTGCCCCCATCCAGTAGTCTTGTCCAACCAACATTTGCTCAAATTCGTCTTCTGTTAAAAAGCCTTGTTTTACAATGATATTATAGAAAAAATTATTTAGATGTTCATGTGTATGGTCAATACGTGCTTTTATATCACCACCTTTACCCATAGCACCACCTGAATAGTTATGGTACATAAAATCAGAATAGGGATAGATGACACGTTTATCTGCCATAGAGAAGAGCATTGCTCCCATGCTGTAACCACGATTATCTAAGTAGGCTACAGTTCTACCACAAAATTTCTCTTGCATGATGTTATAAAACTGCATACCCTCATGAACAAAACCACCACCAGAGTTAATCATAAACTCTAGGTAGTCATGCTCTTTAGCTTCTCGTAGTTCATTAAAAACAGAGTGAAGACCTTTTTTTAGCTCAAAAAATCGACCAATATAGACTCTATAACGCTTATGTTTAGGAGTCACTTCGTAGAGATTTTTCTCTTTATTTACTACACGTTTGTTTTCAGCTATAACTTCTGAATAGAGGGTGTGCTGTTCACTGCTTAGCTCTTTTTTTGCACCAGTCATTGTTGCTCCCTATTTTTTAGTTATATTATAGCGTATTATTTCACCTCTTGTGCAATTAAATGAATAGCCATACCGTAAGAGGTAGAGTTGTTATATTTTGTCAAAACTCTAAAGTTGTCTCCTCCTAGCCAAATGTCATCATGGTCAGAATTTCTATTTTTTAGTAGATAAGCTTTTGATGCATTAAATGGTTCTAGTGGTTTTATCCCTTTTTTAGCCAAATATCTTAGAGAATACTTCTTTTTATGGCTGGTTTTTAGTTTGCTAAATCGTTTACCTGAAAAGTTGGTAGGTACAGCTACTACAGCTCCTTTTTCCCAACCTTTTTTGTGCATAAACTTAGCGATAATTCCTATGGAGTCCTCTAAATCCCAAGGGTCTTTTATGCCGTCTCCATTGTAGTCAACTCCAAAACGTCTCTGTATAGAAGGCATCTGTTGAACAGCCCCCATAGCTCCTGCAAATGAGCCATATTGGGTGTAGATGTCTCTGTTTTGTTCTCTCATAAGTAAAAAGAGATTTTTTAATTCTGCTTTAAACCACTTGTGCATACGATTTTTATGAAAACCTAGTGTGGCTAAGGAGTCTAAAACTCTATAGTTTCCAGTATGGGTTCCATATTTACTCTCAACACCCATAAAACCAACTATATAGTCCATGTCTACACCATACTCTTGTTCTGCACGTTTTAGGGTTGCGTAGTAGTTTTGTTTAAACTCACGTGCGAGTTGCATGGTTTGTTCATCAAGTACATGTGCTTTGTAGCGTTCCCATGTTCCATTGGTACTGTTTGCTTTGTATTTTCCAGTATAACGTGCTAGTGTCTCCTTGTCTAGCATTGCATTGCCTAAAACCTCTTCCACATAAGAGCGTTTAAAGTGATGTTTTTTGACCATCATGTTTATGAAATTTTTGACTTCTTTTTTTGCTAAAAAGTTATAAGGTACAGGAGGAGTAGGTGTTTTTACTTCTTCTGCAACCAAGCCGAGGGTGAGTAGTAGGGTGAGTAGTATCAATTTAAATGTTTTCATAGTAAAGAATATCATAATATTTTAAGTTTATAAAGTAAAAAAGTTATTTTATATTAAGAACTTTTAGAATCTTTAACAGTATCTATTTGAAATAGTACTAATTTTATTTTATGTTGTGGGAATTATGTTAAAATTACTTTATTATAAAATATAGAGAGAGAAGATGGCAAAAGATAAAAATTTTACAACCAAAATAATAGCAGGGGATTTCAAAGGAAAAGTTATTGAAATTCCAAATATATTTACTACAAGAAGTTCAAAGGGCATTTTAAAAGAGTCGCTTTTTAACACCTTGCAGTTTGAGATTATGGATAAAAATTTCGTAGAGGTCTTTTCAGGTTCAGGTTCTATTGGGCTTGAGGCATTAAGTAGAGGAGCTAGTCAATGTTACTTCATAGAGTATAACAACGTAGCCTATAAAGTTTTGCAAGAGAACATTAAACGCTTAAACCCAGCAAAGTGTCAGCATATGTTTGGAGACAGCTTTGAGAAGTTTGATACTGTTTTGTCTATGGTAGAAAAAAGAGATGAAAAAACCTATTTTTATTTTGACCCACCATTTGCCACACGTGATGGTATGGATGATGTCTATGACAAAACCATAGAGCTTATAGAGAAGATAGACCCTAAAAAATGTATGATGGTTATCGTTGAGCATATGTCTCAGCTAGAAATGCCTCAAAACATAGGTGAACTAGAGCAGGTAAAACGCAAAAAGTTTGGGCGTTCTACCATGACCTATTATGCACCCAATTATTAGGAACAGGGACTTTAGTCCCGTTATTCTTGGACTGAAGTCCAAGCTCCCAATTATTAGGAATAGGGACTTTAGTCCCGTTATTCTTGGACTGAAGTCCAAGCTCCCAATTATTAGGAATA
>JALUMR010000034.1 GCA_027055805.1 Campylobacteraceae bacterium
TAATAAGTGTCGATTCACTAGTGTCATTAAAACCTTGAAATATCGCTTTTCCATTACTTTTTGTTTGGGTTAGTTGTGACGTTTGTCCATTTTTTTGTAAGATAACCGATGCATCTGAAATAACTTTGTCTTTTTTTACAGCTGATAATACTTGTATGTTATCAGCCATAAGAGAAGTCACTCCTAAAAGAGAAAGAAGCGAGATGTTTAGTAGCTTTTTCATTTAATTTCCTTATTTAAATTGAATTTTAGATAGTATATATAAAACTTTATAATAAAAGGGACTATATTGAAAATTTTAAAAATAATGTTAATCTTTGGTACTGTTTTTACCTATGCCGTAGGACCAACAAAAGTGGCAACCTTTGAAAGAAGTTTGTGGGGAGAGTCTTTGTCAACACAGACTAGTTTTGACAAGGCATCACGATATGAAATACTCTCTTATGTTCAGCAGATTATCAATACAAACTTAAGTACAACAACAGCTCTTAAAAAATTTGTAGGAAGAAAAAACGTAAACCTCTCTTCTGTAAAAAAGTGGAAATCATTTACAAAAGAAGAGTTGCTTCAAAACTTTCAATTGGCTCAAAAAACATGTACCACTTCAGATAAGTTTTCTTCAGATTTATGTAAAAAAGTAAACTCATGGGCTGAATTATCCATAATGGCTAGAGAGTATACGCCAACAGCCAATAAGAAAGAGTGGTACAAAGCATCTCAAACATTCTTTGCTTACTATCTCTATGAACAGGCTCGTTTAGCTGCTCTTTTTCCTAAGACAACTTCAGAGATAGATAAACTAGACGCTTCCGAAGTTCAAGGTTTTAACTTTGAAGATAGTGCGTTTCTTCTAACGTTTGATGATGGTCCAAAATACAAAAGAACCGAAAAGCTTTCACTGTTACTTCAAGAAAAAAAGATTCATGGACTCTTTTTTGTTTTAGGTAATAATCTAGAAAAATCATTAAAAGTACATGGTAAAGAAAAGATTAAAAAACTTTACAACGGTTCGTGCGTAGGTTCTCATGGATTTATTCACAAATCGCATCAACGTCTTAAAACTTGGAAGTCATCGTATGACAAAACAAGAGCATTAATTGCTAACAACAACTTACAAAACACTCCTAAAGCTAAAGTTTGGTTTAGACCACCTTATGGGCAACGGCATAAAAAACTCATTTCATATTTGGCAACCCTAAATGACACAGTAATGCTTTGGAATATTGACTCACAAGATTGGAATAGAAATCTTAGTGCTAAAAAGGTAGAAGATAGAGTGGTAACGCTTATGTTGCTTCATCGTAAAGGTATTATTTTATTTCATGACATTCATCCAAAAGCTATTAAAGTGGTTAATATGTTAAATGAGTATAGAGAACAAAAAACTATTTCATGGGTTGATTGTCGGAGTTTTGAATGATATATTATTTTTAATTATGAAATGTAATGATAAATTTGTTGTTTGAGTTAGAGCATAGGGGTATCATGAAGATGATACTCCTTTATGATAAAATTTTTAGGTAGTTGTTAGACACAAAACTCCAAAAGCATTCCCTCTTTAACGGCTAGATATGTCTCTTCTCCCGAAAATTTTTTTACAATTTCAAGTCCAAAACAAAGAGCTGTTCCAGGTCCTCTTGAGGTCATGATATTGCCGTCAATAACTACAGATTTGTCATTTCTATACCCTTGTTTATCTATCTCCTCTTCTGCACCAGGGTAGCAAGTGTAATCCTCTCCTAAAACACCAGCTTTGTTCAGGGCATAAGGTGCTGCACAGATGGCTCCAATGATTTTTTCTTTAGCTTTAAACTCTTTAAGAAGCGTTTGTACCGTTTTATTGTCTGCTAGAGTATAGGTGTTTTCCCAACCTCCAGGAAGTAAAATCATGTCGAAATCTTCAGAGACAACATTTTTTATGTTGGTATCAGCTTGCAGGGTAATACCATTGGCTCCTAAGACTAGGTTGTCATCTTTGTGTGGGTCAACAGTTGCCACGCGAATGCCAATACCACCACGTCTAAGTACATCTATGAGTGCAACTGCTTCAACTTCTTCAAATCCTTGTGCCAATGGAAGTAAAACTAATGCCATAATCATCTCCTTTTTTATTTTTATATATTTGTGTGGATTATAGCAAAACTTAGATTGTTTTCTATACAATGTTAAAAATTAACTATAGGAGTTAACATGAATGAAATAATTCAAGCAATTAATACCTTTTTTGAGAATATACTTTTTTTTGATATTTTCTTTGGAGCCATAGAAGGTAGTAGTTTTCCTTTTGTTGTGGCATGGCTAATAGCAGGTGGGGTTTTTCTTACTTTTAAGATGGGCTTTGTGAACCTTAGAATGTTAAGACACTCTTTTAATATTGTCCGAGGAAAATACCATACAAAAGATGATAAAGGTGTTATTAGCCCTTTTCAGTCTTTGGCAACAGCACTCTCTGCAACGGTTGGGATAGGTAATATTGCAGCAGTATCTATCGCCATCTCTTTGGGTGGAGCAGGGGCTGCATTTTGGATGATAATGGCTGGTTTTTTAGGGATGACTTTGAAGTTTACTGAAGTCACCCTCTCTGTAAAGTACAGAGAGTTTTTACCAGATGGCACTATTATGGGTGGAGGTATGGAGTATCTCTCTCGTGGTCTAGCAGACAAAGGTATGGCTAAAACAGGTAAAACTATGGCGATGGTTTTTGCATTTTTTATGATACTTGGAGCTATAGGAGCAGGAAATACTTTTCAAGTTTCTCAATCCTTAACCATTATGCAAGGGCAGATACCTTTTCTTAATGATTATCCATGGGTATTTGGTTTGATTTTAGCGATGGTTACTGGTTTGGTAATTATTGGTGGAATTAAGCGTATTGCACATGTTGCAGAGGCGATTGTTCCTTTTATGGTTATTTTTTATCTTGCTATGGTATTTTGGGTTTTAGGAACATACTTTACAGCTATTCCAGATGCTTTTGCACTTATATTTAGAGAAGCATTTACACCAACTGCTGTTGCTGGTGGTATATTTGGTGCGATGGTACAAGGTTTTCAAAGAGCTGTTTTTTCTAATGAAGCAGGATTGGGTTCAGCAGGTATTGCACATGCTCCAGCACGTGTTAAATACCCTATACGTCAGGGGTTGGTTTCACTTTATGAACCATTTATTGACACGGTTGTGGTTTGTACCATGACAGCTTTGGTTGTAATATTAACAGGTACTTATCTTGGTGGAACAGAAGCTCTTGATGCTGCTATTGCTGCAAAGCAGGGTGCTGTGATAACCTCTACTGCTTTTGGTACTGTGGTTTCATGGTTTCCAACTGTTCTTGGTTTTGCTATTTTTATGTTTGCATTTTCTACCATGATTTCATGGTCATACTATGGTGAAAGAGCATGGGTTTACCTTTTTGGTATTAAGTCATCTATTATTTTTAAACTTATATTTTTAGCTTTTATTGTTATTGCTACGGTGGTAGATACAGGGCTTATGGTTGACTTCTCATCAATTCTATTTTTAGCATTGGCAGTTCCAAATATATTTGGACTTATGATTATGTCAGGGGATGTTCGTAAAATGTTAACAGAGTATATGAGTAAGTTAAAGTCTGGTGAGTTAGATAAAGAAGCGATAAGGGATTAAGTTAGGAGTAGGGACTTTAGTCCCATTTTTTTATAGGATTTCTTGGACTAAAGTCCAAGCTCCTAGATGCTATGGATTCCCATGAAGCAGACGCTTATAGGCATCTATTAGAGATGTATATGGAGGTACATAAACTTTGGTAGATTTACCATCTATTTTTATGGTCTCTTTTATATCAAAATGTAAATGAATAGATGTTTTAGTACTTCCCATGTTGTTTGAGACTAAACCGAGTCTATCTCCTCTATTTACTTTTGCACCTCTTTTGACCAGTACACTAGGTGAATCTAAATGTAGGTAACGATAAGTCCTTCCTGACTTCCCTCTAAGTTTTACAGTATATTTACCTATATAGGTAATGGTTCCATCTTCAACGGCAACAGCATAGTATTTCTTTTTTTCACATGTTGCTGTACGTATGTCAACACCTTGGTGACCTTTTCCTCCACTACACAAAGGCATACCCCATCTTCGTTTCTCACAGTAGTTGTCATGCCATGGGTATTGGTAATTTTTTTCACTACATAGGCTTCCTTTGGCTCCATATAGACCTCCAATTCCATAAACTTGGGAGTTTAAGTAAGCTGGTGCAGACTCTATAGGAAAACGAATACCTGGAGCATAAATGTAATTATCTCCATTACGACCTTGTCCACTTTTTGCAGGTGTCAATTGACCAGCAGGAGAGAATGTAAACTTTTTTTCTTCTTCTGTCTGTGGTTTATTAGGTTTTGGTTGCTCTTGAGTACATGCAGAGAAAAAAAGCACAAAAGGAATAATTAAAAGAGTTCTCATGGGCGTCCTCCTACCATAATAAGGTGATTGTATAGCTCTTTAATAAGCTTTGTATCCGTACATCTCTCATCTGTTTGAGGTTTATCACACTCAATTTCCATGGAGTAGTTTACGCCATTCCTGTTAAATTCAGCAGTCATAATTCCCTCTTCTTGTTCGAAACTTACAGGAGGAGTAGCTTTTAATATAGCGTTAAACTCTTGTTTATTAGAAACACTCTCTTGGTAAGTTCTGTCACCTGAAATAGTAACCGTTGCCCCTTTAAATGGAAAAGATATAGTGTAAAAATTTTTATCTGCTACAACAATCATATTTTTAATATAGGCATAAGAGTTTGGAATGTAAACTGGTAATTTTACATCTTTAATTCCTTTGGTTAAAACCTTAGGATAAGGGGTAGAAGGTTTTTGGTGTTTAAGATTTGGTTTTGGCCATTTAATATCTAAAATACCACTATCTGCATTAAGTAATGAAAATAAAAAAGGTATAATTAATAATCTACGCATGGTGACTCCTTGTTTAAGTTTATTCTATTATACATTGCTAAGGCTGTGATAGTATTTAGGATAAACTTAGTAAAAACTTTATATAATATATAACATATAATATATAATATATAATTAAAATAAATAATACATCTTTAATAATTAAACATTTTTAAATAACAAATGTTATATTATTCCATCACACTAATAAAGATTAAATATTTTATTTTTTATCATCAGGGGATATACCGTGTTATTTAATAGTTACGAATTCATATTTCTATTTTTACCAATTACATTTTTAATATATTTTTATTTGAACTATAAAAATTTTACACAACTAAGTAAGTATTTTTTACTTTTTAGTAGTTTGTTTTTTTACAGTTGGTGGAATATAGCCTATTTACCAATCATGCTCTCTTCAATACTCTTCAATTATGGAATGGGAACCATTCTAAGTCAAAAAACTTCATTCTTTTTTAAGAGAAAAACCCTATTAATTTTTGCTATTGTTGCAAATATTTTACTTTTGGGTTATTATAAATATAGTGATTTCTTTTTAGAAAATATCAATTTAGCATTGAGTACAGATATTAAACTTTTACATTTGGCACTGCCTTTAGCAATATCATTCTTTACCTTTCAACAAATAGCTTATTTGGTAAGTTCCTATCGACAAGAGACACTCGGATATAAGTTTATAGATTATAGTGTATTTGTTACTTTTTTCCCTCAGCTTATTGCTGGACCAATTGTACATCACAAAGAGATGCTTCCTCAATTTGAAGAGAGTAATAATAGAGTATTAAATTATAAGAATATTGCTTTGGGACTTTTTATCTTCTCTATAGGACTGTTTAAAAAAGTTATAATTGCAGATACTTTTTCAGAGTGGGCAACCATGGGCTTTGATTCATCAGAGTATCTCAACTTTATAGAAGCATGGATAACAAGTCTATCTTATACCTTTCAACTCTACTTTGACTTTTCTGGTTATACAGATATGGCAATTGGATTGGCACTACTCTTTAATATTAGATTGCCTATTAACTTCAATAGTCCCTATAAAGCAGTAAGTATACAAGATTTTTGGAGAAGATGGCATATAACATTAAGTAGATTTTTAAGAGACCATATTTATATTCCTCTAGGTGGTAACAGACATGGAAAATTTAGACTTTATGCCAATTTAATGATTACCTTTATATTGGGAGGAATTTGGCATGGAGCAGGTTGGACGTTTGTCTTATGGGGATTTTTACATGGTGCTGCTTTAGTCATTCATCGTATTTGGAAAGATATAGGTGGACGTTTACCCGTATGGTTAGCATGGTTTATTACTTTTAACTTTATTAATGTCTCATGGGTTTTCTTTAGAGCAACAGAGTGGCATGATGCCATGAAAGTACTCTCTGGTATGGCAGGATTAAATGGTATCGTATTGCCCAGTTTTCTTGCTACAAAACTTGCATTTCTTGAGCCTTATGGTGTTACATTTTTCCAGTGGTTAAATAGATTAGATGGTGATATAATGATGATTCCATGGATTTTAGCTGGATTTATTATTGTGCTTTTCTTTAAGAATAGCAGTGAGAAGTTAGAGAATTTTCAGTTAAATTATTTTTCACTCTTTTGGGCAGCTACTGCATTTGTGATAAGTATATTATCATTAAATAAAGTATCTGAATTTTTATATTTTAATTTTTAAAAGGAAAATAATGTTAAGTGAAAAGAGATGGGTAAAACTTTGGATTGTATTGGCACTATTTATTCCCTTAATAGCTCTCTTTAATTATATTATTGATCCTAATGGTATGAATAATAAGGTGCATATTCCAGGAGTAAATGTTTTTAAGAAAACGAATACAGGATACAGTTATAGGTTTAAACTCAATAGTTTAATAGATAATGAATATGATACATTAATGCTTGGAACATCCAGAATAGGAGTTATGAACCCTGAAGTAGTTAGTCATTATACAAAAGGAAAAACATTTAACTTAGAAGCACCAGCTTCAATAACAGAGATACATTATAAACTGTTTATGTATGCACTCAAATATAACAATATTAAGAATTTGGTTTATGGTATTGACTTTATGGCTTTTAATAGGAGCCGTACTTTGAAAAATAAGTATCCTCAATTTAATAAATTGAATGAAAAAATTATTAAGAAAGAGAAAGTTAGTAATTATGACTTATATTTTAATTTAGATACTACTGAATCCAGTTTCACTGTACTGTATAAAAATTTAATGAATAAAGAAATAGTTACTGATAGGTATTTAAACAATGGTATGAGGGTCTTTTATCCCTATATAGATAGGGTAAAAAAAGGAACGTACAGTTTTGATAAAAGACTTCATTACTCATTTCATGAATATTATAATAGAGTGAATGGAATTTATAAAGATTATAAGTTTTCAAAAGAGTATTTGTATTATTTCTCTAAAATTATAGAAGAGTGTAAAGCTAGAAATATTAAAGTTTGGGTCTATATCCCTCCAATGTACAGTTCATTTTTTGACTCTATCAGTGCAGTAGGTTATTTTGATGAGTTTGAAAAATTTAAAAGAGAATTGGTCAAAGTAACAAATTATATAGATTTTACGGGGCATAACACCATCACAAATAATAAAGATAATTATTGGGATGGCTCACATTTAAGAGTAACTATAACAAAACCATTAATGGCAAGAGTTTTTAATGACAAGTCGGTAGATGTTCCTTCTGATTTTGGAGTATTTGTAACAAAAGAAAATATTGAAAAGCATTTAAAAAATTTAAGAGCTCAGGTTAAAGAACTTAATGCAACTAAAATACTGAGTTACTAAAGATAGAAAACAGTTTTTCTATCTTGACATTTGCATATGAGCAGAACCACTATTTGATGAACGATGTTGTGTTGTTGATGCTCTGTCTCTATGGATTTGCATTCTTGCTCTATTACTATAACTTCTGTGGTTATGGTCTCTATTATTATATCGACTATCATCATATCTTCTGTTATAGTTTGTAATGCTACTTCTACTATGGCTTTGGTTGATGTTGTGGTTTAATCTAGGCATGGTCATTCTAGCACTGTCTCGATATCTGTTGGGATAGTATCTATTGTCATAATAGTGTCCATAAACCATATGGTCAGGTTCTCTGTAACAGTGAACTTGGTTCCAGTCATTTATTCTATGGTGCCTATAAGCCCTATGATGATGGTGTCTAGGTATAAAATAACCTCTTCTATATCGTCTATCATCATAGGTATATAGATTATTATAGGTGAAAAAAATATTATTATAAAAATAACCTGTATCATCATAGTACCCATAGTAGTATCCATCATCATTATAGTATGCTTCATTATCGTAGTCAAAATCTTGAAAACGTTTGTCATAACGGTGATGGTCAGATTTAAAAGAGTGTGTATCTGTTGTATTACTAGAGCTAGGTACTACTGTTTTAGTGTAACTTTTAATATATGTTTTACGTTTAGTCTCTTTTGCTATAGTTTCTGTTGTAATGGTCTGTTTTTTTATAACTTTGTCTATAGTCCTACTTGTAATAGGTGTACCTAAACTGTTGTCAGCCAGTAGGGAAGTGATTAAAACTGAACTTATAAATAAGATTTTTTGCATAGTAAATCCTTTAATATATTTTTAATAATAGGCTATATTTGTGTAGTATTAGTGTTATTTGGGTTAAATATTGTATTCTTCTGTTATGAAAATAGCAAGTATAGATGTAGGATTAAAACGAATAGGTATGGCAATTTGTCTTGATGGTAAGATAGTCTTTCCTCAAGATGCCATTTTACGGGTCAATAGAAATCAAGCTGCACGAGATGTTAAAGCTCTTTTAGAAGAGTGGGAGATAGATACGCTAATAGTAGGTCTACCAAAAGGTGGCTCAAGCGAAGAGGAGATGGAGAGAAGAATTAAACATTTTGTGGGTTTACTTGAATTAAAAAATATAAAAATTTTTTATCAAGATGAGCATGGGAGTTCTATAGAAGCTAAAGAGTTAACCCAAGGAATTTTTCGTCATAAAAGAGATGGGAAAATAGATTCGATAGCAGCAAAGATTATTTTGGAGAGATGGTTATGAAAAAGAAATGGAGTTTAAAGTATATTCTAAAAGAGATAGTTGTAACACTATTAATACTTTTTGTTGTGAGTATGGCTTTAAATTATATTAGAAAACCTGAAATTAATGAAAATATTTATAGTTACGAATTAAGAGATATAAAAAATAGTAAAATAGATTTTAAACGCTATAAAGGTAAACCTTTAGTAGTCCATTTTTGGGCAACTTGGTGTCCTGTTTGTAAACTAGAAGCAGCCAATATAGAGCAACTCTCAAAAGAGTACAGTGTCATAACTATTGCTGTAAATTCAGGTTTGGATGAAGAGATAAATACTTTTATGAAAGAGCATGAATTAAATTATAAAGTGATACATGATAAGAATGGTATTTTGGCTAAAAAATTTAATATAGAGGTCTATCCTACTACACTTATTTATGACAAAGAAGGTGAACTAAAATTTACAGAAGTTGGCTACAGTACAACTTTAGGTTTAAAAGCAAGATTAGAATTAATTAATTAATTTCAATTTTTAACATTGTTTTTACTCATAAATTGTATAATCTTGTTATGAAAAAAATTATAATATTAAATCTATTACTTATGGGCTGGGGTGAGGCGACGGAGTATCAGTTGAATCATATAAAAAAAGGTGGAACACTTAATGTAAGAGAAGTTCCCGTAATAGATTCTAAAACTGTTGTTGGACGAATCCCTGCTAATGGCACGGGTATACGTATAAAGCGTTGTAAAATTAATACGTCAGGTGATGAGTGGTGTTATATTAATTATCCAGTTGGTGGTTACCATTTAGAGGGATGGATAAATCGTTATTATCTTAAGGTGATGAAAGAAAATACGACTTCAAAGAGACATATTACAAATTTTTTATATAACTTTTATATGGCTGATGAAGAGAATTTTTTAGATAAACTTCAAGTTTTTTATGAGTTTCCTATGCAACAGTATTTTAATAAAACAGAAGTTTCATTAATGCAACTACGTTCTAAAAAAGTAAATTATTATAAAAGATGGTCAAAACGTAGTTATCATTTAACACATATGAAAATTTTAAAACGACGTGATAAATATATTGATGTTCAAACTACAGTACTTTGGACTATAGAGGGGAAAGATGCTGAAAGTCAATCAGGAAAAGATATTCAAAAAGTTCGTTTACTTCCAAAAGACAATACTTTTAAAGTCTTTGCAATTAAAAATTTAAGACATACTATTTTCCCAAAACCAGAACCTGTTGTTGAGGAAAATAATACTTTAGAAGAAGAAAAAGATAAAGAGGTAAATAAAGAGCCTTCTCTTATAAACAGTATTCCTATAGTACCTAAAAAACCTACAACTACCAATACTAAAAAGTTTTATATTAAAGTAGGTAGCTTTTTTGGAACTATTGATAGTGAATATTTATCTAAAATTAAAGCAAATGGTTTTGGCTATGTGGTGCAAAAAGCCACTCAAAATGGAAATACCATTAGAAGAGTTTATGTTGGACCATTTACTGATAGTAATAAAGCCAAAGAGGCTTTGCCTACAGTTAGAACAAACATTAATGCCAATGCCTATATTCAAAGTTTATAATGAATTAGATAATTAACATTGCATCGCCATAGGAGAAGAAACGGTACTCTTTTTCTATGGCTTCATGGTAGAGTTTAAGTGTTTTTTTACGACCTATAAAAGAAGAAACCAACATAATGAGTGTACTTTTTGGTAAGTGAAAATTTGTCAAAAGGTAGTTAACTCTCTGTGGTTTATTATTTGGATTTAAAAAAAGGTCACACTCCCCATCTATTTTACTTGTTCGAGAAAAGTACTCAACTGTTCGTGTTACCGTTGTTCCTATGGCAAGTATCTTTTTATCTGAGTTTAAAACCTTTGCACTTTCTAGTGGTATATGAAAATACTCAGAGTGCATGGGATGGTCTAAAATATGTTCTGCTTCTACAGGTTTAAAAGTTCCTGCTCCTACGTGTAGAGTTACTTTATGAGTTTTATACTGCTCTTCAAATTTTTGAAAAAGTTCAGATGTAAAGTGTAGAGATGCAGTGGGTGCAGCAACGGCTCCTGCATTTTTAGCAAAGAGTGTTTGGTAGTCTGTTTCATCCTCTTTGTTGTCTTCTCTTTGGATATAAGGGGGTAGGGGAACATGACCTATTTTCTCTAAGACCAAGACCAACTCTTCAAAACGAATCTCTTTGTCATGATGTTTAAATGTCACAATACGAGAACCATCCTCATTTAATTTAATAACAGTAGCTACTAAATTGTCATCAAAGAAGATTTTAGTTCCTACTTTAACTCTACCCTTTGTCATTACCAGATATTCATGAGCATTTATGGGTTTGTTGAAGAGAAGTTCTACTTTACCACCACCTTGGTCATTTATAGATTTTTTATGTCCAAATATTCTAGCTTTTATAACTTTTGTATCATTTAAAAATACATCACAATCTTTAGGTAAAAAGTCTATTATATGTTTAAAAGTGGTATGGGTTATGTTTTGAGTTTCTCTATTATAAACCAAAAGTTTTGCATGGTCTCTAGGGTAAACGGGCTCAGTTGCTATGAGTTGGCTTGGCAACTCATAGTCATAACTAGAGGTTAAAAGTTCTTCTTTAATCATCTGTTATATTTGTATTATTTTGTACTAATATCATCAATATCTAAATCTTCGTCATCATCTACAGGCTCTTCTTTGTATGGGTTAACCATACGTACTATGATAATAGATAGACCATAGAGTAAAATGAGAGGAGCTGCCATCATCAGTTGGGTAATCACATCTGGTGGAGTTAATAGTGCTGCAAAGACAAAAATAATGACAACAGCATATCCAAAAAAATCACGTAATGTTTTGTCAGTAATGAGTCCTAAAACCCCTAAAAAGAAGAGAACAACGGGAAGCTCAAATGCCACACCAAATCCAAAAAGAATTTTGGTAAAGATACCAATATATTCATCTAAGGTCTGCAAAAAGTTAACCAAATTACCAGCAAACATCCATAAAAATTGAAAACCTAAAGGGACAACCACCCAGTAAGCAAATGAAGCCCCAAGAAGAAACATAAATGTAGAGACAGTAACAAAAGGGATAACGTATTTTTTCTCATTGTCATAAAGTCCTGGTGCAATAAATCCCCAAATCTGAAAAAATACAACGGGAAGAGCAAAAAGAAAACCTGTAAATATAGAAATTTTCAGAGCAGTAAAGAAGATTCCGATACCACCAATAAAAGGATCACCCTTAACAACACCCATAAGAGGTGCTTTAGCAAATGCAATAATTTGTTGGTTAAAAGCAAAAGCAACAAAAGCAAAGACAACAACAACAGAGACAGAAATAGCCAACCGTTTTCGTAACTCAGTTAAATGTGGTTTAATATCTGCAAACATTATTTTTCACTACTTTCTTTTTTTACTTCTGTTAGAGAATCGTCTTTAACTGTTTTTTTCTTAAACTCTATCTCTTTTTGTTTAGGTTCAACCTGTGTTGCAACGGGTTCCTCTTCTAGTTGTGTTAATGATGCAAACTTATCTTTCATAGAGCGTTCAGCTGTAGTATTAAGGTTTTTAAAACCTTGTAACTCTTCTGTAGCTGAATCAAGTTTTGCTTTATAAGAAAGTGCTTCTTCTTTAAGTTCTGCTATATTTATTTCACTATCTATTGACTCTTTAGCACTTGTTATTGCTTTTTTTGCACCTTTTATGAACTTTGCAATCTCTACCATGGCACCTGGAAGTTTATCTGGTCCTAAAAATAGTATGGCGACAATGGCAATCATAAGTATTTCGGTAAAACCCATTCCAAACATTATTATCCCTTGTTTTTTCAATTAGTGTTATTTTAGCTAAAGTAGGTTGAGAGTTAGGGTAATAGGTAGGTTATTGGGTTTTATTTTACGGGAGAATGGACTTTAGTCCATGAAGATAACAGGGACTGAAGTCCCTGCTACGCCTAATAGAGACCAAATTTCCCATCAGCTCTTTTGTACATAACTCTCATGAGTCCATCATGATCATTAAATACAATAAATTGTCGCTTTTTCTCAGCTTTAAGTGCCTCGATAGCTTCATCAAAATCAAGTGGTTTATGAAGTTCTAAATCCATTGGAACAACCTCTACCTCTTCAGGTTCTAAATCTAGAACTGCTTCAGCTTCAACACCTAAATCTTTAAAGGACATAACTTTGTGACTTTTTATTTTATCTGCATGTCTTCTTAGTGCTTTTTTAGCTCTGTCAATGGCTTTGTCTGTTGCAGCATAAACATCTTTGTCTCTTTGAGTAATAACAATGGTGTTTTTGTCTGTTAGGTTAATAACCAGTTCAACTGATACACCCTCTTTAGATTTGTTATCAGCTGTTACAATAGTGTTACTCGAGATAATTTCTAAATTGTACTTTTTTAACCCATCTATACTTTCTGATATATGCTCTCTTATAGATTCTGATAGATCAAAACGTCTTCCCACTATATTTTTACTCATGATAAATCCTTTTGTGTT
>JALUMR010000035.1 GCA_027055805.1 Campylobacteraceae bacterium
AGTGTATCAAACCAACCAAATGCTTCTAAATATATTGGAATAGAACAACTATCATGTGTTCCTCCATCTTTTAGAATGAGCTTTGTTGATGTTGAACCATTTTTTACAAAGCTATCGTAGGCATTTTGTGAATTGAATGCTGGAACTATTTTATCTCCTTTACAGTGATAAAGATGTATTGGCATGGTTGGTTTCCAGTCCATTAAAGAGTTCTCTTTTAAAGCATCATTTAACTGAGTCTCTTCAGCGTTTTTATAACTGGTTAAAAAACTCTCTGTATAGAGTTTATTACGCTCTATTGGGAAATTGGTTGAGACTATATTGCCTTTCTCTTTCTTGGCTATATAATTTGTGATTTGCTCATAAATAGGTTCTTGTATCATATTTGCTAAATTATCCCATTTATAATATCGGTTATAGCTATAGAGTAAAAAGAGAGGAAGATGAGGTGCTGAATATTCATCTTTATTCAATAAAATATAATCTGCCGTACCTTTCATGTCATAAGACCCAGCCATAGGAGCTGCAGCTGTCACTGGGAGAGTGTCTGCATACTCTTTTTCTAAAAGTTCAAGTGCAGCCATGGTTGCATAACCACCTTCGGAGTACCCACTTAAGAAGAGTTTGTTGTTGCTCTCTATATGTCTCTTATTCATAAACGCTTTACTTGCTAAAATAAGGTCAACTACCACAGGTGCCAAACTTTTTTTAACTTGATAAGGGTGATAAGATTTAGAAGTAACACCATAGCCAATATAGTCGGGCATGGCTACAACATGCCCTTTTAATGTAGAGATTAATGCACCAGTTGTTCTAAGTGGAGCATGTTCTGACGGGGCGTATTTATCACCAAAAAGTGTACCATGTTGGTCACTGACCAATGCTACTGGTTTTTCTACATTAAGAGGTAGTGTAATAAGTCCTGATGCATTCACTTTTTGGTTATTTTCATCAACTGTTGTGTAAACAACTTTATAGGCTTCTACGCCATGATATTTACTATTGGCAAGTGATGGATATTTTTTTAACACTGGAGCATAAAGTTGTTTCATGTAGTTGGCATCTTTTGAAGTGACTTTTTCGTAAGATATAAGCTCACCTCTTTCTCCTATTCTGCTACTATCTCCTGCATGTTCTCCAAAAAGTGAATCTAAAAAGAGTCGGCTTTCAGAAGATTCGATAATCTCATTAAGTGCTTCAGTTCTTGAACCTGTTATTGTAGTGACTTGATTGTTAGCAAAAGCCAGATTTGCACGTTCTAAATAGCTGTCATCATCTAAAGCTTGTACCTCTTTTGTATTTAACAAAGTTCGTCCTAACACCTTTACATTATTATATGGGTCAACTTTGAGGTACTCTAGCCACTCAGTTTTCTCGTTCTCTGTTGCTTCTCTTTTGAGAATAGATGTATAGAAGTGATTTATGGTCGCAAGTAAATCACTGTTTGCTACCGATGCATCACCTAAAATTGGGAAATCATAATCAAATAACTCTACCTTAACATCATAGTTATAAAACTCATTTTTAAATGAATAGGTTCCCTCTTTTAGAGGAATTTTAACACTTGAAGAGCCTATATAATCATAATCTCTATCAAATGCTTTTAATAGATTTTCATGAACACCATATCTAAAGTCTTGGTCAATTTCATTAACCTCTAAGTCAAGCTGTAACTCTTTTTCGTTTTCTAAAACCAAATCATCAAAAAGAACTTTGTTTAGAATCTCTTCATCACCATTATGACTATATTTTACAATACCAGGAACAGCTCCACGTATGGTTATGTTAGAGATTTCATCATTTATCTTCCAACGTCTTTTAACTTCAGGAGAAAATATTTTAGAACTAAAAACTACTTCTGCTTTATTGGTTTCACTATATATAGTATGTCCAAAAGCTGTTACTTTAATATCATGTTCATGCTTATTAAATATTTTTGCTTTTGTGAGCGTGATTTTAGCCCGTTTATTAGAGGTTAAAAATGTTCCTATCTCTGCCCACACACCCTTGTTGTTTTTAATGCTTAGATGGTTTTCATGAAAATAACTATGCGTTGGAAGTTGACCTCTAAACCTAGATGACTTTGCAACATCATGAAAATAGGTATCTTCAACTGTTTGATAGGAATCATTGGGTTGGTATTGACCATTTGAGACGAGCAACCATGTTAAGGCATGTTCTTTTAAATCATCTTTTGTAGAGGTCTCATGCCCTATTAAAATATCTTTATAGTAAGGGCTTGTTGCTGTTTTTCTCCCAGATGCAAGATTGTCTTCAATCCAATCATAGCTCATATGGTCAACGTCAATATTTGGTCTTTCAAAAAGCTTGACTATTTTTAAAAAGTCACCATTACTCGCTGCATAGTTACCATTGACCACCCCTTCAAGCGTCAACCAACGTGCTATTTTTTTGTCTTCTGAAAGACTTTCTAGATTCTTTTCAATAAGATAACGTGTTACCAAAGCACCCATGCTTCCACTAACAAAATTGACCTGTTTTGCACCTGTTCTCTTCATAAGGTGTTTGGCATATTTAGCGACTACTAAAGCATAACGGGGTATTCCTCCTCCAAACTTCTCTGTAACATTTTCAATATCTTTAATATCTTGCTTCGTATAGTAACTCGGTGGGGTATCTCCATAATAACTTGTAGCAGCAAAAACATTTGTTTTATTTTCATCTTTATCATTATTGATGGTTGGCAAAGCTAAAAATACTGGAATATCATCCATAAAACTTTCATGCTCATCCTCACCATATACCGTATTGGTTTTATCTGCACCATGTCCACTAAATCCATGTACATAAACAGTTACAGTATCATTGGGATTATGCGTTTTATTCAAATCCTCAATTGCTGGAGGCAATATATCAACCACCTTAATTTCTGTATTATTATTATCAACTATACGTTGAGACCTATTACTGTCATTGCCATCATTACTATCGGCTACTAAACAATTCACACACTTCTCAGAAGAGTCACTACCACAAGCACTAAAAGCCAGTACAAGTAACCCAAACATAACTATCTGTTTCATCTTTTCTCCCATTTAACTATTTCCAGAATAAATTATAAAAACTTATATTTTTTATAACCTGTTGCAATTATGTTAGCATAATCTTTATAATTAAAATCCCAAAAAAAAATCTTAAAATTAAAATAAAATATTGTTTAAGATTAATGAATTTAATAGATGAAATAAAAAGTGATAGTTTTTCTCTTTAATGTCTTAGTTTATCAAAAGTGTAACCTATGCCTAGCGTTGTAATGGTGTCTCTATCTTTTGTCTCTTTTTTATTTAAGAATTTTGCTTCAAGAAAGGCATTTATGTTGGGAGTGAAATAATATTTTGCTCCTATACCTGCACCGTAAACGGTTTGATTTGGTTTCTGTCTTTCTATACTGCTTGTTTCATAACCCAGTGTACCTATAGCATAAATATTACTCTCTTTTGTAAGGTTCATTTGAGCAATAGCATTAGCATAAACTCTTTTTAGATTTATTCCTGAACAGTTGATGTTGTTTTTATATTCGTACCCAAGGTGCATACCATAAGTTTTGTCTTGATAGACACCTACTCTAATGCCAGTAAATACTTTGCTTGGTGGGAAAATAACAGGGTCATCAAATTTATTGTTTGAAGCAGTTACTGCCACATCCACTTCTGTTTGGGCAAAGAGCAT
>JALUMR010000036.1 GCA_027055805.1 Campylobacteraceae bacterium
AATATAGTAGTGAACATGTTGATACTGATACGCCAAGTAGAGTACATATTACTCTTACTACACCAAAAAGTAAAGGTCTATTGAGTGTTGAGGTATATTCTAGTGAAGATAGTCTAAAAGGTATTGAACATAAAACATATCAATTCCCTATCTCTTCTTTTAATCAAGAGTTTACTATTGATTTAGAACCATTCTCTTTAAAAGAGGGACGTTTCTATATAAATATTATCGCTTCACTTGAAAAAGAGAGACCAAAAATATTGGCTATTCCTGTAGAGATTGGAGATATTTCTAAAAATATTCAAAAATCTACTCTCTCTAAAACAGAAAAAGGTGAACAGTTGCATATTATGAAAGCACAAGAGGAGATTAAATAGTCTCTTCTTTGTTACTTTTTTACACACTAGAGTAAAAAAAATAAACTTTATTTATTCTTCATCTGATAAGCTAATTTATTCATTATTAATAATATGCTTTAAGAAAAGCCTATAAATAAGTCTTTTTTAAATATCTAACAACAGTCAATATTTTATTTTATCCTCTTTCTCATAATCAATAATAATAATAAACTTTAAAAAAAATTCAAAATTAAATTAGCTTTTAAGCTTTAATTCTTACTCAACTTTTTCATATTACACTACTTTTAACAAAGAAATTTTTTAGGAGGGTATTTAAGTGAGTAAGATTACAAATGCAGAGGAGAAAGCTAATTTTCAAGTTTTGTCTTTAGGGCAGAGTGGTACTATGGTCTATATTGTTCAAAAGATGTTGAACAGTTTAGGCTATGAGTTAGAAGAGAATGGTACTTTTTCAGAAAGTATGGAACAAGCAGTAAAAGAGTTTCAATCCACAAGAGAACATTTAGTTGTTGATGGTATAGTAGGCTATCAAACAATGAAAGAGATGGATGAAGCCAGTAATACTATTTGATTTAGATGGAACGGTTATTGACTCAACAGAGGCAATTTTAGATGGATTTAGAGTTACTTTTGAAACTTTTGGGGGAAAAGTCCCCTCAGATGAGGCAATTAAAAATGAAGTTGGACATACTTTAGAAGATATGTTCTTAACACTTGGTGTAGCTAGAGATAAGGTTGATGAACATGTGCATTGTTATAAGATGCACTATCGTATTATCTCTTGTGAAAAGACAGTTTTGCTTGATGGTGCTAAAGAAGCCATTGAAGAGGCAAGTACTTTTGCTACACTGGGTGTTGTTACTACCAAAACAGGAGAGTACTCTCGTATTCTTTTAGAACACATGGGTCTGATGCACTATTTTAGTGTATTAATTGGACGTGAAGATGTCCAAAACCCCAAACCTCACAAAGAACCTATTTTAAAAGCTTTAGAAAAGTTAGAACATGATAGAAGTAGAACATGGATGATTGGTGACACTTGTATGGATATTGAGTCTGCAAAAAATGCAGAAGTTCACTCTATAGCTGTTACATCAGGCTATGGAAGTTTAGAAGTGTTACAAAAGTGTGCTACTTTAATAACTTCAAATGTATATGAAGCCGTTAAACATATTAAAAAAAGTGATTAAAACTATAAATAGTGCATAGAATGTATACATCTGTGTAAATTATATAGTTTTTTTGAGAGGTATGAACACCCTTTAAGAGAGGGGTGATTACAATACTTCATAACAGTAAAATTTTAGGAGAAGTCATGACAGAAATTAGATGGCACAGCCGAGCTGGACAAGGTGCCGTAACTGGTGCAAAAGGTTTAGGCTCTGTTGTAGCAACAACAGGAAAACAGGTACAGGCATACGCACTTTACGGTTCTGCAAAACGTGGTGCTGCAATGAATGCTTATAATAGGATTGATGATGAGCCAATCACCAATCAAGAGACAAAAATGTTCCCTGATTTTGTTTTTGTGATTGACCCTGCCTTGGCATTTTCAGATGATATTACAAAAAATGATAAACCTGATACGCAGTATATTATTACTACACATCTTTCAAAAGAGGATTTGATTGCACAGATTCCTGCATTGCAAGATAAAGCAGATAGAACATTTGTAGTTGATTGTATGCAGATATCATTAGATACAATCGGTAGAGCAATGCCAAATACACCTATATTGGGTGCATTTATGAAAATTTCTAAAATGTATGAATTAGATTTCTTTTTAGATAATATGAAAAAAGTGCTTGCAAAATTCCCACAAAAGATAATTGATGCCAATATGGATGCGATTACTAGAGCATATAACGAAGTGAAGTAGGAGATTAGGATGAGTAAAGGTTTAGAAGGTAATGCTAATAGAGGTGTCAGAGAGTTAGGGGCAGAAGAGAAAGTAGGTTGGGATGAAGTTACACAAGGTGTTGTTCTTCACTCATTTGTAGGTGAATCTAAAAATGCAGCGTTTTTAAAACCAGAGGAGAGAGTCTATAATGACTTTAACTCATATACAGCTACTGTAGCTTCTTGGAGAGTCATTAAGCCTATTTACAATAGAGATATCTGTATAGATTGTCAAAATTGTTGGGTATGGTGTCCAGATACATCTATTATTTCAAGAGATAAGCAGATGCTAGGAATTGATTATGATCACTGTAAAGGTTGTGGGGTATGTGTAGAAGTATGTCCTACTAACCCAAAATCACTTTTAATGTTCAACGAGGCTGCTGATAATGATGCAGAACTTGAGAATTGGCCAGTAAAAGAAAAGAAAGCGAAATAGGTAAAGGATAGTTATGGCAAAAGAATTTGAATTAAATGAAGTAGAGGTATGGGATGGTAACTACGCAGCCTCTCAAGCACTAAGACAAGCACAAATTGATGTAGTCGCTGCATATCCTATTACCCCATCAACACCAATTGTTGAAGGTTATGGAGCATATGTAGCAAATGGCTATGTTGATGGTGAGTTTGTTATGGTTGAATCAGAGCATGGTGCAATGTCAGGATGTGTAGGTGCAGCAGCAGCTGGTGGACGTGTTGCAACAGCAACGTCTTCACAAGGATTTGCTTTGATGACAGAGGTGCTATATCAAGCATCTGGTATGAGACTTCCTATCGTTATGACTGTGGTAAACAGAGCATTAGCATCTCCACTAAATGTACGTGGTGACCACTCAGATATGTATCTTGGACGTGACTCTGGTTGGATACAAATTGATGCATTCAACGCACAAGAGGCGTATGACTTGGCACTTTGTGCCTTTAAAATTGGTGAACACTTAGATGTAAGACTTCCAGTAATGATGCATCAAGATGGATTTACTACTTCTCATAAAGCACAGAATGTTTACCCATTAAAAGACAGTATAGCTTATAAATTTGTTGGTGATTATGTACCAGTAGATGATATGTTAGACTTTAGCAGACCAGTTACACATGGTGCTCAAACTGAAGAAGATTGGCACTATGAACATAAAGCAAAACAGCATAAAGCACTTATGGATTCTCGTACAGTAGTTGATGATGTTTTTGCAGACTTTAAAGAGCTTACAGGTAGAGAGTACAAAAGAGTAGAGAGCTACATGATGGAAGATGCAGAAGTAGCATTGGTACTTCTAGGCTCTTCTGTAGAGACAGCAGTACTTGCAGCAAAACAGCTTAGAGAAGAAGAGGGAATTAAAGTAGGAATTGTTGCACCAAGATGTTTCAGACCTTTCCCTTATG
>JALUMR010000037.1 GCA_027055805.1 Campylobacteraceae bacterium
GTGTAGACCCCGTCTACACCGTGTTAGGGAAGATTAATATTTAATTCATATTTTTATTGTTTTTTGTAAAAAGATTCATTTTTTTAATTTATGCCGTTTTGGTTTTGTCGGTGTAGTCGGGGACTACATCCTACGGATGTGATATTATTAAAATTATTTTTTTAATTTTTTAAACTCTTTTGAACCTTTACAATCTCATCAACACAAAAGTTTAAAATTTTCAAAGAGTACTCTTCTCCTAGATTCCATGCTGTTAATTTTATTTTGTAACAGTCCACAATGATAGAAGCATCACCATGTTCTAAGGTGAAATCGTAGGTTAAGGTATTTGAGTTTAATGCTATATCTTTAACATTGGGTAGGGTACGCATTTGGTTAAATGCCTTTTTTAGTACCTGCATATCGGCATAAATATGCTCGATACTGTACTCTACCCAAGACTCAACAAGTGTCTCTATTACTTCTACTTTTATGGAAGGTTTTTCCATCTCATCTTGAAGCATGAGCTTTAATCGTTCCTTTTTATCAAAATAAGCATTACTCTCTTTTCTGACATCTTCTAACTCTACACCGTATAATAGTTTATATAATCTATTTGAAAAAAAATCTTTTATTTTGTTCATTATGAATATTTTTAACCTTTTTTAAAAATTATTGTATCTTTTACAACTTAATTAAAGTAGTAGAACCCCAGTACTAAAACCAAATACCTACCCAACTTCGCTACCAAAACTAAAAAAAAGAAGTTCAAAAAAGGGTAACGAGCCACACCACCTGCTAAAGTAAAAAAGTCACCAACCAAAGGTAACCAAGAGAGTAACAGAGTATAGACTCCATATTTCTCAAAGAGCTTAATGAACTTTGTAAATTTCTCTTTCTTAACAAGATTCTTTTGCTCTAAAAACTTTTCACCTTGGTAGCCTAAGATGTAGTTAACTACTGCTCCTAATGTATTGCCAATTGTTGCCCAAACAAGTAGCCAAAGAGCAGAGTATCCCTCATTTAAATCATAGAGGAGTATCGCTTCACTTCCTAAAGGAAAGAGTGTTGCTGAGATTAGGGCTGAGATAAAGAGGGTGAGGTAGACCATATTTAGCTAAGTGCTTCCACCTTAACCTTTACTTCTTGATAACAAGCCGAGTCACCCTCATCACTTACAATACTCGGTGTTAAAAAGTTCACACCAACACTATTGGCAGTAATGACTACAGTATCCTCTCGCATATCTTCATCGTTCTTTACCACAAAGTTATGCTCACCATGCTCAGAAAAGACACGTACCTCTTGCCCATCTTCAAAGCCAAGGCTTGGATGTAGCGTAATTCTATTATCACGTTTAAATTGGGTGTTTAAAGCCTTGTTAGCCTTTGGGCTTAAGAGCCAGTAGTCCTCTATGACTTTCTCTTTTTTTGACTTTCTTCTAGCTCTTGTAAACTGTTTGGTCTTAATAAAATCATCACCAAACTCATCAGGAAATACAAACTCTTCTTTGCCATCTTCTCCAAAACCATTATGGTATGGAGTATCTTGATGTGCAGGGTGGAGGTAGTAGTCATCATCTATTTTACTACATTGGTCAAGCCAAAAATTTAGATAATGCTCTTCACTCTCTAATGGTTCAAATCCAAACTTTTGAAGTATGGTATTGGTGAAGTCATACTCACTTATCGCATAGTCGCATTCATGTACCTTTCTCATGGGGTTAACGTATTGGTGTCCATAGCTTAGGCGTACATCTTCTTTTTCAAAAAAGTTTTTAGTAGGAATAACAATGTCAGCCATAGCAGAGGTTTCGTTCTCATAGAGTCCGTAGTAGATGATGGTCTTTGTCTTTTTAAGCTCTTCAATCACTCGGTTACTGTCAGGCATAGAAGCTACAGGGTTTCCACCCTGAATGAGTACTGTTTCAAAGTTACCAAAAGGGGTATTTACCTTGTGGACTTTTTCTGTTTTAACAGTAAATGGATTTTTAAAGTTGAGTTTTGAGTTGCCTAAAAAGCCAACACCACAGCCCTCTTTTCCAAATTTACCTAAGAGTACAGCAAGGGAATCAATGGCTTGAAGTGTGAGGTGACCTGTAGAGTATTTTTGAACGCCATTTCCTACTAAAAAGACAGTTTTTTTGTCTTTTATTATCTCTAAAACTTTTCCCATCTCTTGTAGGTCTGTGCCTATGTAGTCTAAAATAGGGCGAATTCTGAACTCTTGGGTAAATTCGTAGTAATCTTCATGGTCAGGGGCATGTTCTTCTATAAACTCTTTGTCTTCAAAGTCCCCCATTAGTGCAAAACGTGCCAACATAACAGCAGTAAAAAAGTCAGAACGAGGAGCAATTTGTAGGTGTAGGTCTGCTTTTTTAGCAATGGTAGTTTTAACAGGGTCTATCACAATTATCTCTTTTCCCTCTAAATAGGGCATTAGGTGAGAGGCTGTTACTGTAATGTTTTTACCCCAAACTACAACTACTTCTGCTTTTCCTATCTGCTCTGCTGGTAAGATTCTATTGACCTCTCGCCCCTCTACAATCCCTGCGTCACCTGCACCATCACAGAGAGTTCCCTTGGTGGTTGTTCCCTCTATCTTCTCAAAGAGCAGATTGGTAATCTCTTGCATCACTCCAAAGTTTCCTGAACCTCTCCAAAGTAGTTTGGCATGGGTATCAAATGCCTCTTTTGTTGCTTCAAGTGCTTCCTCTAAACTTACCTCTTCGCCATTAACACGAGCCTTTTTTATGCGTGGTTCGTCTAACATATATTTGTTGAGTAAGGCACACAATGCACCGTTTGAAGTAGGGTGGGCTGTGTCGGCAGTGATTTTAGGAAAATGTTCAGGTGCTACGACAATACCACAAGCATCGGGGCAGTCTAAGCCACAGGTTGTTTTTATCATTATTTAAATTCTACCTTTAGTAATTTAGAAAAACTCTCTTTTGGATTTTTAATGATTATCTCAGCTCTATAAGAGGAGATAAACTTTTCATCGGCTACTTTCCAGACTTTAGAGACTTTATAGTCACTAGGCTTATCATCTATATAGATGGTTTTATCTTTAATACTCTCTAGCTCTTCATCTTCTAAAAAGAGAACAAGTTTTGCAGAGCTTAAATCTTTTATTTGAGCTAAGGGCGTACCCATATTGACAAAGTCACCTCTGTTAACCAAAAGTTTATAGAGAAATTTGTTATTTAGTTTTATACTTTTTTTACTTATGCTATCTTTTAATCTGGCAATTTCATAGTTTAAATCAAGACGCTGTTTCTTTAGGGAGTCTATTTTCTCTTTGGTTGAGAAGTATTGTGTTTTAGCATTGGTGTAGCCATAGAAAGCATTGTCCTTTTGTGTTTTAGAAGCTGAACCAATGCTTGAAATACGGTTGTAGTAGCCTTTTTGTCTCTCTAAAGATGAAGCCAGTGATGAGAGTATATTGTTATTGGTCTTTATCATATTGTTGATAAGCTTGAGAGAACTTTTACTAGAGGCTAATTTGATTTTATCAAGTTTATCATCAAGTTGAATAATGGTCTTAGATAAAATATTTGTCCCTTCTAACTTTAGTTTGGCTTCTGTCACTTGTGCTGATACCGCAGATTTTAGAGTAATACTCTCAAAAGGTTCTACTTTTGCGTAGTGAACTTTAGAAAAGAGTAGCAGAGGGGTCAGTAGTAAAAAAATATATTTCATTGAAAATTCCCATTTTAAGTTTTAGCGATTATAACAGTCAAAACTTTAATAATATAAATAACGTTAGAAAATTTTTTTTACTATTTTTATTTTCATTGTTTGAATCTGTACTGTTTATGTTAATAATATATTATAAATTGTGTAGTTTTGACTTTAACATAATATAGTTAATATATTAATAAACGTTACATTAGTACAATTATTCTACAATAAGATGTAAAAATTCGATTAAACGAAAAGTTTATAATTTTAATACAAGGGACTTATATGAGATATATACTATTTTTTCTTTTAACATTGAATCTTTATTCATTTGATGCAGTGTTAAATATAGAAAAAGATGTTGATTCAAAGGCGACACTTTCATTGGTGGAAGATACAGCTACAGCTGGAGCTTCGTCAAATCATCCTAAAATGTTTAAGTTGTTGTTAAATGACCTAAAAATGAGTGGACACTTTGTTGTGGATGAAACGTTAAAGAGAGCACCATTTACTGATGGAATGCTTCCTGTAGAGTTACACGATAGAGAGTATCTACTAAAGTATGCATACAACAGCAGTGGAACAAACCTGAAAGTTAAGTTGGTACGTGTTGCAGACAACAATGTTATGTACCAAAATAATTACAGTGTTAATAGTGAAGCACGTTTTCCATTTTTGGCACATAATGCTATTGTAGAGATAAACAGTGCTTTGGGTTACGATGATATTTCATGGATGAAACGTAATATCATCTTCTCTAAATATACAAGTTCAAGAAAAAGTGAGATTTGGATTGCAGATTATACTCTAAGTTTCTCTTCGGTCCTTGTACGTGGAGGGTTAAACTTGTTTCCAAAATGGGCAAATCCTAGTCAGTCAGCTTTTTACTATACCTCATATAATGAAGCTTTACCTACTTTATATAAAGTGAGTATGAGTTCTGGTTCTCGCGAAAAGATAGCTACTTCACAAGGTATGTTGGTGGCTTCTGATGTGAGTGCTGATGGGTCTAAAGTTTTATTAACCATGGCACCCAATGGACAACCAGACATTTATGAGATGGATGTCAATTCAGGTTCTAAAAAACGTCTAACAACTTTTAGAGGAATTGATGTTAATGGAAAGTATCTAGCTGATGAAAGTCGTATAGCATTTGTCTCTGATAGAACAGGACGAGCAAATATTTATACTAAGTCTATTGGTTCTAGTTCAGTTTCTAAAGCAGCACATTATGGTAACAATAACAGCTCATGTGATGCTTTTGGACATAACCTACTTTATACTGTAAAAGAGGGTGGAGCCAATAATGTTTATTTGGGTTCAGCAAGTAGTTCTTACGTTAGACCATTAACCTCTAATGGTAAGAATAAACTTCCACGTTTCTCAACAGATGGTAAAGTAATACTGTATATTAAGACAAATGGTGGAAGCAATTCTATAGGTTACTTAAACTTAGCAACAAATCAGAGTGCACTCTTTAACATGCAGGGTGGAAAAATACAATCAATTGATTGGTAAATTTATTTAAAAAGGGATAAATATGACAACAAGAAAACTAGTATTAGCAGCAGCGACAATTACACTCCTTATGACAGGATGTGCACAAAAGAAAAATCTTGATCCTACAACAACAGGACAAGTAGATAATGGTATATATGACAGTGCAAATGCTACAAATGGAAATGGTGAATATACTACAGTAACTACTGAAGATTATGAAGACAATACTGGACATTATGATAATGTAGACCCGTATGGAAATGGTAATTATGGTAATAATGGTGCCAATGCTACGAATGGTTATGGAAACGGAAATGGAATCAATGGTGGTGGATATGCAGATGGTTCAAAAGGCTATGGTAATGGAAGTTATGGAGGAGACGGTTCTAGTGGTGTACAAAATGTATACTTTGGTGTTGACCAATATACCATTACTTCTGAAAAGCTACCTATTATTTCTAACAATGCAAATTTGCTAAGAGGACAAAATATAAAGATAGAAGGTCATTGTGATGCGACAGGATCAGATGAGTATAACTATGCTTTAGGATTAAGAAGAGCAAAAGCAGCAAAAGATGCTATGGTTTCAAGTGGAACTAATGCAGATAGTATCTCTTTAATGAGTATGGGTGAAAGTTCACCAGCTTGTACATCGAGTACATCAGCCGAGTGTTACTCTAAAAATAGACGTGTTGAATTTAAAGTTTCTCAATAAAGGAGGCAATAGATGCGATATCTAAAAAAAGTAGTTTTACTTGGAACCATAAGTATGGCTTCCTTTCTCTATGCTTATGAACCTTCAGTTTATGGTGCTGGAGATATAAACTCTGAAGAACCTTATGGACTAACAGAGACAGAACAAACCGTACTTAATAATAAAAATGCACTACAGAGACTTTTAAATAAAGTTAATGAGCAACAGCGTAAAATGGATGGGCTTCTTAGCATTATTGAAGGGCAAAATAAAGAGATTGTTGAGCTAAAAGAGCGAGTTGCTATGGCTGAAAAAGCTAGTCAACAAGATGATGATGCAAATAAGTCCTATAATCTCATGTTGGAGATGGGGCAGATGCTTGATAAGATTAATAATACTTATGTAACACAAGAACAGCTAAAGGAAGCATTGGCAGGAAGTAGATTACGGGAAACAAACCGTGGTTCTTCTAACTTGGGTAGTCAAATAAATACGCCTCAAGTTAGTGGTAACTCTGCCGACATCTATAGAAAAGGTGTTCAGCTTTTCTCTCAACGTAGTTATGGTGCGGCTAAGGAGCATTTTGAAAAAGCATTAGCAGCAGGATATAAACCAGCTGCTTCAAATTACTATTTGGCAGAAATAGCATACTATACATTTAATTATGAAACAGCAGTCGCTCATTATAAAGAGAGTGCATCTCTTTATGATAAGGCAAACTATATGCCAGTTCTTTATTTGCATACAGCCATCTCTTTGGCAAAAAGTGGTGAACATGAACAGGCAAATAGCTTTTTTGAATATGTCATTGATACCTATCCAAAAACACGTGCTGCATCTATCGCTAAAAAGCGAATAAGAAAATAATAAGTAACAATAAAGTTTGATTTGCTATGATGTTGGAAATTTAAATAATAGGAGATTCTATGACAATTAAAAATGAAAATTGTGTTGTAGGTATTGAGTACGAAGTAAAAGAAGCTGGAACAGCTGATATTGTAGATAGCAATAAAGGTTCAGGTGAACCATTAGAGTTTATTATGGGTAAAGGTCAGATTATTCCTGGTCTTGAAGAGGCATTGTGTGGTATGAATCCAGATGAGTCTGGTGATATTATGGTTCCAGCAGAAAAAGCTTATGGTGAGTATAATGCAGAGGCATTACAAACTCTTCCTATTGAGCAATTTGAAGGTGTTGAGCTTAAAGATGGTTTAACTCTTTATGGTCAAGGTGAAAATGGTGAAACTGTTCAAGTAACTGTTAAATCATTTACTGATACAGAAGTAAATATTGATTTTAACCACCCATTGGCTGGTAAAGATTTAATGTTTTCTGTAAAGGTTCTTTCTGCTAGAGAAGCGACTGAAGATGAAATTACAACTGGTATAGTTGGTGGTCATCAGCCAGAAGGTGAATCTTGTGGTACAGGTTGTGGTTGTAGCTAAGCTTTAGCTTTCCCCCACTTCATAATACATAATACTATTTTTGGTATTATGTGTTTTTTCATTCTTCTTATATTATTAAACTACATCTAATTAAAATTTAATCTATACAATCAAGCAAACGTTCATTGACTAAAGAGTATTATCTACATTAAATTAATTTTAATATAAGGATATATAATATGAAAAAAATAGTATTAAGTTTATTATGTGCAGGTAGTTTACTTTCAGCAGGTACGCTAGTACAAGTTGGTGCAGGGTATTCAAAAGGTGATAAAGATGCAGATATAGGTACAGCATTTATTGAAACAGGTCTATTTACAATGGTTGGACTCCGTTTGGAGTATAGTAAAAATGTTTCAGAGCATCCAGAGTTTTCAAAAGAAGATATTAGTCGTTATGGACTTTTTGCAACGTACACTTTACCTTTAACACCTTCTTTCTCTGTGACACCGAAAGCAGGGTTAATAAAAACAGATGGTGACTTTACCGTTAAAGATACATTAGAAACAGTTACAGACTCTTCTACCAACTTCACCTATGGATTAGAAGTAAATTATAGTTATAATGATTTTGTTTCTCTATTTGTAGGTTATACAGATTATGGAAATAAGTTTGATAATATAGGTGATGTTAAATCGTCTGAGTTAGATAGTCAAAATTATACTTTTGGGGTTAAATTAGATTTCTAAACTTGAATAAAAAAAGATAAGGAATAGATGATGGAATATGTAACACTTTTTATAGATGCGATTATTAATTTAAGTAATGCAATGGCACCTTACATACTTTTTGGATTACTTTTTGCAGGAGTTTTACATGAAGTAGTTCCTGAGACTTTGGTAACCAAGCATTTGGGAAAAGAGAATATTTGGTCAGTTATAAAGTCAACACTTTTTGGTATTCCTCTTCCTGTTTGCTCTTGTGGAGTTATTCCTTTGGCAACAAGTATTAAAAAATCAGGGGCGAGTAAAGGGGCTACGCTCTCTTTTCTTATCTCAACGCCTATTACAGGTGTAGATTCTATCTTAGCTACCTATGGTATATTTGGTTGGCTATTTACCCTTTATCGAGCTATTACGTCAATGATAATTGCCATGATAGCTGGTATATTGACCAATCTTTTTGATAAAGATGAAAAGCCTCAAGTTCCAAAATTTACAATATCCTCTCCTATCTTAGGTGTAACTCCTATTTTTAAACAAAAAGATAAAGATGCTGTTTCATGTTGTAGTACAGGTACAGTGGCGAAAAAAAGTTTTTCATTGACTCGTGCGTTTAAATATGCTTTTGTAACCTTACTAGGGGACATTGCTAAACCTCTGTTTTGGGGTTTGATTCTTGGTGCTTTAATCACCATAGCCATTCCATCTAATTTGAGTGAAATTCTTATTGAATATTCATGGTTGTCTTATCTCATAGTTATAGTTATTGCCGTACCCATGTATGTTTGTGCAACGGCATCTCTACCTATTGCAGCAGGATTAATGCTCTCAGGTGTTTCAGCAGGAGCAGCTTTTGTCTTTTTATCGGCTGGACCAGCAACCAATACAGTGACCATGGGTGTGGTAAAAAAAATGTTAGGAACACGCTCACTCTATATCTATTTAGGGAGTATTATTATAGGAAGTATTTTATTTGGTTTGGTCTTAGACTATCTTTTTGTAGCATCAAATATTGACCCTCTATCGTTGGTGCATATGCATGAAGAAGCAACTATTTTAGCCTTACTCTCTACACTGGTTTTATGGGGATTTTTAGGATGGTTTTTGCTTAAACCTTATCTTGTGAAGTTTAAGAAAAAAGAGTCTTAGTGGTTTTTGAGAGTATTTAATCTACTCTCAAAAAAGAAATTTTATGCGTAAGCTAACTTTTTCTCTTGAATAAAAGGTTTAATATCTAAAGATATCTCTGAAAACTTCTCTATTAAATTATTAAGTGAACCTGTATTGTCTATCCAATTATGCATGTTGTTCTGTGCAAACTCTTTTTCTGATGTAGTAAAACCATTATATGATTGAATAGCATTACAAATCATCTCTATGTAACTGTTTTTCTCTTGTTGGCTCATTAAAGCTCCTTAAATGTGATTTTATTTATAATTATTATACATAAAAAATATTAATTATTCCTTGTATTATAATAAATTAAATAATATTTTATTGTGTTTGAATTATTTACACATTTTAGTAAAATATTAAAGAATAACATAGAGATAAATTAAGTGCTTGGAGTTATGCAAATATGTAAAAAATGAAAGTTTGAGGTAAAAAGAGTACTCTTTTGAGTACTCTTTTAGTTATCGAGGGACGATATTGCTAATGCCACCTGCATTTGAAAAGAAAACATTGACAGCTTGACCAGGGCGTACCATGGCAGCTGAACCATTGATTCTAAGTACAGTAGCTACCGTTTTTCCACTGTTTAGTTTGACAACAATCTCTTGACCATATTGGTTATCCATATTATTACCAGCAATACCTCCTAGTACACTACCGATTGCAGCACCAGCTACTGTGGCAACATCTCGACCAGAACCACCACCTACGTGATTACCTGCAACTCCTCCAGCTACAGAACCAACCACACCACCTAGTGTATTACCTACACCATTGTTATTGACTTGTACTTGTCTGACCGATTGAACAACTCCTGGTTCTACATTCATAGTTTCACCTACAGTTGATTGGGCATAGCCTTTTGGCGCACATCCTGTTGTTAATAGAGTCAAGCCTATTATTATAGAACTTATTAATACTTTTTTCATTTTAAATCCTTTTTGTATTTATTTCTACTATTCATCATAGCATTCTTTTGTTAATTATTTGTGAAATGATGTTGAAAATTGAGTTTAATGTAATACTCATATGAGAGATTTTTTTAAAATTTTTGCTAAGTAAAAGGGGAACTTTCATTATCTAATTATTATAAAAGATAATGAAAGTTTTAATAGTTTGTAGTAATAGGAATTATTTAATAAGCTTTTCGCAATCTGCAATCAATTCATCTAAAAGTTTTACTGACGATTTAGATTCTGCTTTTATCTCTTGTAAAAAATCAATTTCACTTTTAGAGATTTTTTCATCTTTAAGAATAACTTCTCTAAGAATTTCAACTTCTTTTTGACTTACGTGTCCATCACCTAATGCCATTACTTTTGCTACTTTACGCCATTCAGCCATTATATATCCTTGTTTTTATTGGTTTATAGAGTTTACTTTTTGGGAAAACTCTATGGTGTTAGTATACTATAAGAGTATTAAATGTATGTATGACCCATTCATTTTAACCCTCTTCTGCTATAATTTTACCCATTAAACAACAAGGCAATACTCTGTGCAATCTTCAATAACAACTCAAAAATTTATCTTAAAATTCTTCCCCGAAATCATGGTTAAAGGCTCTTCTGCAAAAAAACAGATGGTAGGGCAACTCTATAACAACTTATTAAAACTTTTTGAAGAGCTTGAAGATGAGGTGCAGGTTAAAAAATTCTCAGACAAAATAGAAGTGGTCACACCTATAGAGCAGGTAAAAAAAGTAAAAAATATACTTCTAAATACCTCAGGAATAGAGCAAGTGTTAGAGGCGTTACAATTTGATAACATGGAAACCATTGACGAGATAAAAGTGCAGGTTGGTAAAATAGTTTCTGATGAGTTAGAAGGAAAAACTTTTGTAGTACGTTGTAAACGTTCGGGTAAACATCCTTTTAACTCTTCAGAGATAGAACGAACGGTAGGTGGTTATCTGTTGGCACATTCAAAAGCCAAAGGGGTTGATTTACACCATCCTGAAACTACAATACGTATAGAACTTATTAATAATCAGCTTAATATTATTACAAACAAATACATGGCATTAGGTGGTTACCCTATAGGAACACAAGGGGATATTTTGTCACTTATGTCAGGTGGTTTTGACTCTACTGTTGCCTCTTATTTAACCATGAAACGAGGGATAAAGACACATTTTATCTTCTTTAATTTGGGTGGAATAGCTCATGAGATAGGGGTAAAACAGGTCTCTTACTTTTTATGGTCAAAGTTTGGAGCTTCTCACCGTGTGAAGTTTATCTCTGTACCTTTTGATGATGTCTTGACTGAAATTTTTCGCTCAACTCCTGAAACCTATATGGGTGTAACACTTAAACGTCTTATGCTTATGGCAGCTGAGAAAATAGCAAAAGAGATGGAGATAGATGCACTGCTAACAGGTGAATCTATAGCCCAAGTCTCTAGCCAAACCCTGCGTAATTTAGCACTTATTGACCAAGCGAGTAACATGCTTATTATTCGCCCTTTGGCTACGATGAATAAACCAGATATTATAAACATCGCCAACGACATAGGAACACGACGTTTTGCAGAAAATATGCCAGAGTATTGTGGTGTTATCTCTAAAAATCCTATTACGCATGGTTCGTTTAAGCGTATGGAGAGAGAGGCAAAACGATTTAATTATGAGGTTTTAGACCAAGCTGTCACAGATGCCAAAAGTATTTATGTTGATGATATTATAGATGATATTACAGAGTCTGCACCTATAGAAGTAATAAGTAGTTTAGATAGTGGAGATTATGTAGTGATAGATATTAGAGGTGAAGAGGAGACTATAGAGACTTCTTATGAGACCTTAAACATACCATTTTATAAACTAAAAACAGATTTTAAAAAGCTTCCACAAGACAAAGAGTATTTGCTCTATTGTGAAAAAGGAGTTATGAGTCAGCTTCATGCTCAGTATTTGAGAGACTCCGAGGAGAGAGAAAATGTTAGGGTCTATCGACCTTAAAATAAAAAATTAATATTATTTTTTTCTGTTATTTTTTGTATTGTTCAATTAAAATTACATACATATATTAAAGAGTAATTTTAAGAGGAATAAGGAGGCTGAAATGTTTGAGATTACAAAAGTATCCTATCAAGGTATTGCAGGGGCATATTCTCATTTGGCATGTTTGAACTATTTTGGTGACAATGTTATGTGTTGTGCTAGTGAGACATTTGAAGATGCTATGGAGATGGTAGAAGAGGGCAATGTAGATTACGCTTTAATACCTATAGAAAATAAAACAGCTGGAAGGGTAGATGAGTTCTATGGATTGCTCCCCAATATGAAGTTACAAATAGTAGGTGAACATTATCAAAAAATAGAACATTGTCTTTTGGGTACAAAAGATAGTAATTTAGATGATATTGTTTATGCTTATTCTCATCCCCAAGGCTTGGCTCAGTGTCGTAATGGACTCAATGAACTTGGTATCAAGCAGGTTGCTCAGTTTGATACTGCTGGTTCAGCAAGAGAGGTGGCAAAGCTTAAAGATAAGTCTCTTTCTGCTGTTGCTTCTTCTTTGGCTGCTAAAACTTATGGTTTAAAAATTTTAAAAGAGAACATTCAAGACCAAAAAGATAATTTTACACGTTTTATAGTACTGGCTAATAGAAAAGATATGGTTTTTAAAAAAGATAAAGCCTATGTTACTTCTATGATATTTAAAGTAAAAAATATCTCTTCTGCACTTTACAAAGCTTTGGGTGGCTTTGCCCAAAATGATGTAAATATCTTAAAAATAGAGAGTTACATTCCTCTTGGAAAACTTGAAGAGAGTCACTTCCATATAGATGTAGATGGTTCATTAGAGAGTGAGTCGGTAAAAAATGCTATAGGTGAATTGGAAAAGTATGCTAAGAAAGTTAAAATACTTGGCACTTATGAAAAGAATACTTTACGTATTGAGAAGAACGATAGTTAACTATTTTTCGCCACTGTTTCATTGGTGTTCCTAAGTACCTTTTTAGTATAATCCCCAAATTAAAAATAAGGGTACTTCTACATGCCAAAACGCACTGACATAAAAACTATTTTACTTATCGGCTCTGGTCCAATTGTTATTGGACAGGCTTGTGAATTTGACTATTCTGGAACACAGGCAGCAAAAACACT
>JALUMR010000038.1 GCA_027055805.1 Campylobacteraceae bacterium
TAATAAGTTAAATGTAAAAAATGATGAACTAAAAGTTGAAGTTTTACCTGTGGTTGATAATAAAGCAAAACTTGTCACAGAAGTAAAACCTAAAGTAGATTTAGTCCAAATAGACAAAATTAAGAAAGATGAAACTCCTCTAGTAGTTGTTGACCCTGTTCCTGTCGATGCTCCAGTAGAAAAAGTAGAAGTTTTACCTGCTGTAGATGATACGGTTACCACTGTTACTGAAGTTAAACCTACTGTTGAAATAATTGAAGAGATTCCAGTAGAAGAAAATCCAGCAGTGGTTATTGACCCTATTGTAGAATAGATGAGAGTGATAATTAATAATCTAAGGTGTTATTTCATCTCTAGGTACAAACTCCAACACTGTAGCATTAATGCAAAATCGTTGTTTTCCATTGGGTGCATCGTCAAAAACATGCCCCAAATGGGCTCCTGATTTTTTAGCAATAATTTCTACTCTTTTCATCCCCAAACTGTTGTCCTCTTTCTCTATGGTTGACCCCTCTACAGCTTTAAAGAAGCTAAGCCATCCCGAGCCTGAGTTAAATCGCTCTTTGGTATCAAAAAGAACATCACCTGAAATTTTATCTATAAAGACCCCATCTCCTGTGTTTTTAAACTCTGCATATTGCTTACAAAAACGACCATCAGTATGTTGATTAAAGGCTACATCAAAAGCCTCACTATCAGAGCCAAGTTTAAACTCTCCAACTGCCTTGTAAAAAGTTTTTTCATCCATATAACCTGTATAAGAATGAACCTCTTTTCCATCTTCTATAAATAGGATGGTTGGTGTTCCTGCTATTTTAGAACTTAGTTTAAAACCTTTGAGTTCATCTTCTTTGGCTGTTCTCAAAGGAATAGTTCCTTTATAGTTTTTACTTACATTCTTTCTAAACTTTTCACAAAAAGGACAGTGTTCAGCATCTATCACCACTATCTCTTTTCCTTTTAGTGGGCTAATACTCTTTTTGTGAGTATCAATGTTAACAAATTTAACACCTGTTGAGTGGTTGGGGCAGTAGCCATTTGGATTTTTTTCTAAATAGTTCTGATGATACTCCTCTGCATCATAGAACTTATCTAAAGCCTTTATTTCAGTAGTAATCGCTCCATAACCTACTTTGGTTAGTAACTTTTGATAGACCTCTTTTGTTGACTCGGCTACCAATTTCTGTTCATCATTAGAGTAGTAAAGAGCAGAACGATAGTTATTTCCTCTATCATTTCCTTGTCGGTTACCTTGGGTGGGGTCATGCAGTTCCCAAAAAGATTTGATGAGAGTTTCTGTGCTTATTTTACTATCATCATAAACCACTTCTACAGATTCTGTATAATTGGTAAGTTTAGTACTATCATTTCTATGTTTAAGTACCATTTTATAAGTAGGATTTTCATAGCTTCCACCAGCATAACCAGCCTTTGCAGATATGACACCCTTTAAGTTCTCAAAATGTTTTTCAACACCCCAAAAACATCCTGCTCCAAAAACAATGGTTTGACTCTTTGCGTAAAGTGAGATGGAAAGGGTTAAGAGAAGAAGTATTTTTGTCATAAGTAAATCCTTTTGTTATGAATAAGAGACATCATAACAAAAGTTTTGTGTAAAGAGTATGTAGAAATACATAGGTTTCTATCGTATCAAACCTACGTATTTATATTTTAAATCCGTCCACCTGCCTGAACACCCCAAGTGGTTCTCCATCGAGTTTTAACCATTGAAATACCAACAATAGCCACTAAAAGAATCCCTGCAAAAATCATAAACCCTACCGAGTAACCATCAAAAGCACCTTTTGACCAACCAAGGGTTTTAATGAGTGCAAACCCACCAATTCCACCTGCTGCACCAATAAGTCCTGTCATGATTCCAATATCTTTACCAAAACGTTGTGGAACAAGTTGGAAAACAGCTCCATTTGCCATACCTAAGTTTGCCATGATTAAGAAAAGAACAAAAATAGCTCCCCAAAATGGAAGTGCCACAAAAGCAGTAATCAATGCCAATGCCATAACAGCTCCAAAGAAAACATAAAGCGACTTAACTCCACCAATTTTATCAGCCAAACCACCACCTATTGGTCGCAAAATTGCCCCTGCAAAAATGGTTAAAGCTCCAAAGTACCCTGCAATGACTTTAACATTTGGCTCATTGAACCAATCTACACCAATAGCTGACATATCAACTTGGTAGGTACTCATAAGATAAACTTTCATGTAATTGGCAAACCCAACAAATCCACCAAAACTAACTGCATAAAAGAGTGCAAACCACCATGTATCTTTGTCTTTCATTAGTTTACCGTAATCTTTCAGTTTTTTAGGACGTGCTGTATAGATATCAGCAGGTGCATCTTTTGCCATAAGCATATAGGTAAAAAGGACAATAAAAGAGAGTGATCCACCAACTAAAAAGACAGCTTCCCAACCCCAAATTTCTGCAATTTTAGGAGCAAAGACAAAGTCAACAACCACACCAATATTACCAGCACCTGCAATACCAAGAACAACTCCTTGAAGTTTAGGTGGATACCATTGCCCTGCTTGTGGAAGTGCCACAGCAAAGGAAGCTCCTGCAAAACCAAGACCAAGTGCTATAACTAAAAGTTCATTGTAAGTGATGTTTGCCCCCCTAAAGAACCCATAAAATAGAACCGAAATAACAATAAGTTGAGCCATAATAGCTGTCTTTTTAGGTCCAAATTTATCTACCCCAAAACCAAGAAGAATTCTAAGTAACGCTCCTGAAAGTACAGGAATAGCAAGTAGTGTCGCCTTCTCTCCTGCTGACATTGCAAACCCTGTTGCAGCCAATGACTCGCCAATCTCTGTACTAATAGACCCTAACAATGTCCATACCATAAATGAAAAGTCAAAGTATAAAAATGCTGCCATAAGCGTTGGCCAATGTCCTTGTCCTTTTAGTTCCTTAAATCCTGCCATAATTAACTCCTGTTTTGTTTTTGTTATGAGAATTATAATAGAAAGTTTTTATTTTTTGTACAATTTTATGATTAATTTTTAAGCAATGAATAAATAAGAAGAAAAGTAGGTAGCTACACTTCTAAGGAGGAGACATTCACTCACTAAAATAGTAAGCTACCCTACAAACTTAGCCACTCTTTGGGTTTAGAGTGACACTATAATTATAACATATAATATATATAATGCTAAAAAATGTTATGATTAATTTTTAATCATCTCGATTATCTACATCCTCTTTGTCCATAACAAAGCCTACAACAAGTAGGGCAATAACAAAAAGTGAAACCATGCCTATATAAAAATAGTCCATTATTTTAATTTTCCTTTCACTTTAGCCAATCTTTTAAAACGATTTTTCTCTTCCATAGATGAAAATCCAGAAGCAGGTATATAGTGAAAGTTTGGACATTTATAGAGCATAATATCATCACCCAGACTTACCACTTCATCTATCTCATTCCAACTCCAATGCTCAAATATGGGAGTAATGAGTTCAAATCCATTTTTATCAACAGTTAGTTTAATCTCTTTGTCTTTAAATTCTGACGCTTCAAAAGATTTTTTAGCACGTCTATAGGCTATCCATTTTTTACCATAGTACCAATAGAAAAGTACAATGGTAGTAAAGAGTAAAATAGCAAATGCCTCTTTTTTAAGAGCAACTACAATACCATACTGCATAAGGGCAATAAAAAACCACCCAATATAGCGTTTACGAGAATTTTCAAACTGATACTTATAGGAGGCTTCAAAGAGCTTTTCTATATTTTCTCTGTTCCAAATATAACTTACTGCAATAGGCTTAGACATGCTCTTCACACCTTTCAATAATTAAATCAGACTTTTCAATGCACCCTTGCTCTTGAAGTTTGTCTATCATCTCTACCGTTTGGGCATACTTCTCTTCATATATTTTACTGTTGACGGCATATTTTTTTTGCACTTTTTTAGCATACCAATAGGCTACAGCAATAGATGAAGCAAAAAGAGAATAGATAAGAATCTGCCACTCTTTTAAATCCATTAAAACAATAAAATATTGTACTGAAAAGAGAACGAAGAACTCAATAGAGAAGATAATAACCAAAGTAGAACTCTGCTCAAAGTCAAGTGTGTATGGCTCTATTTTTCTTAAGTGAGCTAAGTTACTGTTGATTTCACTTGCCTCTTTTTTACATGACTCATCTACTTGGGTTAAATCTATATCTCTTATATGAATATTACTAAGGTTATACTCTACATTTATCTGCTCATAATCCTCTAAAATTTGAGGATGAGTATTTATGATTTCTAGGATTTGGTCTTCAGTTACTTTTGTTGTTCCTACTATTTTCTGAACATCTTGTAAAACTAAATCATACAAACCAATATTTTTTATTTCGTTGGCTACGCGTTTTAGGTGTATCAAAACTTTCCTTTATAGACATATGAACCGTAGGTGTGACCGTGTCACACCTACGAGGGTGCGATAACAATCGCACCATTTAAAATTTAAACCTTATGGTTCTCTGCTATTGTTTCAGGCTCAATACCATACGAAGCTGTTTTATCTTCAGCAGGTAAGAAGATACCAATAAGTCCCTTAATTCCAACACTCATAACAATGTTAAATAAGAACAAGAACCATGCCACAAGAACCATTGTTCCACAAATGGCAGCAAGTATCATATAGGTATTAAACTCTCCATGAATATAGAGGTGTCGACGAAGCATTCCATCGAGTCCTGCCATACCTGCAAAAGCACCCATACCCACACCACCTACAAGGTAGAGCCAGAAGTGTGTCCATGTAAGTTTTTTAGAGAACATTCGAGTATTGTTAGTAACAATTGGCCAAAGTACATACACAGCAGAGTAGAGTGTCATGTAAAGCCCTACAATAAGTGCAATATGAACATGAGCAAAGATAATCCACTGGGTATTGTGTAAAATTCTGTTCATTCCCATATCTGCTTGAATAATAGCTGCAGGAACAGCAAGACCAAATCCAATAAGTCCTGCAAGTAAGTATGCCAACTCTGGTGTCATTTTAAGAGGTCTGGCTTTCCAGAGTGTCACTAGTGTAATAAAGAGTGCTAACCCTTGAGTAAGAAGCTCAAATGCTGTTACCATCTCTCCTGAGATAAGTTTCATCATCTCTGGTTGACCTTGGTCAGCTAGAAGGTGATGAGACCATACCATCCATGAGACAAGAAGTTCTAACATTAACGCTGCACGAGCAACATTTTCCATAAAGAGTTTTTGACCTGTAATAAGCGTAGCAAGTAAGTACCATGAACCAGCAACATATATAAGAACCAAACCATCAGCCACAAGGTCAAGACCCCACCAGAAGTAGTTTTTGTAAAGAAGAGCATCTACAGCACCAACATTTAAAGGGTGTCCACTTGCATCAAATAGTAGGTAAACTAAAACCAAAATACCAGCACTCAAAATAACAATTGCATCTAAGAATGTATCTACTGTACCACGGAAGATAGCAACTACAGGAAGTGCTAAAGCAGGTTCTTTAGTGTAAGGTTGTTTTCCTCTAAGTTTGTTCCAAAGGTTTAACATACCATCAATACCAAATCCACTAATAAGAAGCTCTTTGGTTGTTTTATCTTTATGTACACCTACTCTTTGGAAGATAGTAGCATAGATATTGTAGATAAATCCTAATGTTCCCACCATAATTAACGCTACACCAACAATAAATACAATACCACCAAATACAGAGAACTGTGTAGTATCAGCAGGTAAAGGCCAATAGAGTGTATAGAGTGGAGCATAGCCTGTAAAAAATGCAGACAACCATGCTAAAGCCGTACCAATAGTAATAAGTAACCAAACTGCATTAGCAAGTTTAATACTATATAGAGGTTTTTTAGTTAAAAAAGGAACTAGAAACATAAACGCAGCAAAAACTAACTGATAGGTTGAGCCAAAAATCCCTACAATAGGGTGTACCGTCATAATAGAAAAGTAGTGTTCTGGGTGTGAAAATTGGTCAGGAATAGGTGCATGAGCTTGTACAAGTCTCATAATCATTCCCTCAATCGCTACCAAACCAAAAAAGAGAAAACTCATGACCACAGCTCTTAGTGTTACCTTTTGTAAGGCATTTAAGCTTTTGTGGTCAAAATTTGTACCATTCATTAAATTGTTCATTATACTCATTATTTTTTACCTCCATCTTCTTTACAGCCGACAACGGTGAGCCATTTTTTAACTTTCATTAAGTCTTCTCCTGTCTCACGGTCATACGCGTCAGGTCCAGAATACTCTGTACTCACAACATCAAATAAACCATTATGGTTAAATGTCCATAAAATATCGTTAGAGTCTAAGATACCATTTACATCTGTTCCAGGGTTAACTTGCATCTGCATTGCCAGAGTTCCATCTTGTCTAAATAGACCAAAACCATAAACCAAGTCACGACTTTGTACATCAAACTCAATGGTTTGACCACACTGAACAGTTACATGTTTAGGCATATTAATCCATTTATGTTTTCCCACCTCAAATTTATAACTGGCATCTGGGGTAATATCATGCCGTGTAATATCTTGTGATACCCAAGGAATGGTATTATAGGTAAAGATATGGTGTCCAACCCCCATAACTACTAAAAATCCAATGTAGGTGTAAAATGGTATACGTACAATTGACTTTGCTTTCTCTTCACGTGTCAAATTGTATGCAAACCATGCAATGACCGAGATAATCATAAAGGCATAAATAGTATATGCAACATTATGAAAGGCCAATAACTCTAATGAGCTTGAAAAGTTCATTTCTCTCTCCTTTTTATTTATAAATATTTTAATAAAGAATATTATTTAACATAGTTTACTAAAAGTAATACATTTTATGATTTTATTCAACAAATTTTATTGATTTATATCAATAAATGATATTTATATTGATTAAAAAATATACAGTTTTATTAAATATAGTGATATTAACTGTTTTATTTATAGACATTTATTAAAATAGATTAATTTTAATATAATAATTGTCTAAATAATATACAGCAATCTTAACCATTATTTTAGATACTTTACTATAATTTAGTAGAAAACAACTCCAAGGATTAGAATGTCAGTTTTAGCAGAAGCATTTGAAAAAAGAAATAAAAAACAAAACAAAGTAGAAGCAACCAAAGCTCTAAAAATGCCCATGGATGTTCATGCAAAATTAGAAGCCATTGCTGCAGGTGGATATGAGGGGTTAGCAAAAGAGGACTCTGCTTACTTTTTAAAATGTTTTGGTCTTTTTGATAAAGGTGAAGATTTTATGTTACGTGTTCGTATACCTATTGGTCAGCTCAACAACGAACAAGCTGTACGTATTGGTGAAGTAGCTAAAAAATATGGAAATGACTACATCGACATAACTACCCGTATGCAAATTGAACTTCGTTACTTACAGATAGAAGATATTGCTAACGTACTTCAATCACTTCATGAGGTAGGAATTACTACTTTTCAAACAGGTGTTGACAACCCTAGAAACATCGTTGCTGACCCACTAGAGGGGATTGCCTTTGATAATGTTATAGATGTAAAACCAATCGTAGAGGAGCTTCAATCAAGCTTCTTAGAAAAAGTCGAGTGGATTTCAGCTCTTCCTCGTAAGTTTAACACAGGAATTACAGGTTCCATGTCAAACGCTTGTAACATCTTTGGTCACGACTGCTGTTTTGTACTCGCAAACAGAGAGGGAGAGTTTGGATTTAACATCTACTTAGGTGCAAGGGTTGGAGTACAAGCAAAAGATGCCAACAGATTTGTGGCTGTCGATGAAGTCTCTACTTTTTTTATGGCTCTACTAGAGACATTTAAAGCGTTTGGATACCGTGACAACAGAAACAAAAACCGTCTACACTTCTTACTCCAAGATGTAGGCGTAGAAGCTTTTGTCAAAGCTGTTGAAGAAAAAGCAGGGAGAACATTTGCTCCTGCTGGTCAAACATTGGTTCAGTCGCAAAACATTGCCATGGGTTCAAACAGAGTACTACAACGAAATGGAAAATATGCGCATAAAATTATTGTGCCATCGGGAATCTTTTCAGGTACAGACCTCATAACCTTAGCACAAAGAGCCAAAGGTTTTGGTTCGGGTAATTTGCGTTTAACCTATGACCAAAATGTTTATGTGGTTGACATTGACAAATCAGCCTTAGATGCCTTTGAATCAACTACTATTTTTACAAAGTACAATAAGTTTAACAACATCTATTTTAACGACATGATAGCCTGTGCAGGTACACAAACTTGTAGTTTTGGAGTTATCCCAAATAAACCTGATGCCATAGCAATGGCTGATTTTTTAAACTCTGAAATCCCTATAGAGAGTGGGATGGTACGTATGAACTGGTCAGCTTGTCCAAAAGGGTGTGGTGTTCATGGTATTGCCGACATAGGGTTTGAAGGATGTAAAGCTAAAGATGATGAAGGTAAGCGTGTCGATGGTGTGCATATCTTCTTAGGGGGTAAAATAACCCGTGAAGCAAAAGAGGCACATGTTTTACATAAATCGTTACCGATTACTGAAGCAAAACATCATGTAAAATATCTGTTAAAGACCTATAACAAACTAAAAAACAGAGGGGAAACTTTTGAAAGCTTTGAAGAGAGATACCTCCATGCTAACTACTCATTTCAAGCCATAGGTTTTTTTACCAAAATCAACTATATTTTAAATGAGAAGTTGGGACTTGACATCATATTTGAACTTGACAAAGCACCAAAAACCTTTAAAAAAGAGAATTTTGAGCTTTTTGATTTTGGACTTAAACTCTTTAAACTTTTAACCGATGAAAAGCGTTATGTAGCTGTTGAAGATTTTGAACCAGTATTGGTACAAGCACGTAAAATAAAACGTGACGAAGTGACCAAACTAAACCCAAAAGTTCCTGCAAAATTAAGTGAAGTTATCTACATGATGACCGATAACGATAAAAAAACAAGAGCAGCTGTTTTTTCAGAGCTTTTGGTTCAGTTAAAAGGAGTTTAACATGGAAAATTCAACACCACTAGACAGCTTCATCAACCACAAAGCCCAAACAGGAATGCAGTGTGGTAACTATAGTATAGATGTACCTGAACTAAAAGAGGGTGAACAGTACCGTTTTCACTTTGATGCAACTGCTTGTGTGGGCTGTCACTGTTGTGAGGCTGCTTGTAATGAGCTTCAAAACAACCCAGCTGATGTTAAATGGAGACGTGTAGGTGAGATGGAGGGTGGCGTTTTTCCTGAAGTTTCACAACTCTTTAACTCCATGTCGTGCAACCACTGTATTGACCCCGAGTGTCTGCGTGGTTGTCCTACCAACTCCTATGTAAAGTTTGAAAACAACGGTATAGTTTGGCACGATGATGACAGCTGTATAGGCTGTCAATACTGTACATGGAACTGTCCATATGAAGTACCTGTTATGAATTACGATAGAGGAATTGTAACCAAGTGTGATATGTGTCACGATAAACTAGCCGTGGGCGAAACCCCTGCCTGTGTTCAAGCCTGTCCTGCAGGAGCCATTGAGATAGAAGTGGTACACAAAGAGGAGTGGATAAAATACGGTATGGAAAAAGAGGGCGTTGCACCTCATCTACCTGATGTTTCTATTACCAAACCAACCACACGTTATACCTTGCCTGAAAACATGCCCGAGTACAAACCTGCCGATGAACGACTGCTTAAACCAGCTCATGCAGAGTTGCCTTTGGTTTTTATGACGGTTTTAACACAAGTCTCATTAGGTGCATTTTTAGCACTTTTTTTAGGTCAACTGTTGTTCTCACTAGGCTTTAATTTACCTGAGCCAACATTGGGCATGGCAATTATGGCGTTTATCCCCTCAGCTATTGGTCTGCCACTTTCGGCTCTGCATTTAGGTCGCCCAATTATGGCTATGACAGCCATGAAAAATTGGCGAACCTCTTGGCTAAGTCGTGAAGCTATTGCATTGGGTGCCTTTACAGGTTTAGCATCAGTAGTTGCAGGAATGTACTTTTTAGAGATAAAAGGCTTTTTACTTCTTTTGGTTATGGCAATTACTTTAGCCATGGGAATCTTTGGTATTTACGCACAGTCGATGATTTATCGTGTACGAGCCAGACCATCATGGAATAGAGTCTCCACAACTAAAAGATTTTTTGGTTCAGGTTATATTGGTTTTTTACTCATTGCTATGATACTACTTGTTACCAATGGAGCAAGTGGAGCAATCGTATTGTTAGCTGTAGCACTGCTTTCAGGAATGGCACAAGTATTAATTGTTTATGAAGAGGTGATGTTTTATCGTCACTTAGATAAAGAGGGTTCTCTGTACTATCAGTTAAACAGAACACGAATACTGCTTACAGAGCACTTTGGTCAAATAAAAAAATTTAGACTCTATAGCCTAATTGGCTTTGCTTTGGCATTACCACTATTGGCAATACTCTTTACTGCTAGTGGACTCATTGGTTTGGCGATTACTACACTTATTGTAGCGACACTAGGAGCATTAGTAAGTGAGTTGGCAGGTCGTTACTTGTTTTATAGAACAGTTGTTCCTTTAGGCTTAGCAGGGAACTTTTTTGCTGGAAATCAGAGAGGATAGGAGATAATATGTTAAATAAAATAAAAAACTTTCTCGGTACAGACATAAAGACCGATAAGTACAAAAAAGCAGATGATGCCAAATTTGGTAAAATCTCAAACTTTAAAACACCAGATGAGTGGGTGCGTAGTACTTGTGGTTACTGTGGTGTGGGCTGTGGGCTCTACATTGGGGTCAAAGATGGGCGACCTGTCTACACCAAAGGTGACCCTGCTCACCCTGTGAGTAAGGGAACACTCTGTCCTAAGGGCTTGACCGAACATGAGATGGTAGACTCAGACAACCGTGTAACCACGCCAATGATTCGTAAAGATGGAAAACTTCAAGCTGTAGAGTGGGACGAAGCCTTTGCTCATACGGCTAAAAAGTTTCAAGATATTCAAGCCAAATATGGTAAAGGGGCTGTTGCGTGTATCTCAACTGGGCAGTTTTTAACCGAAGATTTCTACACTTTGGGTAAGTTTGTTCAGCTTGGTTTAGAGACCAATAACTATGATGGAAACACCACTTTATGTATGGCTTCAGCTGTTATGGGCTACAAACAGAGTTTTGGTTCAGATGGCCCACCTGCAAGTTATGAAGATTTCTCTCATGCCGATGTTATCATGCTTATTGGGGCAAATATTGCCGATAATCACCCGATTTTAAAGCTTCATATTGCTAAAAATAAGAAGATAACAGGTAAGAAACCAACCATTATCGTGGTTGACCCTCGTCACTCAAAGACTGCAAATATGGCAGACATATTTGTACCTCTTGCTCCTCGTTCCGATTTGGCACTGCTTAATGGCTTGTGCTACATCATCTTTGAGCAGGGTTGGGAAGATGAGAAGTTTATAAAAGAGCGAACCTCTGGTGGTTTGGAGTTTAAAAAACACATTATGGCTAACTATCCACCACAAGAGGTAGCACACATTACAGGCATAGAGGTTAAAGAGTTGTACCGTTTGGCAAAAGTTTATGCCACAGCAGACAAGGCGATGAGTGCATGGACAATGGGGGTAAATCAAAGCTCTATTGGAACCGATACAGTAAGTGCCATTTGTAACTTGGCACTGATTACGGGTAACCTTGGAAAAGAGGGGGCGAGTCCTTTTTCTATTACAGGTCAATGTAACGCCATGGGAACACGTGAGTTTGGATTTACAAGCTCGATTCCTGGGTACAGAAACTATGCATCTGACACCGACAGAGCTGTGTTTGCTGACATTATTAATGTGCCTACAGAGCTTATTCCTACTGCTCGTGGTTACGCTTATCCTCAGATTATTGATGCGATTGACAAAGGGGAGATTAAAGCCCTATGGGTAACAGCGACCAATCCTTTGGTAAGCTACCCTGACCAAAACCAATTGAGACGAGCATTAGAAAAGCTTGATATTTTGGTTGTTCAAGATGCCTTTATGAGCGAAACAGCAGAAGAAGCCGATGTCATTTTTTCAGCTGCTACATGGTCTGAAAAAGAGGGAACCTACACCAACTCAGAGCGACGTTGTAACTACGCGAAGAGAGCTGTTGAACCTTTGGGTAAAACCATGAGCGATGCAAATATAGTTATAGAGTTCTCGAAACACTTTGAGGGTAAACATGAACTGCTCTTTAAAGATTTTAAAACAAGTCGTGATATTTTTGAAGAGATAAAACGTGTAAGTGCTGGTCAACTTTGTGACTACTCTTCGATGTCTTATGAAAAAATAGAAGAGCTAGGAGGAATCCAATGGCCTTGTAACGAGGAGTATCCTGAGGGTAAAAAACGACTCTATACCGAGGGGTTTGAGTGTCCTACCGATGATGGGAAAGCAAAGCTTCTTCCTGTTGACTGGAAGCCTTTAAGTGAGAGTTGTAATCCTAACTTCCCTCTAAACCTTAATACAGGTCGAACGGTTGAGCAGTGGCACACTAGAACAAAAACAAAAAGCATTGGATTGCTTAATGACCTTGCCCCTGAAGCGTGGGTAGAGCTAAACCCCAAAGATGCCAAGAAGTTAAAAGTAAAAAGTGGTGACAGAATCAAAATAGGTTCAACCCGTGGTTCAGTTGAAAAGTTAATCGTAAAAGTAACCGAAGTGGTGCGAGAGGGTGACTGTTTTGTACCTTTTCACTTTGCAGAACAGATGATAAACAACGTAACGATTGCTGACTTTGACCCTAAATCGTTTGAACCTAACTTTAAACAGTGTGCTGTCAATATCTATAGTGATACTGTTCCAGAGGGGATTAAGATGGAAGAGACTGAGATTGCAGGTGCATTGGAAGAGCCTGTAGGTTCGGTAACACCGAACAATCATATTATAGAAAATATTATAGAAAAGAATAAAAACTAAGAAGTATAAATCATCCTACAAGATGTAAAACTTGTAGGATATTTTTAAGAAAATGTGAAAATTACAAAGCAGTTTCATGACGTGCTAAAGGTCAAATAAGCATAAGTTTTAGTTTATGCTTATAACTCACTAATTAAAGTGAAAAGGGTACAGTCAAGTAAGCTTGAACTGTGTTACCATC
>JALUMR010000039.1 GCA_027055805.1 Campylobacteraceae bacterium
ATTTTTATAGTAAAAATCCATCAGATTATCACCTTCTTTTGGGTGTGTAATATAACCAGTTTCTACTAAAATAGCTGGCATTTGAGCCCCTACAAGTACCCAAAAATTGGCAGGTTTTACTCCACCATCTGAGACTTTTCCAAAAGAGTTACGTACATTTGAAAGCATCATTTTACTAACATCTAAACCAAGTTTATGTGACTCTGTTATTTTTTCTCGACTAAGCAAAGATAAATATTCATTAGTACTGTACTTATCTTTACCCTCAAACATAACAGCATTCTCTTTGATTGCTGCATCTTTGGCTCTTTGTGTTTTAGCAGGAGATAAGTAGTAAATCTCTATACCTTCAAAAACATTATCAAGACTCTTTTTAGGTGCAGCATTGGCATGAATAGATATAAAAATATCTGCTTTTTTCTTATTGGCAAACTCTGTTCGGCTAGGAAGAGGTACAAAAGTATCATCGTCTCTGGTCATAAAAACTTTAAAACCCTTGTTTTCTAAAATATTCTTAAGTTTTAATGAGACAGAGAGTGTAACTTCTTTCTCTTTTTTCACTTCACAACAAGAAGCACCAGTATCTTTTCCTCCATGCCCAGCATCTATAACAATAGTATATGCTTTTCTTGAACTCTTAACAAGTTTAGTAACTTTACTACTTTTTTTACCATTATGAATTAATGGAATCGTCAAACAGTTACCATTATAAATATGATTTTCAGCAAATTTTTGTTTGGAACGAATAACAATACGTAACTTTGTGGGAGAGTTTTGACCCATACGAAATGACTCTACTGTTCTAAACGTATGCTTAGATATTCCTTTATTTGGAGGAAGAACTCCTCCATAAACATCATAAATGTATTTTGTAACTCCATCTGCATCAGGCAAAGTAAAATAAGTTACTCTCTCTATATCAGAAGTAAAATATAAATTTAACTCCCCTTTACTTATTTCACTTTTTACAAAGTTATTCCCTGCAAAAAGTAAATTGGTAAAAAAAAGTAGTAAAAATAGCGATATTAAATATTTGTATGTAATTGTTTTGTTAAGAATTGTCTTCTCCATGCATCAGCTTCTCCATAAGTTCTTTGACGGTTATAATCTCTTTGAGTTTATAACCATTAGCACCTGTAAAGAAGAGTCCACTCTCTTTGATTCCATCGTAAGCATCACTGAGTCTATCAGCAATACAATAACCCACAACTTTAGCTTCAACTCCTCGATTACAAGGTGCAACACAATTTGATATACATGCAATTTTAGGTGCTGTTCCAGCTTCAATATTGTCATGAAGCTGACTTTTAACACCACGTGCAGGATAACCAACAGGTGACTTAAAGAGTTTAATGTCCTCTTCATTTGCTTCTATGATTATCTCTTTCATCACTTGACTTGCATCACATTCAATTGTACCTATAAATCGTGTACCCATTTGTACAGCATCAGCTCCAAGCTCCATCATTTTAACAATATCGTTATGGTCCCATACACCACCAGCTGCAATCACTGGCATAGAACCCCAATTTTTAGCCTCTTCTACAACAGGTGGTAAAATCTCTTCCAGTTGGTTTTCAGGAAAGAAACACTCATCATATTTAAACCCTTGATGTCCACCACTTAAAGGACCCTCAACAATGACTGCATCAGGTAATCTATTGTGTGTTTTTTTCCAACGTCTACATAAAATACGTAGTGCTTTTGCCGTAGAGACAATAGGAATTAAGGCAACATTAGGATAATCTTTAGCCGCCTCTGGCATGGTTAAAGGAAGCCCAGCTCCTGTAATAATCATGTCAGCTCCTGCTTCACAAGCATCTTTTACTGTTTGGTCATAACCACTCTCTGCATAAAGAACATTGGCTGCCAAAGGTCTCTCTCCACAGATTTTTCGTGCATTTTTAAAAATTTGTACCAAAGCATCTTTTGAATAAAAGTTAACTTCTGTATGAGGTCGTGTTTTCACTGTTTTTTTAGAAAATTCTCTGTTGTTATAAATTCCTGTGCCTACAGCTGATATAACACCAAGACCACCCTCTAAGCTCACGGTTCCTGCCAATTGATCCCAAGAGATACCAACACCCATACCACCTTGGATAATAGGTTTTTCTATGGTATGTTTTCCAATTTTAAAAGATTTTAATTCCACTGCTTTACCTTTACTTTTGCAAATTTTCGTTTACCTACTTGAAGGGTATATTCCCCAGCTGTCAAGTTTAGTTTATCATCAGATACCTTCTCTTGATTCACTCGAACTCCACCTTGCTTAATATCTCTTCTAGCTTGGGAAGTAGATGGCTCTATTTTAGCATCAACCAATGCTTTACATATCCAAATGCCCTCTTCCATCTCAAACTCTTCTATATCCGTAGGTATTTTATTTGATTTAAAAACGTTATCAAACTCACTCTTAGCCATAGTAGCAGACTCTTCATTATAAAATCTAGCAGTTAGCTCTAAAGCCAAATTTTCTTTAGCTTTTTTAGGGTGTAGGTCTCCATTTGCAACATCATTTTTTATCTTTTCTATCTCTTCTAAAGAGTTCTCACTCAAAAGGTCATAGTATCGCCACATTAACTCATCGGAAATAGAGAGTGTCTTTCCGTAAATCTCTTTTGGAGCATCGGTAATACCAATGTAGTTATTTAGAGACTTACTCATCTTCTGAACCCCATCAAGACCCTCTAAAATAGGCATCATAAGAACTGCTTGTTCTTTCCCTATGTTATAAACACGTTGAAGGTGTCTACCCATAAGTAGGTTAAACTTCTGGTCAGTTCCACCTATTTCTATATCTGATTTTAGAGCAACGGAGTCGTAACCTTGTAAAAGTGGGTAGATAAATTCTGAAATAGAGATACTCTGTCCAGATTTATAACGTTTTTCAAAATCATCACGCTCTAGCATTCTCGCGACATTATAGGTAGTCGTTAACTCAACCATACCTCTTGCCCCCAATTTTTCTAACCAAGTTGCATTCCAGACCACTTCTGTTTTAGACTCATCTAAAAGTAAAAAAAGTTGGTCTTGATAGGTCTGTGCATTGGCAACAATGGTCTCTCTATCAAGTACTTTTCGAGTCTCACTCTTACCTGTTGGGTCACCAATGGTCGCTGTAAAGTCACCAATTAGAAGCTGAATAATTGCTCCATGTTTCTGAAAAACACTCAGTTTATGAAAGAGAACAGCGTGTCCCACATGTAGGTCAGCACCTGTTGGATCAAAACCAGCTTTAACAGTATAGGTCTCTCCCGTTTCATAAAACTTTGTTACCAGTTTTTCTATACGTTCCATATCTATAATCTCAGCAGTCCCTCTACTGATTTCGTCTAATGCTATTTTAATATTATTATTTGACATCTTCATTCCCTCTTTTATTTTTTATAGGCATCGTTTAAACTTATCATCTCTATAAGTTTAAGCTTTTTACTCAATTTCTCTTGAAGTTTTTTAGCGTTTTGCTCTTTTGTTTCAACCTCTAGTTTACAAAACTCTGCACTCTCTGAACTATGAATACCCAATTCAATACTCAGTACATTCAAGTCCAAACTTGCCAACTTATGTAGCAGTTCAGCCAAGACTCCTTTACGGTTTTGAAGCGATATTATTAACTGGTATCTGGATGATTTTTCATTGACCCAGCTTACAAAAGTCATTGGATTTTTCGCTTTCATTAGCTTATACGCTTCTCTACAAAGCTTATGGTGAATGGTTACTTTACCCTCTTGCGTAAAGGCAACTATTTCATCTCCCATTTTAGGGTGACAGCAGTAGTCAAACTCTACACTTTTTATCTCTTGATTTCCTATAAACCTAAAATGCTCTTCTATGGTTTCAGTAGGATAGACAAAATCTTTAGGAATCAATGAAGATTTCTCTATAAACTTGTCTAAAACCTCTTTGTATATCTCACGATTAGAGGTCAATTTATAGGCTTGTTCTTTAATCTCACAAGAGTCAAACAACATCTCAATATCATCACGGTTAACAGCTGTCAACTCGGTTAAGATATTAAGTGCTGCCCAGTGATTACACTCTTTAATCTTATAATTACAAGCATTTTTTATACCATCTTTTGCTTTTGATGTCATGACCGTATCTATCCAAGAACAACGAACATTGGCATTTTTATCGGTAATAATTCTTACAAAATCACCATTTTTCAAAGTCGTTAAAAGTGACACTTTACGTTTGTTTACTAACGCTGAAATGGCTTTATTTCCTATTTCAGAGTGAATGGCATAGGCAAAATCTAAAGCAACCGAATCACGAGGTAAGGTAAAGTGTTCACCCATAGGAGAATAGACCGAAATGTCTTCCACAAAAAGGTCACCTTTAGCAAGAGCATAATTCTCTTCGACCGATTCATTTTGGTACTGTAAACTTTCAAGCCATCCTAAATTAACTGTACTTTTTGACTCTTTATTGTTTTCTCGACCATCTTTGTATTTCCAGTGAGCTGCTATTCCAAACTCTGCTGTTTTATGCATTTCAAAAGTACGAATCTGTGCTTCTACAATGCCTTCATCATTAAAAAGTGTGGTATGAATGGTACTGTATCCATTCTCTTTAGGTAGGGTGATGTAGTCTTTAAAACGTGAAATAATAGGTTTATAGTTCAGATGAAGTGAACCTAAAACCTTATAACAGTCTATGTCATCTTTAACCAAAATACGAATAGCAATAAGGTCTAAGATTTCATCAATTCCTATCCCTTTTCTTTGCATTTTCTGATACATAGAGTAGTAGTGCTTTACACGTCCAAATACTTCATACTGCCCTTCTAAAAAACCATTCTCTTTCATTAGCTCATTAATTTTGTTTACAAAAACATTTAGTTTGAGGTGAAGGTTCTGTCTGTTACCAACGATGTAGTCATCTATACTTTTATAAGCATCAGGATAGATGTAATAAAAGCTCAAATCTTCCAAACGGTTTTTAAGTTGAGAGATACCTAATCTATGGGCAATAGGAGCATAAACAACCATGGTCTCTTCTGATATTCTTAGCTGTTTTTCAAGAGACAACGCATCAAGTGTTGTCATATTGTGTAATCTATCACATAATTTTACAACCAAAACACGTACATCTTTTATGGAAGAGAGTAGCATCTTCCTAAAGGTCAGTGCAGAGGTAAAAAGTTTCTCATTAGAGGTAGACGGAATCAGCTCAATATCACGAATAACATCAATCTTTGTCAACCCTTCAACCATAAAAGCAATATCTTTTCCAAACATTTCAGAAATATCACCAATAAGGTAATCGGTATCTTCCACAACATCATGTAAAAGTGCGGCAATAACCATCGCTTCATCATTGGAAATAAGTGCTGTAATAGCTGCTACAAGTATGGGGTGAATAATATATGGCTCACCACTTTTACGTGTCTGATGAACATGTGCTTCTTTTGCTAAATTTAAAGCTTTTACAAAAAGGGGGGAATGAGTTTTATGATAGCTGTAAAGAAGCTCTTGGGCTTCTTCTACAGTAGTAATATGACGTGCTTTTTTTAATAAAGCCTCCAATTGTTTACCCTTCGCAACTAATTTCTATTTTACCTTCTGCAATCTCAACCAAAGCAATGTCAGCAAATTTTTCAATTTTAGGATCCATATCAACTAAAGGTGAAGCACCATTTGCTATTTCATTGGCTCTTTTACCTACTGCTGACGCCAACAAATATCTATCAAAATCAACTCTCTCTAACGCTTGTGCTGTTAACTTTTCTATCTTCATATTTTTTCCTAATAAATTAATTTTTGTCTTACGACTTATTTTCGACAATAGAACATAAACTTCTATCACCCTGAACTATTTTTAGTAAATTTCCTTTTTCAAACATGTTACAAACGATAATTGGTAAACCGTTATCTTTTGCTAATGCAATGGAAGTATCATCCATCACTTTGATGCTATCTTCTAATGCTTCATCATAAGTGATACTCTGTAATTTTACAGCATCTTCAAACTTATTTGGGTCTCGGTCATAAATACCATCTACTTTTGTAGCTTTTATAATAACCTCTGCACATATTTCAGAAGCTCTTAATGTCGCTGCGGTATCGGTAGTAAAATAAGGATTCCCAGTACCACCAGCAAAGACAACCACACGACCTTTTTCTAAGTGACGCTTGGCACGACGCACAATAAATGACTCACCAATCTCTTGCATGTCAATAGCTGAAAGCAGACGTGCATCTAATCCTGCATGTTCAAATGCCTCTTGAAGTGCAATTCCATTAATGGCCGTTGCCAACATTCCCATATAATCACCAGAGGTTCTTTTAATTACACCATCAGCAGCAGCAGAAACACCACGTATAATATTTCCACCACCAATAACAACACCCACTTCAATGTTGTTATCAATTAATGATTTAATCTCTTGCGAAATAAAATGCAATATTTGAGTGTCGATGCCATAGCCATTTTCACCAGCCAACGCTTCACCAGAAAACTTTACAAGTACTCTTTTTTTTGTCATTTTTGCGACCTCTATTTTAAGATGCGATTTTACCCAAATGGTCTTAAAATTGGTTGACTTTTGTTATACTAACAGACACAAAAAAATTTAAAGAGTAAATATGTCAACATTAACAACAGAAGATAAAAAAATTATAGAGGATAGCATTAGAGATATTCCAGATTTTCCAAAATCAGGAATTGTCTTTAAAGATATCACCACCATTTTAAACAATCCAGAAGCTTTTAGCACACTTATGAATCATATAGAAAGACGTTATAAAAGTTATAACTTAGACTATGTTGCAGGAATAGACGCTCGTGGTTTTATCTTTGGAGCTATCTTAGCAGATAGATTAAACATAGGCTTTGTTCCCATTAGAAAAAAAGGGAAACTCCCCTACACTACTGTTTCAGAGAAATATACATTAGAGTATGGTTTCGATGAAGTAGAAGTACATATAGATGCCTTTCCAAAAGAAGATGCAAGAGTACTCCTTATAGATGACCTCATCGCAACAGGAGGAACAGCCAAAGCAGCAGCCTCGCTCATAAATAAAGTAGGAGCCAACTGTGTAGAAGCTTGTTTCATAGCCGAACTGGACTTTTTAAAAGGACGTGACGGAATAGATGCAGATGTTTATTCTGTTTTACATTTTGATTAAGCTTTTGAACTGCTGACGAGGCTAAAGCCATCGGTTCCTTATATGCCATCTGCATTTTCGGAATCGGCGTGTTTACACCCGAACTATTTTAATATAATTTTTTATCTTTTATTTCTTAACCCAAAATTTGACATTTAACATGGTCAAAACTACAATAAAATAATTTGTTTTTAAAATTGAAATGAAAGGTGGCTCCGAATGCTGGATTCGAACCAGCGACCAAGTGATTAACAGTCACCTACTCTACCGCTGAGCTAATTCGGAACAAATATGAAGTAAATTTAAAAGATATAATGAGACTAATCTCATGAGCCAACTGCTGAAGTCAACTTTAATTATGGCTCCGAATGCTGGATTCGAACCAGCGACCAAGTGATTAACAGTCACCTACTCTACCGCTGAGCTAATTCGGAACATATACCAATTAAATTGGAGTGCGATTATAGACAAAAAACCCTTTGATGTCAAGAGTTTTTATCTTTTTGTCAAATAAAAAGTATATATTAACCCGATGACTCTATATCTTTTCGTGATATATAAAAATTATACCCCCCACAATCAAGTTTATCTATTTTTCTATCATTCACCAAAACTTGAAATTTTTCTTTACTTTTACTATCAAACAGCACATCAATATCTTCTTGTGTCAATGGTCTCTTTTTTAAAGTCTCTAAAATATCTTCAGAAGTATAAGTTGACGGTTTTTTCTCTACTTTTTTACGTGATGCTATATAAACAGGTAAAGAACTATCAAACTTCAAGGAAATTTCTCGTAACGCTTCATAAGTTAAAGCTTCTACTTTATAAGCAGGTGGTCTATCTATGGTTCCTATGTCTATACGTGTTGGTTTTAACTTTAACAAGAACTTATTTAATGCCTCTATCTCTTCATCACCATCATTAATGGTTTTAACCATAAGAATTTCTATAATAAGTGGATTTCTAAATTTCTCCTTGAACCTTAACATACCCTCTTTTATCTTCTCTACATCTATTCCCTCATGTGACCTATCTAAACGTTTTAAGCAACGCCCTGTGGCACAGTCAAGTGAAAGTTTTACAGTATCAAACTTCATCAAGGCTTCTTGAGTCTTCTCATCATCTATTTTCGCTGCATTAGAAAGTATTAGTGTTTTTATCGAACCTTTTACCTTATTTATTTCATCCATTAATTCTGACAAGTAGGGGTAAAGTGTCGGCTCACCATTGGCTGTAACAGTTAAAGCATCAATGTCTTGATAATTTTGCAATGAGCTATTTAAAGCTTCCATTATCTCCTCTACCGAAATTACATCTTCATACGCACCCATGGTTTTAGCAGGGTCAAGTTCGCAATAGAGACAATCAAAGTTACACTGTTTTTTAGAAGGACTTAAGTCAATACCTAAAGACTTTCCAAAACGTCTGGAGTTTACAGGTCCAAATATAATATTCATTTATCCACTTTCTATAAAATTTTTATAAAAAAATCATTTTTGAGTATTATATCACTTTCATATATGAATTACAAATCTACACATATACTTTAAGTTCATAAATTAAATATTCACTTTAATTAATTTACTATCAATACTTTTGATACAATATAGTTTATATTATACTAAGGAATATCATGAAGAAAATTACAACCTATACAGCCATTGCTTTAGCATCTATTTTGCTTACAGCTTGTAGTCAAGAACAAAAAGAAGTCTCACATGAGGCAACTGAACATGCAACTGCTCACCATAAACATTGGGGTTATGCAGGAGATGTAGGACCTAGCCACTGGAGTACACTAGATGATAAGTTCAATATGTGTTCAGAAGGTAAACAACAGTCACCGATTGATGTTGTAGCTACTAAAGATATTGAGTTGGCTCCTCTTAACATTAACTATGGTCAAGGTTCAAAAAGTATCATTAACAATGGTCATACTGTTCAAGTAAATATTAAAGGTGGAGATACCTTGACTATTAATGGTGAAGCGTATGAATTAAAACAGTTTCACTTCCATACACCAAGTGAAAACCATGTAAATGGACAAGAGTTTCCTTTAGAAGCACACTTTGTTCATGCAACTAAAGATGGTAAATTGGCTGTTATCGCTGTAATGTTCCAAGAGGGTACAGAGAATCCAACACTAAATAAAATAGTAAAAAGTTTTCCATTAGAAAAACATCAAGAGGCTAAACTTGAGCTTACAAAAGAGTATTTAGATGTGGTTATGCCACCAAAAAGAGATTACTACCACTTTATGGGGTCACTTACTACACCACCATGTAGCCAACAAGTTAACTGGTTTGTACTGAAGCAACCACAAACGGCTTCAGCTGCACAGATTGCTGCTATGCATAAAGAGATTGGTATGAATAATAACAGACCAGTTCAAGCTAGTAACAGTAGAAGTATTGAAGACTAATCTTTTTTAAGAGGTACAATTAAGTTGTACCTCTCCTTTAGCCTCCTACATTCTCTTATTCCTAAAAAAATATTTTTATGCTAAACTTTCAAAAATAAAATTTAGTAAACAAGGAAAACTCCATGGACGGAACACTTAGAAGAAACATCAAATCTGGTCTAGCAGTAGGCATAGTTCTAAAAGAAGACCAAAGTTCTGGGTACATTACAACAGGAACGGTTAGGGATATTTTGACCAAATCACCAAAGCACCCACATGGCATTAAAGTACGCCTTATAGGTGGTGATGTTGGTCGCGTGAAAGAGATTTATTAGTGAAAAGAGATTTATTAATCTCTTTTTGAAGCTCTTTGACACTCTTTAACAAAGTGAATAGCATTCTCAACAGGCACATCAGGAAGTATTCCGTGACCTAAGTTAAAGATGTGTCTTCCATCTTTCATGGTTTTAGCAATTGACTCAACACACTCAGTCGTTGCCTCTTTTGAGTAGAGTCTACATGGCTCCATATTTCCTTGAAGAACATATTTGTCTCCTAGTTTCTCTTTGGCAAGTGCCATTGGCGTTCCCCAATCCACACCGAAAACATCAAAGTTTCCATAAACTTTCCCTTGCTCTATAAATGCAGGAATACCTTTTGGAAACATAATAATAGGTGTGTTTGGATATTTAGATTTTAAATAATCTGCTATCTCAACCATATATTTCCATGAAAACTCATCGTACATACCAGGTTCAATCGCTGCTGCCCAGCTATCAAAGATTTGTACTACATCTATTCCTGACTCTATCTGTTTTTCCATGTAGTATTTTACAACTTGGGTTACTTCGTGTAAAATATTATGTAAAAGTTCAGGGTTTGAGTACATCATCTTTTTACAAATGTTATAGGTTTTGGTTCCTTGCCCCTCTATCATATAGGTAGCCAATGTCCAAGGAGCCCCACAGAAACCAATAAGAGCAATGTTATCATCACGCTCATCAAGCTGAGTTCTAAGAAGTTTAATAGTCTCATAAACATAAGTAAGTTTACTCGCTGCCTCTTCTCCTCCTATGAGTCTGTCTAAATCTTCTTGACTCTCTATGGGGTCGTTAAACTTTGGTCCAAAACCTTTTATAAACTCTAAATCCATTCCCATCTCATCTGGAATTACTAAAATATCTGAAAAGAGAATCGCTGCATCAACACCCACAATGTCTAGTGGTTGCAGGGTTACTTCAGCTGCTTTTTTAGGGTCATGACAGAGGTTTAAAAAATTCCCTGCCTCGGCTCTAACTGCCTTATATTCAGGTAAATATCGCCCTGCCTGTCTCATCATCCATACGGGAGTGTATGGGGTCTCTTTACCTAGACATGCGTCTACAAAAATTTTACTATTACTCATTAATGGTCACCACCTTTATGTAAAAAATATAATGCTACAGCCAGAGCCAAAATAGAAATAGCAAAATATACTAAGTCTAATGCTCCGTTGTATGTTGTGAAAAGTACCCGTTGGAAAAAGTTTACCACCAATACCATAACGATTACTTTACCTAATTTGTCCTTGAGTTCATCGAGTGAATGAATCTCTAAGATTTTTGATGCACCTTGCTTTTTAGCCACATCTATCTCTGAAATGAAAAGCTCATAAAGTCCAAAACCAAAAATGAACATCACGACAGCCATTAAATATAAATCGACAGCTCCTATCAGTCCCCCAACAATCACCTCATGAAACTTCTCTGGATGAAGATGATTTAAATAGGTTGTTACAACATTAGAAACAACTCCCCAAATATCAACTGATGCCACAATAAACAGTGCAATCCCACCCAACATAGAGAAGATAACTGCAAGAAGTACAAAAAATCTTGTGTTCCATAGGGTTGATTCAAATATATGCTCTATAAACTTCATACTAATCCTCTAACTTTATCCACTTTTGAGCAATACGCACAGCATTTGTTGCTGCTCCTACTCTCACTTGGTCAGCCACACCCCAAAGGTGAAGTATGTTTGACGCATATAAATCTTTTCTAATTCGTCCTACATAAGTCTCATCGGTATCGGTTGAGGTCATAGGCATTGGGTATTCATTGTTTTCTAGGTCATCTACTAGAGTAACATTTTCAAACTCAGCTAAAACTTTTCTAGCCTCTTCTACAGAAACATCTACACCCTCTTCAAAAGTAATGGTAATCGACTCAGAATGAGAACGAAGAACAGGAACACGCACACAGGTTGCACTCACTGCAAAATCTGAATGCATAATCTTATTGGTCTCTAGTACCATCTTCATCTCTTCTTTAGTATAGCCATTCTCTTGAGGTGTGTCAATATGAGGAATTACATTTAGAGCTATCTGATGAGTAAAGGCTTCTACTTTTGTTTCATCCAGTTTAAAAGCAAAGAAGTCTTGCATTTGACGCACCAACTCTTCCATTCCTGCTTTCCCTGCTCCTGATGTTGCTTGATACGTTGAGACATCGACTCTTTTTATACCATACAAATCATGTAACGGTTTAAGCAGTTGTACCATCTGAATGGTAGAACAGTTAGGGTTAGCGATAATCCCTGTCTCTTCCCAAAGCTCAATATCTTCAGGGTTAACTTCTGGTACTACCAAGGGTACTTCATCCATCATTCTAAAGTGTGACGTGTTATCAATCACCACTGCACCTGATTCTACAGCATACTTTGCATACTTTTCAGAAATACTACCACCAGCAGAGAAGAATGCAATATCTATACCACGATTTTCAAATACTGTTTCAGTTAACTCTTCGATTCTATGCTTTTTACCAGCAAACTCTATATAATTACCTGCAGAGTTTGCAGATGCCAAAGGTAATAAATTTCCAATAGGAAAATTTTGTTCTTCTAAAACTCTAAAAAGCTCTTCACCAACAGCTCCACTCGCACCAACGACAGCAACGTTATACTGTTTCACATCTATCCTTTACTGTTGAATCTTTTCAACTTTTATTATTTGGTGTTATTTTAACTAAAGAGGTGTGAGGATTGGCTTTTTGCTAAGGTTTTTAAATATTACAAAGAGAAGATGTATCATTGTGTGAGTATTTTTACTCACACAATTTTTAACTAACTACACTCATAGGTATCAGATACACTATCATATTTAGCATTTTTAAGGTCACAATATTTATCAGATACAGGAAGCGTAGAATCTTCTTCATCCATTGCATTTATCTCGGCAAGAATATTTAATAAATCTTCCTTATCCATTGCTTTTATCTCTATATCTTCTATCTCAGAAGTCGATTCTTCATACTTTTCTTTTTCTAATGCATTCATTACATATTTTTCATGAGGAAGACGAATAGTATTCTCATCTATCTCTGGTTCCATATTGTTAAGAATATCAGCTTCAGCGATAGTTGTTTTAGAAACACTATTCTTAAATTTTGAAACTTTATCTATTTTACCAAATCTATTTAAGTCAACAAAACATTTACCATCTTTACAAATCATG
>JALUMR010000040.1 GCA_027055805.1 Campylobacteraceae bacterium
GTCTACACCCTACGTGTATTTAATCGGGTCTTTGACTCCTGCTTTTTCAAACCCATTTAAACGCAGTCTGCAACTGTCACACACACCACAGGCTTTATCTTCGTTTTTATAACATGACCATGTATCTTCTAATGGTACGTTTAACTCTATAGATTTTTGGACTATTTCAAACTTTTTCAGGTGAACCAGTGGCATTTTTATTGCCAGTTTTGTCTCATCTTTTGTTCCCAAATTTATTGACTTTTCCATAGACTTTATGTAGCTGTCTCGACAATCAGGATAGCCAGAGCTATCTTCTTCTACTACACCTATGAACAGTGCCTCTGCTCCATGTTTTTCAGCTAAAGCTGTAGCGATAGAGATAAAAATACCATTTCTAAAAGGCACATAAGTAATGGGAACTCCTGACTCGACTCCTCCTGTTGGGACTTCTAGGCTACTGTCTGTTAAGGCAGAAGCTCCTATCTGCTTAAAAAAGTCCAAATCTATCTCATAACGCTCTATACAATTTAATTTTTTTGTAATATTTCTAAAAGATTCAAGCTCTTTTTTCTCGGTAAGTTGCCCATAATTAAAATGTAAAGCTATCAGTTCATAGCCCTCTTCTTTTGCTATTTTAGCTCCTAAAGCACTGTCCATTCCACCTGATATAATACATACGGCTTTTTTCATCTCTAACTCCCCTAGTTTTAAACGTATTTTACCCCTTTTTGGGTAAAATTTTCTTATGTTAAATATTGATAATCATACGAATTTTACCGTAAACACACAATGTATAAAAGATATTGTGAAAAAACATACAAATAGAGAGATTGACTTAATCATATGCTATAATAATATTATTCAAGAATATAATAAGAGTTATAGAGATAAAGATAGAGCAACCGATGTACTAAGTTTTCCAATTGAAAATGATAATATCATGATTGATGATATCATGCCTCTAGGGTCGATTGTAATCTCTATTGATTTTGTTAATGCTCGGGCTTTAGAGTTAGGGCATAGCAAAGAGGATGAGTTCACCCTTTTGTTTATACATGGTCTGCTTCACCTTTTAGGGTATGACCATGAAACAGACAGTGGAGAGATGAGAGACAAAGAGGAAGCACTCATAAATGAGTTGCATCTTCCAAAAAGTTTAATAGTAAGAACAGAGGAGTCGTAATGGATTTTGTTATATTTATTATAGCGATGGGTAGTCTGATTTTTGGGGCTGATTTTATTATCAACCAGAGTGAGCGTATAGCCTTACGTTTTAATATTTCTGAGTTTATTATTGGTTCAACGCTTGTTGCTTTGGGAACATCACTACCTGAAATGGCAGCAAGTATAGCAGCAAGTGCACATGGAAAAGCTGATATGGCAATAGCCAATGCTATTGGTAGTAATATTATGAATATTACACTGGTTTTGGCAATAATATTTATAATAACCAAACATTTTAAAAGTAACCGTGATTTTTTTGCGAAAGATAGTATTTGGGCAATGATGCCAGTCATATTCTTTCTTCTAATGAGCATAGATGGTGTTATCTCTACTATTGATGGTGTTTTACTTTTAATGCTTATGGTTGCCTATATATTCTTTTTATTTCAAGATGCCCAAGCCTTAGAAATGGAAGAAATAGATGAAAATTTAAAGCAAAACTTCTCTTGGTTAAGTAGTATACTCCTCCTTCTAATAGGTTTTATTTTTGTTATTGTGGGTGCACACTTTGCTGTTGATTCTGCTTCAAATATTGCAAAGAGCTTTGGAGTTAGTGAATGGGTTATAGGTGTTATCTTAATTAGTTTTGGTACTTCCTTGCCAGAGCTTATTATCTCCGTATCGGCCGCACTAAAAGGTAAAGCTGAAATGGCTATTGGAAATATCATTGGGTCTAATCTAGCTAATATAGCCGTTGTTATTGGTTCTTCTGCATTGGTAAATGAGTTACATTTCTCACTTGCAGATCATGCTTTTGATGTTGCACTGATGACTGCTTCAACCATTTTACTTGTGTATATTACTGCCAATAAGCTCTATAGCAAACCTGCAGGAATATCTTTACTCATTTTACTAGTACTCTTTTTAGAAAATACGTTAAAAGGAATGGGAGGAGCTGCATAGCTTCTCTCCTCTCTACTTTACCGTAAATTAAGCATACATAAACTGCGATAAGAAAATAATTGTAACCACAAAAGCAAATGGTAAAACATGGCTTTTAAAAACTAAAGGTTGTATTTTTAAATATACCTGTGCAAAACCTCTAATTCCTAGCCAAATCCCTAAAAATGCTTTAAGTGAAAGCATCATCTGAAAATGGCTCATTCCCTCTTCACCAATATTTCCAAAGACTTGTGAGATTAAATAAAGACCTGTTAACACAGCAACAATCAAACTAGGGGGAACAACTTTTCGAACAAACATCATAAAAGACTCTCTTGCCTTTTTATGCTCCTCTTCATCTAACGTTCTTGGCATTTTATTTAAAAAAAGATTATCAGTTATGAGAAAACCTCCATAGATAAATACTGCAAAGAGATGAATGGTTTTAATGATTATAAATAACATAGAAGCGAACCTTTTTTATTTTTTTAGTATTATAGTAAAAAGGTTATATATTTTGTTGATAAATGTCAATCTGCAGATTATTTGAAGAGTAGTGATATGTTAAATATCGCTACTAATTTGATACCTAATATTAGAATTAGTATCACTATTTTTGTTTTTCTTTGAAATTATATATATTGAAGTTGCAACTATTACAACCACAATTAGCCCAATTACTTCCATAATTAACTCCTATTTCTTATGTATTTATACAGTTATTATACTATTTAATACTTATTTATATTAACTATTTTTTGATTAATTTATTTAGTTAATTTGTTTTTTAATTATTCTATATTACTCTTCCAGTAATTTAAGAGTTAAATAATATACTACTATCTTCAAATAAAATAATTAAAGATATAAATATGAATAGAAAAATAAGAGATAAAAACAGTATATACTTGGACTCCTGGAGTCTTTTTAAAATCATGGCTGACTTTGTAAAAGGTTACGATGAACTAGATGATATAGGTGCAGCAGTCACAGTATTTGGCTCTGCTAGACTAAAGGAAGGAACTCCAAGCTATCAAAAATCTGTTGAAGTGGGTAAAAAACTAGCAGACAACGGATATAGCGTAATTACAGGTGGTTCATTTGGCATTATGGAGGCTACAAATAAAGGGGCAAAAGCGTCAACCCATGCTGAATCTATTGGTCTAAATATTGACCTACCTTTTGAAACCTCTGGAAATGCTTTCCTTGACAGAGAACTAAAGTTTGACTACTTTTTTGTAAGAAAGGTGATGTTAGTTCGCTACTCCTTAGCCTATATTGCCATGCCAGGTGGATTTGGAACACTTGATGAACTTTTTGAAGTTCTTACGCTTATACAAACCCAAAAAAGTTCCCCTTCTGCTGTTATTTTAGTAGGTAAAGATTATTGGGGTAAACTTTTTGAGTTTATGGAGACTTCCATGATGGAGTATGGAACAATCAATCAAGCCGATTTAGACCTCATTACCATTGTTGATGACCTAGATGAGATGATTGAGATTGTAGACCACTCACTAAAAACACAACTTAATGCCATTGAAGAGATGGGGCTTTCAGACTCTAACTATGGTGAAATGCTTAGAGAGACACAAAAGATTAGAGGGTAATAAAGTAAGGTGTCATATTGTGTACACCTTACTTTATTCTATAATGCCCATCAAGTTCATAGGTAAATAGGTCATTATTTTCTCTTGTACCCCAGCCAATATTATGAATCACAAATGGTACTCCATCACTTGTCTGCTTAGATGAGACTATCATAATATGTGGTCGTCCTTTTACTTTACAAGTTACAATGTCCCCTGCTTTATAATCTGTTGGATTTTTTGTTACAGTTAGAGCATACCCTTTACGTTTAAAATAGTTTTTCAAATTTGGTACACGCCGATGGTCAATATTTTTGTCCGTACTCTTTGCACCCCAAATTTTAGGATAGGTAGAAAAAGCTTTTTTCATGTCTTCATGAACCTCTTTTTGTAAGTCTATTTTTGCACTGTCACGCAACGCACGAATGACTACATCGGTACATACACCACGACTCAAAGGTACATCTCCATTTGGATAGGACAAACTTACATATTTAGGGTCGTAAATAATGGTTTTACCTATCTGTTTTCTAGCTGATTTCACTATAGGTGGGGCTGGAGTCTCTTTACTTGTATTGATAAATGGAATTTTTTCTATTTTATCAGCAAACAATTCAACTATAAAAGGTACTGTTGTAAGCAATGCTAAAATAAATAAAGAGTTTATCACATATTTCTTTATCATTAAATATCCTTCTTAAACTTTATATTTAATAATATGCAAATATTGTGTCTAAATTGAGGATATATATAGAAGAATAAATTTATTTTACTACCCAACACCCCTCAACCAAAAGTTCATCTCCAGAAAAAACTTGCCCTAAAAATCTATCTCCTACAGCATAAGTACCTACGCCTTTAGGTGTTCCACTCATAATAATATCACCATTTTCTAAAGTCATAAAACTCTCTATTTCACGAAGCATAATATCAGGCTTATACATCATAAGGTCATAGGTAGCAAACTGTATAAGCTCATCATTAATATAAAGCTTCATTTTTAAAGTTGTTAGGTCAGCACAGATGGGTACAAACTCACTAAACAGCGCAGAATTATCAAAGGATTTTGCTCTCTCCCAAGGTAAGCCTTTGGACTTTAAATGGTTTTGAATATCTGCATGAGTTAAGTCTAAACCAAAGCCTACTCCCTCTATTTTATGTTCTTGAATAAGAAAACAAACTTCTCCTTCAAATCGGCAATGTTCTGAAAAATAGTAAAGATCATCAGATATAGCTGAGTTTGCTTTATTAAAAACCACCATAGAAGAAGGAATTTCATTTCCTAACTCTTCTATATGTTCTACATAGTTTCTACCTATACAGACTACTTTTGATGGTTCTATCTTTTCATGTTTGTATTTTATATTTTTCACTTTTTACTTTCAACCTTTTTAACATCTTCTACCTGCCCTATCATCACCCCAAATGTACTATACTGAAAAGTATCATATTTAGGGGGAAAGTAAATTTTTGAAACGAAACCATCAAAATAGAGGGCATTTTTACAACCATTATTTTTAAAAAAAGTTGCAAAATCATAGAAATTTATTAGCTCATTAGAGATAGCAAAAAGAAGCCGTCCATCAGCTAAAACTCCTACTCCATTCCGTATATGAATGTTTTTAGAACCTTTCATAAAACGTGGGTGTATCTTACTATTTATCAAAAGCATAGGACCAGACTGTGTGGCAAATTTTATATATTTTTTATATTTAAAATCAGTAGTTTTTTTAATATAAGCATTATTCTTTTTAGTAATAAAAAAGACTCCATTGGGTTGCATATAAAAATTTCCAAATGCTTTTTTTACTCTATTGGTCTTTCGTACGACCTTCCCTTTTTCAACATAAAGCCCCAAAGGCATAGAGTTCTCCATATACATTCCACCATTCATAGCAAAGAGTAGCTTTTTATGCTTCTTTTCTAGCCATCTATTTAAATTTTTAAACTCTTTAAATATCGTACCATTGTCATCTTTTAGATAGAAATTTAACTCATCTTTTTTTAAATCAACTATATGAGTAATTATTCTCTTGTCTTCTTGAAGTTTAAAAGGCTCTTTTGCCAAAAGTATTAGGGTCAATAAGAATAAAATTGTTACTGTTTTTTTCATGACAGCATTATAACTAAAATTTAGATTATACATATATTTATAAAAATAAGTATTTAATTTTATTAAATAATATTGTTTTATATTATTTAAGTTATAATATTAATTATAAAATACCAACGAAGTACAAGAGATGCAACTAAATATCAAAGGAGTGAAATAATGAATTATTTATTGATTCAAATATTACTATATCTATTAATAGCAGGATTAATTGGCTTAGTTATAGGTTGGTTTTTAAGAGGTATGTATAAGAACAAACTTTTAAATAAACATCAAAGGTTTAATCTAAATGAAAATAATGATAGATGGTCTGAAAAACTAGAAGTAGAAAGAAAGAAATATGAGAATACTATTGATGCTCTTAAAGAAGAACTCACAGAAGTTAAAAAAAGACTAATGAAAGCAGAGATAAAAAATAGAGGTGCTCAAACCATCAAAGAAGAAGCAAAAACAAGACTAAAAGAGATGGAAAACAATTATTCTAATAAACTTACACAATTAAGTAAAGAGCTTTCTATTACTAAACAACAATTGGCTATTGTGGTACAAGAGACACAAATACCCCATAATCCCAATTAGCACTTCCCATTTTTCCTTGGTTACTCCACCCTCGTTTAACCAACTCTTTAGCAATAAGCCTATTCATAAGACCATGACCAAGCAGCGTAACTGTAGTACCTTTTTCACAAGAGGCTACCAATTTACTAGCCCCTTTTTGGGCTCTTATTTTTGCCTCTTGAAGTGACTCTCCATTCTTTTTATATCCAAAAAGCCACATAACCCTAAAAATAACAGCCCATAAAGAAAGAGGTAACTTCACCCAACGCCAATTGGCAAATGGTAGCCCTGCTTCGTTAAAAAGTTCATCTTCTTCATCAGGTATTTTACCATAAAGAGCCAGCGAATCATAAGAGCGTTTTAGACCACTACAAAGTATTCTATCTGAACTATCAAAAATATTAGAGATTTCATGTTTAGATATAAAATCTTTTTTTATCTCTGCATTATTATAAATATCAAGCCACTTTTTTAGCTCAAAAGCATAGGCAAAACTATTTTTATTTATGTCTACTTCTGCGTGTCTTATTAGGATGATTTTCATCTACTTAAACCTAACCTGTAAATTCAACTTAAAATAGTATTTACCACTCTCTTTATAAATCTCAAACATCTTATATCTGGTCGAACTTGGACTATCTAGTTTTATATTGTCAATCAAATATTTATCGACAACCGTTTTAAAATAGATTAAATCTAACAGATAAACTTCACCTGTTTTCGTAACTATAATAATGCCACCGTTTACTTCATTTGTACCATCCCAAGTTTCGCTGGCTCTCATTCCAAAGGTTACTGCATTGGCAAAATCACCAATCTTCTTTTTATAGAAGTTATAATCCTCTTCATTCTCAACCGTAAGAGCTATAAGTTTTTGAATATCTTTTTCATTATTTTTATAAGAGAGGTAGAGCATATCGGCTAAAATCTTGTCTAAATTGGAATCTACCATCTTTAAGTTATAAGCAAAAGTATCACTCTCTAGTTTTACAAAATTAATCTTTGCACCACTGTTTTGTAAATAGCTAGCTCTATCTAGGAGTTTTTTTCTACTTTTTATAGCATTGTTTTTCTTCATAAGAGTGTCATCAATATTACTTACTTCGTAAATGAAATTGGTATGACTTGAAGCATTAAGTAGTGTGGCAGAGCTTCCTAAACTGGACTTTATATTATATTTTAAATCAAAATTACTACCTCTTTTCCTATCTAAAACTTCTGCTTCTAAATCGCCCTTGGCTTTAGATTTTCCTTTAAACTTATGACCATCAAGCAAGTCATCAATAAGTGGTTTCATCTCTTTGATTTCAAATGAGCCTTTTGATTTTTTATGATTTAAAATCTTATCTAGTAACATATCTTTTTCTTGTTTCAACTCATCAACAAGATATATTTTTTCAACTCCTAAAGCTCTGATTTTGGTTATATTTTTATCTTTTTGAATTTTATATTGAGTTTTGTCTTCTAATTTTATCTCCATAACTTGAAAAGTATTACTGTTTATCAAATTCAAGTGTTCATCAACTATCTCTAAATTTGGATTTATCAATAGATGTAAAAAAGTATAGAGTTCTGACCACTCACCCTTATTAAAGCCCATAATTCGCAAACTCCTCTAACTGCTTAACCATATATTTAGCTAACTCTTCTATAACAGGTATAGAGACACTATTTCCTAACTGCTTGTACTGCTGAGTTTCACTAACATTTTTAGGAAAGGAAAAAGTATCAACCCCATTTTTAACAAAAGCATAATCTTTAAACCCTTGCAGTCTTGCCCACTCTCTAGGGGTCATTACTCTAATGCCTTGCTCATTAATGGGTGATTTTTTACTTCCAAACATCATGCCATAATACTCTGGCTTCTCTTGAACAATCAAATTCCTCTCTTTACCCGACCCACCCGTTGCTAAAATGGTATTCGATATGGGATTCTCTCCAACATTTACAACTTTATACCCAAACCCATTTCCTTTTGCTTTATGTGTAGCCTTATGTTTTTCAAGTGTTTTAATGTACTGTTCTGACAAGTAGTATTTTGCAGATACATCCTCTTCTAATACATCATAGAGATTATTAAAAATAGGTTTCTCATTTTTAGTTGGCAACTCATCAAATGTATAATTGTCAGGAACTAAGTCATCTCTAAAACCCATAATATAAGTTCGTGTTCTTTTTTGAGGAAGTCCAAAGTCTACTGTTTTTCTTAAAAATGATTTTGAATCATATTCTAAAACACCATCTTTTTTAGTCACCCCAACTACTTTATAGTTTAATTCATTCACCAAGGTATTTATGATAATTTTAAATGTTTTACCTTTGTCATGACGATAGAGTCCCTCTACATTTTCAAGTAAAAAAGCTTTGGGTGTCGTTCGCTTTAGTATGTCTGCAACATCAAAAAAAAGTGTTCCTCTAGTCGTGTCTTCAAAACCTTTTTTTGCCCCTGCAATGGAAAAGGACTGACATGGAAAACCTGCCAACAATACATCATAATCTAATGCTTCAACCTTTTCTTTAAACTCTTCACTGCTCACATCGTTTAAAGGATTCTCATGAAACAGATGTTCATAGGTCATACAGGCAAATTTGTCAATTTCTGCTGAGAGTACACAAGAGAATTTATTGGTAAGTTCAAACCCCTTTCTAACTCCACCTATTCCACAAAAGAGGTCTATGGTTTTATAGGTTGATGTTGTAGAAGTATTTGTATCTATTTTTTTTGTCAATGATGCATCCTAATTTTTAGTACTCTAATTTTATCTAAAAACTCTATAGAGTTATAGAAATATGTCAAATTGTAATACTTTTTTTTTGTTTTAAGTTCCTAAAAATAAAGAGATTTTAACTCTCCATAAATATTTAATCACTTTATTTCATCTATTTTGTTCTCTTATTAAGTTTAAATATAACATAATTTTTAAATTTAGTTATATTAATTAATTATAATTGATATTTTTTAATTTTTTTGATAGAATAATTAGGAAAAAACAATAGATATAATAATAAATAAAATAATGGATTATAAATGTTAAATAGAGAAGATAAATATATAATGAAAAATAATAATTTAAAAGAAATATTTTTTCAACTTGATGAAGTTAGAAATCTATTACGATTTAAGAAAAAAGGACTTATTGAGCCCATTAAAACTTCTCTTACAAATTTTGAGAATGAATGTACTCAATTTCATCAAAATTTTAATACTCAAAAAGAAAAATTTAACAAAATAGAAACCCAACTTACTCAAGAGATAGATACGCTAAATGTTGTTAAAAATAAATATGATTTAGTAAGTAGTTTTTTAGAAGCGAATCCTCCTGAAAATCAAGCAATGACAAACTTTAAACATTTGATTACACATGATTTTATTGACTTTGCCAATAGTGATGCTTCGCTAAAAGAAGAAGCAAAAGCACTTTCACTTTTAGAAGATGTTAAAAAAAGACTACAAGAGATTGTTACTTTTCCTTCTATTTATAATAAAAATATTGTAGCAGTAGGTGGGGGATTTAGTGCTGGAAAATCAGAATTTATAAACAGTTTTTTTATAGATAAAGAGCTAAAACTTCCTGTAGGTATAAACCTTATGGAAGCTATTCCAACCTACATTACAGTCGCAGAAGAAAGCTCCATAAAAGGCTTCTCTTATAAAGGTGGTGTTGTAGAGTTATCTGTCAAACTTTATAAAGAATTATCTCATGATACTATAAATTCTTTAGGTTTTAAGTTGAAAGACATTGCTCCTGTTATGAGCATTGAGACAGCAATGGAATCATGTGAAAATATATGTTTTATAGATACACCAAGTTATAATCTCAAAGATAATAAAGAGCGTTCAAAAAAGTATTTCAAACATGCAAATACTCTACTATGGACAATTGACATAGACGTAAATGGGACTGTTCCAGATTCTGATTTAAAATTTCTAAAAAGTCTAGCATTAGATGATAAAAAACTCTATATTATTGCAAATAAAGCCGACCTCAGAACGCCTGAAAAGATTAAAAATATTTTAGATAGATGTAAAGAAACATTAACTGAACATACTATTGAATATGAAGGAATAAGTGCTTTTTCTTCTCTTAACAAGAAAGAGTTCGAGTATAGAGGTAGTTCATTATTTGAGTTTTTAGAAACAGTAAACACTCCTATAAACCTTCAAACAAATATTTTAGATGAGCTAAAAGAAGTCTTTAATATGTACAAAACGGCTATTAAAGAGCAGATTTTATGGGTATTAAAGATACATTCTCATCTTAAATCATTAGAATCAGACATGGACAGCAAAGAGAATCAAAAGACAAATGAGCAAATAGAAAACTTGAGAGAAATGTTTAATCACAATAGTTTAGTAGAGCAGTTAAAAAAGCTTGAAACGTTAGAGGAAGTAATGTTACTATTGGCTAAGGATATTTTTACTTCATTGGAGCTAAGGAGCTAAAAGCACGTATCTGAAAAAGTGCAATAGCTTATTATATTGGCATTGACGTTAAATGTAGAAACAATACTACTCTAAACCTCCAAAAACTCCACCCCATCTTTAGAGCCAATCAAAAGAAAACTTCTAAGCTTAGGAATGCTTTTAACTTTGTCAAGTTGTTGATAGCCCTCAACTTGTTTAATTCCCTCTTTTTTAATGCTCTCATAACTATCTTTCTCTTTTTTCCATTTTAACTCAAAGAGATAGTTATTTGGTACTTTATCATCTCGTCCTATGAGTAAAATATCAGGATATTTGTTGTCCAGTTCAGGTTGAGAGTCTATAAAGTAGAAGTCTGCAAAACTCAAAAGTGCCAAAGTAATGACATGAAAGTGTTTTTCTGTAAAGCCATAGTGGTCTCGGTTAGAGAGGGTTTTTATGGCTACATCAAGCTGTCTCTTAAAAGGTTCAATATCACCTAAGAGCAGTTTAATAAGTAGTTGAGAAAAGGAGTCCTCTTGTTTAAAGTTATTACGTCGTTGTAACTCAATAGCAAAGTAGTTAAAGTAGAGAATCTTTATAACATAATTTGGTATCTCAAAGATATTAACTTCTCCTGTTATCTGCTCTTTTATGGTAATAAATCCCATTGAGTAGATAAGGGTAATAAAATCATTCTCTTTAAAGGATTGGTTTAGGTCGTATCTATCTTTTATTATTCCTGTTATACTACCATTCTCTATAAGCTCTTCTAAGATTTTATAGTTTCTTTCACTATCGCCAATGTTAAAAAGTTTCATAATTGCTTTGTAGTCACTTGCTACATTGCTATCTAACATCTTAATTGGCATTTCACAGCGTTCATAATCATATTTAGATAAAAAATAGTTTACTAAGGTAGCATTATATATTCGCTCTTCTACTTTAACATTAAAAAGATAGCCATTGTACCACTCTTTTATGTTCTGAAGTATCTCTTCTTTGTCTATGTTAGAACATTTTTTAAATAGCGTCTGCTCTAAAGAGTAGTTTACTTCTTCTTGTCTAAATCCTGCTAGAGCATTAAATGGCTCTTCATTTGAAATATTGGAGACAATATTAAACCCACTACTCAAACTATCAAGCGTAATTGGTGTTACACCTGTTATGAACATCTTTTGAATTACATTTGAGAGGGTAGCTGTTTTAAGTACTTCATAAAAACTCCGTACAAATCCACCTTTGCCAACTATTTGTAAAAAATCTTGCATACTATGAGCAAGTATTGCATTTGCAAATTGGTCATACTCATCTATAAGCACATAGACCTTGTCATCTTCTATAACATCAAAAAAGTATTTTATAAGTCCTGTTGGTGTTGGTATGCTATTTAGGCTCTCTCTTGTAATATCATAACCATACTCTCTAAAGTATCTATAGATAGCCGATTTAATATTGTCTTTAAAGCCTTCATAGATTATTTCTATTCCACCATCGGTATTAATCCCAGAAAACTCAAAAAACAAGATACGAAAGCTACTTTTTAGAGGGGTTGGGTTAGCTCCAATATAGGTATCATTAAACATATCATCAAACTCATCAGCAGAGTTTTCATCGTAGTAGTATTGTAAAGTAGAGAGAAAAAGAGACTTTCCAAAGCGTCTTGGACGTAAAAAGATAACAAAATCATCATTGAGCTTTTCTAGTTTTTCAATATAATTAGTTTTGTCAATATAGAGATAGTCGTTATTTATTTTTACTTTTCTAAAATTACTATTTCCGTAGATTATTTTTTTCATTGTTACTCTTATTTTTTGGTTTGATTATAGCATAAATTAAAAGTAGATGTTGTTTTTTTGAGGGGTTTAACGGTTTTTGGTTGGGGATGTTTTCTCGTATTATAAAAATAATATATTATTTTTAAATTATTATATTTATTTAATTTTATTTTAATAGCTACTTGCAAATTAAACCCACCCCCAGTGACTAATTTCTCCTTGTAGTATTTCTTAAGCTTAAAAAAAAATCTTATGGGCAATATCTCTAAGATTTTACCTTCAGTTCACTAAAATTCTATAAAATCATCATTTTTACTCCGTGCTTTATGGTTTGATGGTTAAAATTTTCTTGATTTGTCTCTTTTTTATCTTTTGTTATGTCACC
>JALUMR010000041.1 GCA_027055805.1 Campylobacteraceae bacterium
GCCAACTCATCCATAAGCTCATCGTCTATGGCTAAACGTCCTGCTGTATCTATAAGCACCACATCATAAAGCTCTTTTTCACCTTTGGCTAACGCCTCTTTTACTATCTGTTCAGGTGTCTTGTTTTCATCTGCTACCAAAGTAACGTCTATCTGCTCACAAATCTGACGAAGCTGCTCCACGGCTGCTAGTCTTTGTAAATCACCTGCTGCGATGAGTACTTTTTTCTTCTTTTGCTCTTTTAAAAAGTGTGCCAATTTCCCTGTAGTGGTAGTTTTACCCGAACCTTGAAGCCCTATCATAAGTACAACTGTCGGTGGCTTTGATGCAAAAACAAAACCTTGGTTCCCTTTGGCTGTCAAAATTCTAGTCAAGTCATTTTGTAAAGCCTTTAGGAAGTTCTCTTTTCCTACACCTGCTTCTTTAACCTCTTTTTCAACATTAGCAAGAAGCTCTTTCACTACTTTATGGTGAACATCTGCTTTTAAAAGTGACTTTTTCAACTCTTTAAGTGCTTTCACTAAAGCCTTGTTATCGTCATAAAAACGAATCTTATCTATTGCACCTTTAAAACTATCGGTTAGGGTATCAAACATATTTTATCTCTCTATATTTCATGAAATTTATTGTTAGGATTATAGCAAAATGGACTTAATGCTACTTCTCATCTTTTTTTTTACTAGCATTATTCTTATCATCTTTTTTCGGTGACTTCAAAACAAAATAAAAAGTAACCAATATAACTGCATAAGTAATATAATAATATATATTGTCTTCTGGTAAAGCTCCATTCATATTCAACTCCTATTTATATTTAACTATATCTCTAGGCTCTTTTGCTTCAAAAGCGTAACCCAAAAGTGAAATAGCCTTTGCATGAAGTAAGATTCTCTTTGAACGTGTAACAGAACCATAACGTTCATCCCCTACTATAGGGTGACCTATACTTGACAAGTGTACCCTAATTTGGTGTGTTCTACCTGTCATAATCTCTATATCAACTTTTGACTTCTTACCTTGAATCTCTAAAGGTTTAACGATGGTAACAGCAGGTCGCCCTCTCTCTTCATTTATCTCTGAAAAGGCTTTACCTCCCTGTTTATGTGTCGCAATAGGTGCATCTATCCTAATCTCTTCACAAAAAACACCTTCTACCCATGCAACATAACGTTTTTTAACTTTTCGTTGCTTAAATGCTTGTATAGCATCTTCTAAAAAATTAGAATTTCTAGCCAATAACAAAACACCTGAAGTATCTCTATCAAGACGATGAATCAACTCTGTCTCATCCTCTTCTATAGCTTCTGCTAACTCATAAGTATCAAGAAGTGCTGGTTTATTAATCGCTATTATATTTTCATCTTGGTAGATAATTTTGACCTTATCTAACTCTTCAACACGAAAATAAGTATCGTTTGGCATCTCTGCTCTTGCAATCTTTATTTTTCTATCAAGATAATAGACCAAACCTCGGTCAATTAAATCTTTTGCTTTCTTATTTGAAATACCCTCTTGCATTGCAAGTAACTTATATGCTTTTTCCATGTTATAACTCTCTTTTAATAGATTCCAATATTGGTTTAATATCGGTTCTTTGTATTATTTTTGTCTCTTTTAACTGCTCATGTTCTTCTAAACACTTTGCTAAATCTTCTTTTTCAACTACTGCTATTCCCTCTATCATAGAGAATATGTCTCGTTGATTAAAATAGTGTATACCTGAAATAATCTTACAGCCAAACTGTGCTGCTTCAGCTGCATTGTGTCCACCTATTTTAACAAAAGCTCCACCAAGTATAACAATATCTGAAACAGCATAAATATTGACCAGCTCACCCAAGACATCTACCACAATAATATCTGAATTGAATGCCTCATTTTCTGAATACTTATGCCAACTATAATGATACTCTTTTGCACACTTTTCTACCATTTTAGAGACTTTATCAAAACGTTCAGGATGACGTGGAACCACAATCAAACGAGCTTGTGATTCGGTCTCTTTTAGTTTTACAAAAGCTTCTAAAATTAAAGTCTCTTCACCCTCATGTGTACTTGCTGCACAAACCAATAGTGCTTTAGGCTTACTCAATGTTTTTGTAGCAGCTGCAATATTGGACAATTTAATATTACCAATGACCTGAACATTTTTTGCACCTAAAGACTCTAAACGTACCTTATCAGTATCACTTTGAGCATAAACTTCATCTATATGTTTAAATATTTGATGATATAGCCATGCCATTCGTTTATATTTAGGAAAAGACCTATCACTCATCCGAGCATTAATCAGTAAAGTTTTTGCGCCTCTACTCTTTGCCAAAGCAAACAGTAAGTACCAAAACTCTGCCTCCATCACCACCAAAACTTTTTGAGGTTTCAACCATGAAAAAAGCAAAGGCTCAAAAGGTAAATAACGACTCTCTTTTGGTTGCTTTTTATATATCGCTTCATGTCCTGTCTGTGTCGTTGTTGTTAAACGCAAACACTCATTTGGCAAAGCCTCTAAAAGAGGATAAATAGCTCTTGCTTCACCAAAAGAGCAAACATGAAACCAAATACCATTAGGAGTTAAAGGTCTATTATTTTTTAAAAAAAATCGTGCTGGAATAGAGATTTTATATTTAATTTTTCGCTTGGAAAATAAAAATAAGAGAGGAAAAGCTATGATGTACACTACCGTAGTAACAACACCATAGAGTATAAAAAACATTTTATCTATAAAAACGTTTTTCAAAAAATGACCTACTATGCTTCGCTCTGCTCAGTTTGAACCTCAAGATAAACTATTCTACCACAGTGAGGACAAGTTGTAATATCTTCTGATTTAATTACGGTAGAGTACGTACTATCATTAAGTTTCATATAACAACCATAACATGCCTGTTTTTTAATAGGTACAACAGCTGTATTTCTAGCCCAAATACGAATTTTCTCATAAAATGCAAGAATTTTCATATCAATTGCCATTGTTTTAGCTTCTCTCTCAGAGAAGAGTTTAGACTTGTCAGCATCTATTGAGGTTAACTTTTCAGAAACTTCTGCAGCAACTTTTTCATAATCAGCAGAAACTTCTTCAAGCTCTTTTTTAGCTACAGTAATCTCTTCTTCTTTTGATTCAACAATAGCTTGATATCTTTCAATCTCTTCATTTGCATGAATTAGCTTTTCCTTGGCTAATTCAGCCTCTATAGAAAGTGCTTTCATCTCTTTTTCTGTTTTAACTTCTTTCTCTTTAGCCTTACCAAGGATTAACTGTTCATTTAAAGCTTTAATCTGCTCTTCATAAGAGTTCACTGAAGTTTTTGCTTTTTCAACAGTCTCACTAAGTTCAGCTATTTTTGCTAAAACATTATCTCTTTTTTCAGCTCTTCTTGCCAATTTCTTCTCAGCTGTAACAATAAGTGGCGTAAAGTCATCAATAGACTTGTCTAGTTTTGAAAGTTCAATTAACTCTTCTAAATGTTTGTTCAATCTCTATCCTTTGGGGTTTAAAGCGTCTTTATGCAGTACCAATTTGCAAAA
>JALUMR010000042.1 GCA_027055805.1 Campylobacteraceae bacterium
AAAAGAATATATAGGATTGAAAAAAACTGATGCATACTCTACATACCCTTGAAGCTAAACACCTCTCTAAAACCATTAAAAAGACAACTATTGTTCATGATGTTTCTGTTAAAGTCTCTTCTCGTGAAATTGTTGGTCTGCTTGGACCCAATGGAGCAGGAAAGACAACCTCTTTTTATATGATATGTGGATTGACCGATGCAACGTCAGGTTCTGTTTTTATAGATAGTGATGAGGTGACTAAAATGCCTTTAAGTACTCGTGCAAGACTTGGGATTGGGTATCTACCACAAGAGGCGAGTGTATTTAAAGACTTAACTGTTGAAGATAATCTTTTTATGGCTGCTGAGGCGATGAAACTTAACTCTAAAGTAGCTTCTGAACGTATAGAGAACCTTTTGAACCTTTTTAATATTGCTCCTATTCGTAAACGATTTGGTATTCAGCTTTCAGGAGGAGAGAGACGACGGGTTGAGATAGCTCGTGCTTTGGTAGCTGAACCTAAGTTTCTACTTCTCGATGAACCTTTTGCAGGGGTTGACCCTATTGCTGTTGAGGATATTCAGGGAATTATTAGAGAGCTTATCAAGCTCAATATGGGTGTACTTATTACCGACCATAATGTTCGTGAGACTTTGGGCATATGTGACCGTGCTTATGTTATGCGTTCAGGTGAGATGTTAGCAAGTGGAACAAGTGAAGAGATTAAAAAAGACCCTAATGTTATTAAGTACTACTTGGGAGAGAACTTTCACTTTTAAATAGTTCGGGTGTAAACACGCCGATTCCGAAAAATAAATATTGGATATACGGAACCGATGGCTTCAGCCTCGTTATTGAGTGTCACTAAAATACTCAAATATTCTCTTATGTTTCTCTCTTTGATAATTAATCTCTAATTATCTTAACCATAACGAAAAACTAAGCCTTTCTAAGCTATAATCCCCCAAATTATTTTGTAACATAGGATGGATATATGGAAGGTGTATGGACTTTATTAGGTGCTTTTACTGGGCACGGAACGGCTATGGTTGTAGCACACTTAATCTTGGTAGCAGGGCTTATTTTACTTCTTGCTAAATACGCAACATCAACACTAAGAGCAGTACCAACAGGAACTCAAAACTTTATGGAAGCCTTTATTGAAGGTGCAATATCTATGGGTAAAGATACTATTGGTGAAGAGAAAGCAAGAGAATACTTACCACTTGTTTTAACTGTTGGACTTTTTGTTTTAATCTCAAACGTTATTGGTATTATTCCTGGTTTTGAGTCTCCAACTTCAAACATTAACGTTACTTTACCATTGGCACTTGTTGTGTTTATCTATTACAACTACGAAGGTATAAGAGTAAATGGTGTCAAAAAATACTTTGCACACTTTATGGGACCAGTACCAGTACTTGCTCCATTGATGTTCCCTATTGAGATTGTATCTCATATTTCAAGAATTATCTCGCTTAGTTTCCGTCTTTTCGGTAACATCAAAGGTGATGACCTCTTCTTATGGGTACTTTTAATGTTAGTTCCATACTTTGCTCCACTACCAGCGTACTTGTTACTTACATTCTCTGCGTTGTTACAAACATTCGTATTTATGATTCTTATCTACGTGTACCTTGCAGGTGCAGTAGCAATGGATGAAGACCACTAGGTCTTCTTTCGACAAAAGGTTTAGACAGTGAAACTCTCATCTCCTCTTTTGTCACTTCTTATAAACTTTCTACTCGGTGCTTCTTGGGCTTTTGCCTTTATGGGTGCTGTTGTTTTTTTCTACCTATTTTTACATGTTGGCATTTTTTACTCTATTTTTGCTTCATTTTTAGGAGCTATTCCAGGGCTTTTTTTAGTACTGTTAATTGAGTACTTTATTATGCGACAAGAGAAGCTAGATGAGCTAAAAAAACAGACTGAACTTCTTGAGATATTGGTAAAACAGAAAGAGTCATGTTAGCCTATGCCATTACTGACTCTAGCACTTTAAACTTCAACTCTTTAACCTCTGATTTAAAACATTTTTCTCAAAAGGCAGATATGATTGTCTATCGAGATAAAATAACTAATACTTATAATAAAAATGCCTCTATATTTCTTGTAGAAGCTAAAAAACATAACTTCTCTAAAATCTTATTACATAGTAATTATAAATTAGCTCATAAATTAAAAGCAGATGGAGTTCATTTAACCTCTTCACAGTTTAGTGATATTCAAAAATCAAAGGATTTAGGGCTTTTTGTTATTATAAGTACCCATAGTTTAAATGAAGCAGTAAAGGCTCAAAATTTGGGTGCTAACTTGGTAACCTTTAGTCCTATATTCGCTACACCAAACAAAGGTAACCCAAAAGGTATAGAGAAACTTAGAAATGTTGTTTCTCATCTTTCTATTGGTGTTATTGCTTTGGGTGGGATTGTAAGTATTGAGCATATAGAAGCGTGTGAAGAGAGTGGAGCCTATGGATTTGCTTCTATTCGCTATTTTAGTAAAAAGTTATTAGTATAAATTAATTTAAGTTACTCAATTACTTTTATAATCATTATGTTTTTTAATTATTTTTTTTTATAACTTTTAAGTGTTTTTTTAAATATATATTGCTAGAATCTTAATCGAAATAAACAATTAAAAGGATTCTACATCATGAAAAAAATTCTAATTTTAAGTGCTGCAACTGCTGCTCTATTAACCACTGCTTCGGCTGACTTCTCTTTTGGAGATATGTTCAAAGATATGAAAGATGCTGCTACTTCTATGAGTAAAGATGCAAAAGATACTGTTGCTTCTGTAAAAGATGGTGCTGTTGAGACTTCAAAGTCTGCTGAAAGAACAGTAACTAATGTAAGTTCAGATGCAAAAGACTCTTCTGTAAAAGTTTCTGATGATTTAAAAACTTCTGAAGTGTCAACTTCTAAAGATACAAGAGATTCAGCTGTTGAATTGGCAGAAGATACAAAAGATTCTGTAACAAATACTACTAAAGACCTTAAAGATTCAACAACAATTGCGTCAAAAGATATTAAAGATTCTGCTGTATCTGTTTCTAAAGATGTAAATGATGCTACAAAATCAGTTTCTTCTGATACTACTAAGAATGTATCAACTGTTTCTAATGATGCAACAACTTCAGTAAAAACTGTTTCTGATGATGCAACTGATACAGCTAAACAAGCATCAACTGATGCAACAACTAATGTAAAAACAGTATCAGATGATGCAACAGATACAACGAAAACAGCAACAACAGAAGCATCATCTACAGCTAAAAAAGCATCAACTGATGCAACTACTAATGTAAAAACTGTTTCAGATAATGCTAATGATTCAGCTAAAACTGCTACAACAGAAGCATCTGATACTGCTAAAGATTCTAAATAGTCTTTACTTTTTTTATCAAATTGCTACTAAAGGAGGTCACCTTTAGTAGCTTTTTTCTTCTATTCCTTAGATTTAATTCAATCAAAACTCTCTTAAACATCAAAAAATGTTA
>JALUMR010000043.1 GCA_027055805.1 Campylobacteraceae bacterium
CTTATTACCGATGACCTTTTAGAGCCTTTTCCTACAACCCAAGCTCAAGTAGATGATATTAAAAAACGAGCCATGGCTTCTCATTTTTATAAAGATTTACTCTTAAGTCAAGATGGAAAAATGACCACTATTGTTATAGAGACCGATGCCTACTCTCATAAAGGAGAAAAAAATGTTTCTATAGAAGATGAGTTTGCTGATGGATTTGATGATGAATCTACTCAAAAAGATACTCCAAAAGTTTTTCTATCTGACCAAGAGAATCATGAGTTGCTCGTAGCCGTTAATAAGATTGCCGATAAATATAGAGCTGAGGGTTTAGAAATTTATATTGCAGGTTCTCCAGCTGTTAACAATGCCCTAAAAGCACAAATGAAAGCCGATATGCAAAAGTTTATGCGTATTACTTTTTTGATTATTATAGTTTTCCTTTTTGTTGTCTTTAGACGTTTCTCGGCAGTTTTTTACCCTCTACTTGTAATACTTTTCTCTCTATTAACAACTGTTGGAACCATGGCTTGGACAGGCGTGGCGTTTAAATTACCGACACAGATTGTTCCTTCACTCTTGTTGGCTGTCTCGGTTGGGGCTACGGTGCATATCTTGTCTATATTTTTTGACCAGTTTAATCAACATGGTTCTAAAAAAGAGGCACTCTCTTATACTTTAGGTCATTCTGGTTTAGCCATTGCTATGACTTCACTCACCACAGCCATTGGGGTAGGGTCATTTTCTGGTTCTGCTGTAGCACCTATTTCAGACTTAGGAATATTTGCCTCTTTGGGAGTAATGGTTTCGCTTGTTTTAACTTTAACTCTTTTACCAGCACTGTTAAGCATCACCAAGTTAAAGCCAAAAGCAAAGAGTGAAGTAGGGAAAATGGATAACTTTATGAAAAGTTTGGCTGTCATTCCTGTAAAACATACCAAAAGTGTTTTGATAGGAAGTTTTATAATAGTAGCTCTCTCTTTAGTAGCTGCTACCCAAGTGAAGCTTTCACATAATCCACTAAAATGGTTTCAACCTGACAATCCAAATAGAGTCTCAACAGAGGTTATTGATAAGCAGATGAATGGTTCGGTGACTATTGAAGTGGTGATAGACACAGGTAAAGAGAATGGTTGGATAGACCCTGAAAAATTGGCAAAACTCAATGCCCTCTCTGGTAAATTGGAAACCTATAAAGACCAGTACACACACGTGGGTAAAGTTGTATCCTTAGCTACGATAGTCAAAGAGACCAACAGAGCTTTACATGAGAACAAAGAGGAGTTTTATACCATTCCAAAAGAGAAAAAGCTAGTTTCTCAAGAGCTACTCCTTTTTGAAAATTCAGGTTCTGATGACCTAGAAGATGTGGTAGATAGCCAATTCTCAAAGGCTAGAGTAACCATCAAGCTACCATGGACAGATAGTATTCATGCTATGGATGTTTTAAGCTATGTAAAACAAGAGACAAGTAGTAGTTTCCCTAATGATAAAGTAGAAACTACGGGAATGGTACCTCTCCTTATCAATACCTTTACACATGCCATCTCTTCATCGGTTATGAGTTACCTTATAGCAGGTGTTGCCATAACGTTTATGATGATGTTTATTTTAGGTTCAGCACGATTGGGTCTCATCAGTATGATTCCTAACTTGGCTCCTATTATTATGGGTCTATTTATTATGTATGTAGGTCACATACCTTTAGACATGTTTACTCTGCTTATTGGGTCTATTGCTATTGGGTTGGCTGTGGATGATACCATTCACTTTATGCATAACTTTAGACGCTACTACCTTGAAACAGGTGATGCAACCAAAGCCATAGAGCAAACCTTTTTTACCACAGGTAAAGCGATGGTGATTACTACCTTAGTATTGGCATTAGGATTTTTTGCCTATATGGCAGCCTACATGATTTCTGTACAAAACTTTGGTATATTAACAGGTTCGGTTATTATTTTTGCACTGCTTTCTGACTTGCTGTTGGCTCCAGCATTGATGGTAGTAGCTGCAAAACGTGGCTGGATAAAATAGGATAGATAATTCTATCTAGTTCCTACGTTAAATGTAGGAACTAATTAAGTCACGCAAAATTCATTTCAACAAAATATCCTCAAACGAAAAGCTTTCTTTGCTCTAAACTCTGTTTCTATCTTCTTGTTCTATACGAAAAATGTTTGTAAGTTTGAATGGGAGAGGGTTAAGTAGTTTTATTTTTTACAATAAGCAATTTAATCTACTTTTGATATACTTAAACTAAAAAGTCTAGGAGTTTTTATACAGTTGACTATTAATATATCTAATGAACAGCTTTTTGATAAAGAGGTTAATCGTGATGGGGAGTTATTAGAAATATTATCAACATTAGATGTTTAAATTCTAATATGCATTACAAAGACAGGAGTTGTGTAACGAATAAAAGAACTAAAATGATAAAATACAACAAGTAGAAAAAAGGAAAAATATGGCACTAACACTAAATGCAGAACAGAAATCTATATATCAGATTTTTAGTGGTGAAAATCAATATATTATTCCTCCATATCAAAGAGCCTACTCTTGGACAAATATTCAATGTAAAGCACTTTTTGAAGATATAAAAAAGGCTTTTTATAATGAGAATGAAGAGGGTTATTTTTTAGGTAATATAGTTCTTGCTAAGAGTAGAGAAGAGAGAAATAAGTTAGAGGTTATTGATGGGCAACAGAGACTTACTTCATTGACGCTACTGTTAAAGGTACTGTTGAGTTTTGATAAAGAGAACAAAGCTCTTTATAATGCAATATGGATAAAAGATAGAAGAACAGATAAAGAGATACAAAGATTAGAAACCAATGTATTTATGGAGAAAGATTTTAACTACTTTAAAGAGGTTTTAGCTTTTGATTTTTCTACTAATGTTTGTGACTCTGTAAAAAAAGAGGATAATCTATTTAAACAAAATATCTGTTATTTTTATAATGAGTTAAAGGAGTTTCAAAAACATAATGATATATTGAAGTTTTCTGATTTTTTATTGGATTTTGTCTATATTTTGCCTATAGAGACAGAAGATAATAGTGCTGAAAAGGCTCGAAAAAATGCTTTACAGGTTTTTGAGACTATTAATAATAGAGGATTAAATCTTTCTACTTCTGATATATTTAAAGCACGGCTTTATTCTATGGCTTTGAATGAGTTAGAGCATGAGAAGTTTATAGAAAAATGGAAAGAATTAAATATAAAATGTGATGAGTTAAAATATACAATAGATAATATATTTAAAATTTATAGTTACATCTATATAGAAAAAAAAATAGATAAGAAAGAAAATCTTAGAGAAGATTTTTTAGAAAATAAAAATTCACCTTTTTTTCATAAAAGATATAATGAAATTATGAATGATTTGTTAGAAATTTGTAATTTTATAATTTTTTTTATAGAAACAATGCAAAATCCTAATGAGAATAACCAAGAATTATCAAAATGGTTTCAA
>JALUMR010000044.1 GCA_027055805.1 Campylobacteraceae bacterium
GAGTAATCACACACTCTTCTGTTTTAGTACCACTGTTGTTAGATTTACAATTAAAAGAGTGTAATCCAGCTTTTCTTCCAACTCTAACACGTAGGTCAGCATCAGCTGTTAGGTCTGAAAGTGTTACGGTAATGGTTTCACCTTTTTTTCCATCAATTTTGTACTGTTTTCCATCTTTTTTCTCTACTGCGTCTGCAAGGGGGTCACTTGTTAAAGTAGGAATTGCTTCAGCTCCATCAATAGTGGCTTTTAGATTAAAAGAACTTGCTTTAAATCCATTTACCAAAATAGAATAGGTAGAGGTTTCACCTTCATTGGTCACAACACACTCTTCATTCTCCGTGTTACTGTTAGCAGAGTAACAGTCATTGAACCTCACTCTGACTTCATTACCTTTTTTCACATAGAGGTCAACATCGGCTTCTAGTCCTGTTAAGTTAACACGAACACTTTTGTTTTGTGGAACGGTTATGTTGTAATATTTTTTCTCTTTTTGTTGAACTGTTCCATCTATTGCTTTCCCCGAGCTTAGTGGGGTTACTGATGTAGCAGATAGAAGCTGTGTGCTTAGTCCTATGCTTAATGCTATCCATAATAATTTTTTCATTTTTTTACTTTTTTTAGATTTATAGTTGGTAAATACTATATAACATATAATAACATAAAAATACTAAAAAAAATATATTTTAATATAAAAAATGATGGGAACCATACTCTCTTAATCTAATTTGGTATACTTATGCAAATATTTATGAGGTAGTTCATGGTAATAGTAAATTCGATAGAAGCGTTATTTAAAGAGACAGAAAAAATTAAAGGTAGTATAGGTTTTGTACCAACTATGGGGGCTTTGCATGAGGGGCATTTATCACTTATTAGAAAAGCACGAACAGAGAATGATTTTGTAGTGGTTTCTATATTTGTTAATCCTACTCAGTTTTTAGAGGGTGAAGACCTCGATACTTACCCAAGAAAAGAGGAAGCAGACTCTAAAATCTGTGAACTTGCAGGGGTTGACCTAGTTTTTATGCCCAATGCAGAGATGATGTATGAGCATGATGAGTTGAGCATAACAGCACCAGCTATTCGAGGCTTTATTTTAGAGGGAACAAAACGTCCAGGGCATTTTGATGGAATGTTACAAGTGGTAATGAAATTGCTGAACTTGGTAGTCTATAATAAACCAACAGAATTTAGAGCCTATTTTGGAAAAAAAGATGCCCAACAGTTAGCACTCATAGAGCAGATGGTACGAAACTATTTTATAAATGTTCAGATAGTTCCTTGTGATATTGTTCGTGATAGTGATGGATTGGCATTGAGTAGCCGTAATGTTTACTTAAGTAAAGAGGAGCGTCAAAAAGCTTTGAGTCTTTCTCGCTCTTTAAAAAAAGCAACCGAAATGGTCATGAAAAAAGAGTTAAATGTTGAGCGTATAAAAGAGGCTATGAGAGAAGTTCTTTTTGAAGTAGATGTTGAGTATGTGGCATTGGTAAATCGTCATTTTGAAGCCATAGAAGAGGTAGAGATAGGCAATACTATTATCTTGGTTGCAGCAGGTGTGGGGAAGACCCGACTTATAGATAATTTATGGATTTAGGAGAGAAGTATGAAGAGTATAAAAGTAGTCTTGGTATTAGTGGTTTTAACACTTTCGTTAGCAGCAGAGGAGGTTTTAAAAAATCCATTTTTATGGAAAGTAGAGAAAAATAACCAAACCTCTTATCTGTTTGGAACCATTCATGTTCCAGCTCCAGAATTGTCTGTTTTACCAACAAAAGTAAAAAAGGCTATTGATAGTTGTGATGGTGTGCAAACTGAGTTAGATATGAATTTTATGAATCAGATGAAAGCTTCTCAATTGATGCTTAGAGATGATGGAAAACCATTAGAAAAAATTCTTTCAAAATCTCTATATAAACGTACCGAAAATAAGCTAAAATCTATCAATCCTGCATTAAATCTAAAACCTTTTTCTCAAATGAAAGTTTGGGCATTGGCAGCAACACTTGATGTCTTAGAAGAGCAGATGAAAAATCCAACACTTGCTCCTATAGATGATGTTGTCTTTAAGTATGGAAAAGAGCATAACAAATCAGTCTCAGGTATAGAGACAGTTGAAGAGCAGATGAGTGTTTTTGAAGCCTTTACACTTAATGAGCAGATAGAATTTTTAGAATCAACTTTAGATTATATGGACGAACATAAAGATGCCATGAAGATGATGAAAAAGCTTTATATAAAAGGTGATAGTAAAGAGTTAGAGACTTTTTTAAATGAGCAGTTTAAAGATGACAAGTATAAAAAACTAGAAGAGAAGTTTATGGAAGAGTTACTATATAAACGTAATGTTAGAATGGCAAAACGTATAGATGCTTTACTCAAAAAAGATAGAAAAAAATCCTACTTCTTTGCTTTTGGAACCATGCACTTTTTAGATAAAAAGAGTGTGATTGAGTATTTAGAGGAGTATGGATATAAAGTCAGTAGAGTTAGAGACTAGAGAAAGAAACTCCCCGTGGGAGTTTCTCTTATTTTGCTAGATTAGGATATAAAGGTGTACACTTTTTATTAAGTAGTTTAGGCTCTGCTGGATTAGAAATATTGTAAATTTCTTGACATTTACTTGCACTATCTAAGGCTATATCTTTATTATATTCGACATGAAGTTTGTTCCCATTGTCAGAGGTATAATGTTTTCTTAAATTCCCATCTTGTTCGATGTATACAAAGCTCAAAACAGATTTTTCTTTATAATAAAAATTATAGCTACCTCTTTCATCTGCTTCTTGAGTTACAGTTACTGTTCCATACATCAAAGTATTTTCTAACTTATTTATAAAATATTCACTGGTGTGGGGCTGTTGCCACATAGGTTCTGAATGCTCTTTTAAAAGATTAACAAACTCATTATTTTTAGCTATAGAGACTCTATATGAAGCATAATGTATGATATTGGATTGGTAGTCGGTTTTCTCAGTTAAAATATAAACAATCTCTTTCTCATTAGAACATAGAACTGAACTGCTTGAGTTATCTTTACCCAGACAATGCTTTTTTGCCTTATCAATTAATGCTTGATCGTCATTATTGTTTGGAAGTTCTCTTTTAATACTATAATCGGCACTTCTATACCCATCTACCTGAACATAAACCCAAGCATCTCTATCTAATGTCACCGAACAACTATCTACTTTTGTTCCACCATTGGTTGACTTACAATCAAAATTATGCTTATTTGCTTTTTTCCCAATTTTAAGTCTCAAATCAGCATCTGCTGTTAAATCAGAAAGTGATACTTTAACCGTTTCACCTACTTCTCCATGAATTTTATACTGTACGGTTTCACCTTTTTTTACTCTACCTTTAGTTATATCAGTTGTTAATTCATCAATTTTTTCTCTATCTTCTTGGGTTACTTCAAGCTTATAAC
>JALUMR010000045.1 GCA_027055805.1 Campylobacteraceae bacterium
TGATATTTGCTTTTCCACCGTCGTTAGCAACGGACACTATGATACTCTATATAGAAGATAAACTAGCAGGGACAGATATATACTTTTCTAAAATCGCCCAAGGAGTCCCAACAGGTGTGGAACTTGAAAATATAGATATTTTGTCATTGACCAGAGCCATGGAGTCTAGGGTTAAAGTATAATAATTTTCTAAAGTTGTAAAATATTTATTTATGTTATAATATGTTATATTTTAATATAAAGGAAAGAGATGAAAAAAATTATTTTGATTTTATCAACAATGCAACTGCTATTTGCAAATATTTCATATGAAAAACTGGATTATTCTGCGATGGAATTAGAAGAAAGAACTATTAAGCAATATGAGAAACAGTACTTTACAGTAGACGTACCGAATGGAGAAGAGTTAACTGTTAAGTTAATAGACCTCTCTGCAGATGTAGACTTATATGTTGCTCAAGGCTGGACTGAACCAACATTACGTTCAAGTGATTGTAAATCTGCTAATGGTGGAAATAAAGAGGAAGAGTGTACTGTATCTGCACCAAATTATAAACGCCATAATATAATGGTTTATGGGTTTAGAGATGCAACTTATAAAATAGTCCCTGATAGTAGAGAAGAGACTCCTCTTCCTTTTTTAGGTAAACAAGCTATTGAAAAACATGTTGGTATCAATCAACATCATCAGTATAGAATAAAATCTAAAGCTGGAGAGACTGTAACAGTACGATTATCTGAGCTTACAGCTGATGCTGACTTAAAGTTAAGTCTGGGACATAAAGTAAGAAAGAATTCATTTTCATGTAAGTCAACAAATGGTGGTACTAAAACCGATGAATGTAGTGTAACAAATAGTAGAGGATATGACTATGTATATATTGATGTTTTTGGATTTAGATCAGCTGATTATAAACTTGAAAGAATTGGTACTACTATAGATGAGAATCCTTGTATATCTCTTAGTGATTTAAAAGAAAAAATAAGTAATTATGAATTTGTTGAGAATGTTAATACTTCTTGTATTACTGATATGAGTGGGTTGTTTTCATTTGTTGGGAGTTTTAATCAAGATATAAGTTCATGGGACGTATCTAATGTTACAAATATGAGTAGTATGTTTTTTGGTGCTTCTTCTTTTAATCAAGATATTAGTAATTGGGATGTATCAAATGTTACAAATATGAGTGAAATGTTCCATAATGCAGATAGTTTCAATCAAGATATTAGTACATGGGATGTATCGAATGTTATAAATATGGATTCTATGTTTAAAGGGAAAGATGTATGTTTAGCATTCAATCAAGATATAAGTAATTGGAATGTATCTAAAGTTACAAATATGAACTCTATGTTTTGGCAAAACTGTTATGATGGATATATATTTAAAAATCATGATTTAAGTTCTTGGGATGTATCTCATGTTACAGACTATGGACAATTTTTTAGTGCTGATATTAGTAATAATATAGAACCAAAATGGAAATAGAGTAGCTATTAATTAGAAGCATTTATTAGAAATGCTTCTTTTTATTTACGCTGTCTTCTCGTCAATATACTCTTGAACAAAAGCCTTAATATCATTATAGACAAAAGAGTCTCTGTACTCTTTGATTTTCCCTCCACTTGCGTTGGGGTGTCCTCCTCCGTTTCCTATCTCTTCTGCCATTTTAGAAACATCGAGTTTGTCGTGACCTCTTAGTGAGAAGTTTCCTCTCCAGTTGATGTCCATGTAGAAGTCATAGTCTGGGTTTTCTAATAAGAAAGTATTGCCAAGTATGGAAGTGTTTCCTAAGTTATAGCCTAACAGACCTTTATGTCCACGGTAGTCAATGGTAAGACGTTGTTTATCATCACTTAGAAGCTTGGTCATATAGATGGCTGCTAAGTTGTCTTTGGTGTTGTCCTCTTCTTGTTTAAAGAATTTTTTCTTTATTTGGTGTAGGTCATCATCTAAAGCTATGTGTGCGTTTTCTTTCTTTACATAGTTTTTCATTGCTTCGATAAGTGATAGCTTTAAGTCTCTATCTTGGGCAGGAAATAGGGTTCTATTAATTTCTCTTGCTCCTGAAATCATTCCTAAACCCACTTTTCCAAATTCGAATAGTTCATCATCTGAGACCCAAATGTCTATGGCATTGATAGCTTTTACTATTGGTGCATAGTTGTTCTCTTTATCAAAGTTATGGTGCTTTTGTAACCATTCGTAGGTGATGAGTGTGGCACATTTTGTGGTGTCTAGTTTATACCATGCGTATTGTTCTGATGTTTTTTGACCTGAACCATGGTGGTCAAGAAGTTGGATTTTGGCTCCTACTTCTAGGGCTTCTGATTCTAGCCATTTAGCTTCTTTTGGGGTGAGGTTTAAGTCTGTTACTAAGATAATATGCTCTACATCATCTTTTCCTATAAATTTTTCACGTTTTATAGCTGTGATTATCTCTTCAAGACGTGCTTTAACTTCTGGGCCATAATTGGCGTTATAAGATTCTATGTTTGAGTTTTTTGTATTGTTAAAGTAGTTTTGGCTTAGGTATTGACAGCCGTAGCCGTCAAGATCAATGTGAGAAAGATGGTAGATGTTCATTATTAAATATATCCTCTAAAGTAAGTTCTTTTAGGAATGTATCTATTTTATTTTGAAAGGTTGCTAAAAATGGAGAGATATTGCAACTACCTATAGCACCATGAGGGCAAGTGTCAGTATATTGGCTACAATCAAAGACAGCTGGAGTTTTTCCTTCTGCAGCGACAATAATGTCAGCTATACTTATTTCATTGGCTTTTTTAGCCATAATAAAACCACCATGAGCACCTTTTTTAGATTCTAAAATATTTGACTTTGCAAGTCCTTGTAAAATTTTGGCTAAAAAGCTTTTAGGAATAGAGAGTTCACGTGCGAGTTGTTCAGCACCTTGAGGTTTTTCGGAGTTTCTTATAATGTCTAATGCTAGTAGGGCATATTCACTGGCTCGGGTTAACAACATAGTATTATGATATCCTTTATAAATTGTATTAAATTCTAATTAAGACTATTTTACTCTAAATTATATTAATTATAGATTTTATCTTGATTTAAACAAATAGTGCTAAAATGTCACTTTCAAATAAAATACCAATCAGGAGGTCATTATGGCTTTAGATACGGCGAATAAGCAAGAGATAATTGCTAAATATTCAAGAGGCGAGAACGATACAGGTTCTACAGAAGTTCAAGTTGCATTAATTACAGCGAGAATTGTTTACTTAACAGAGCATCTTAAAACAAATAAAAAAGATCACTCTTCAAGATTAGGACTACTTAAATTGGTTGGTCAAAGAAGAAGACTTATGAGATACTTGAGAAAAGTTGACCTTAAAAGATGGGCTGCTATTAAAGCAGACATGGGAATTAGAAACTAATTTCTCTTCTATATACAATATACGATGCAAGTTTTTTTCTTGTGTCGGTTTTTATACTTTTTCTTTATTTATAATTTCCCCTTTCCCCCTTATATTTACAATTATAATATCTTGACACTCTTTTCTGCTCTAAATATAAAGTTTAGTCATATACACTAAACTTTATTTACAATTTTTTATAAACTAAACCTTGACAAGATGGACTCAATGATGTATAATTCAGCAAATCTTCATGAGATACATTATTTTGGAGATTCTAAAATCTTAAATTAGGAGTAGTATCTATTATGAAAAAAGAGAATGAAAATTCTAAAGTAGAGACTGAACTAGAAGTAGAAACTCCAGAGACTGAAGAAGTGACGGAAACCGAAGAGAACTCTACGGATGAACTTACACAGTTAAAGGAGTTGGTAAAAGAGTGGGAAGATAAATACTTAAGAACCCATGCCGACTTTGAAAACTCTAAACGACTTTTAGCCAAAGACAAAGCTGCAGCAGTATCGTATGCTAATGAGAGCTTTGCTAATGATATGTTGTCTGTTGTTGACTCTTTTGAGAGTGCTTTAGCGACGATTGAAGCGACTCAAACAGATGAAAGTTCGGAAGTGTTAGACAAAATCAAAGAGGGTTTAGAGTTGACTTACGCTCAATTGACTAAAGTTCTTGAAAAAAATGGAATTAAAGCTGTAAATGTTGAGGGTGAATTTAACCCCGATGTTCATCAAGCCATTATGCAAGTGGAGAGCGAAGATAAAGAAGCTGGTGAAATAGTACAGGTTTTACAAAAGGGTTATACCATTAAAGATAGACTTTTACGACCTTCGATGGTCTCAACAGCAAAATAATCGATGAAATTTTAGAAATGCACCTAAGGTGGCATTTTAAATTTTGGAAAAAAACTATAATAACACAAATATAAAAAAATAGAAAATAAAAGGAAGCAAATATGAGTAAAGTATTAGGAATTGACTTAGGAACAACAAACTCTGCAATGTCAGTGTTTGAAAATGGTGAAGCAAAAATTATAGCCAACAAAGAGGGAAAAAATACAACTCCTTCAATTGTTGCATTTACAGATAAAGGTGAGGTTTTAGTTGGTGAGTCTGCAAAGAGACAAGCTGTAACCAACCCCGAAAAAACAATCTATTCTATTAAAAGAATTATGGGGCTTATGTTTGACGAAGAACATGCAGCATCGGCTAAAGAGAGATTACCTTATAAAATTATTGATAGAAATGGTGCTTGTGCAATTGAAGTGGCTGACAAAACTTATACACCACAAGAGATTTCAGCAAAAATTCTTATGAAATTAAAAGAAGATGCAGAGGCTTACCTTGGTGAAACTGTAACTGATGCTGTTATTACTGTACCTGCTTACTTCAATGATGCTCAAAGAAAAGCAACTAAAGAAGCAGGAACAATTGCAGGTCTTAATGTTTTAAGAATTATCAATGAGCCAACATCAGCAGCACTTGCTTACGGTCTTGACAAAAAAGAAGCTGAACAAATCGTAGTTTACGACCTTGGTGGTGGTACTTTTGATGTTACTGTTCTTGAAACAGGAGATAATGTTGTAGAAGTTATGTCAACAGGTGGAGATGCTTTCCTTGGTGGTGATGACTTTGATAACAAAATTATTGACTATGTAGCAGCTGAGTTTAAAAATGAGACAGGTGTAGACATCACAGCTGACGTTATGGCACTTCAAAGAGTTAAAGATGCAGCAGAAAATGCGAAAAAAGAACTTTCATCTTCAACAGAGACTGAGATTAACCTACCATTTATTACAGCTGATGCAAGTGGACCAAAACACCTTATTCAAAAAATTACAAGAGCAAAATTTGAGTCTTTAATTGAAGATTTAGTGGCTTCTACTATTAAGACTATTAAAACAGTTCTTGCAGATGCAGATGTTTCAACTTCTGAAATTAATGAAATTGTAATGGTTGGTGGTTCTACACGTGTTCCATTGGTTCAAGAAGAGGTTCAAAAATTCTTTGGAAAAGAGCTTAATAAATCGGTTAACCCAGATGAGGTTGTTGCATTAGGTGCTGCGATTCAAGGTGGGGTTTTAAAAGGTGATGTTAAAGATGTGTTGTTACTAGATGTTACACCACTTTCTCTTGGAATTGAGACTTTGGGAGGGGTTACTACTAAAGTAATCGAAAAAGGAACAACCATTCCTGCTAAAAAATCACAAGTGTTCTCAACAGCAGAAGACAATCAACCTGCCGTTAGTATTCATGTACTTCAAGGTGAAAGAGAGTTCTCAAAAGACAACAAATCTTTAGGTATGTTTGAACTTAGAGACATTCCAGCAGCTCCAAGAGGTGTACCACAGATTGAAGTTACATTTGACATTGATGCGAATGGTATTTTAACCGTTTCAGCACAAGACAAAGGAACAGGTAAATCACAGGAAATCAAAATCACTGGTTCGTCAGGACTTTCAGATGAAGAGATTGAAAAAATGGTTCAAGATGCTGAAGCTAATAAAGCTGAAGATGAGAAAAGAAAAGAGATGGTAGATACAAGAAACCAAGCTGATGCTTTGGTTCACCAAACTAAGAAATCATTAACTGATTTGGGTGATAACTTTGATGCTACAGAAAAAGCTGGAATCGAATCAGCAATTGCAGATGTTGAGGCACTTCTTAAAGATGACGCTGCAACTAAGGAGCAGATAGAAGATAAAGTAAAAGTGTTGACTGAAAAGTCTCACAAACTTGCTGAAGCTGTTTATGCTAAAGAGCAAGGTGGTGATAAAGAAAAAGCTGCTAAAAAAGCAGATGATGATGATATTATTGATGCTGAAGTAGAGTAATCTACTTTAGGTTTTTATAACTTCTGAGACAAGATTTTTATCTTGTCTCATCTTTCCTCTTTTAATTATTGCAACAACAAAACCTCTTTAAAATTTATGATATAATTCTCTAATAAAGGAAATAATTATGAATATAAAAACTTGTAATACGCTTGATGAAGCACGAACAGAAATAGATATAGTAGATGAAAAAATAGTTGAACTGGTTGCATTAAGAAACAGCTATATTAAACAAATAGCCAAATTTAAAAATACCGTAGATGAAGTAAAATCAGATGAAAGAATAGCTGATGTAGTAAGTAGAGCTAGAGCTAAGGCTATAGAACTTGACCTTTCACCAAATCTTATAAATGATATGTTTGTAAGAATGATTGATGAGATGGTCGAAACCGAGATAGCTGAGTTAACCAATACAAAAGTATTTTAATTAATAAGTTGATTAGTCACCTGCGACAGCTCTAACACCTGCTGCACCTACATCTATGGTAGCTCCCACGACACTTCCTACTATGGAAATAGGAGCTGTAACGATTTGTGTGCAACCATTTATAAATAGTGATAACATCAGTAAAAATATAGTTTTTTTCATTTTAATCCTTAAATTTAATTTATTTACATTATGCAATAGTAATCATTAAGTAAAGTTTAACTTTTAAATTATGTTATTAAGTATATCTATAGGTAAAATTCTAGGATAGAGTCGTCTATACTCTGGGTTATCACCTAAAAATTTCCACTCCCCAGAGCCATCTTTTATAGCTAGGAGTTTCTCCTCCTTTTTAATGGTGATGGTTCTTCCTATACTGTCTACTCTAATATTTTCACGACCATATTTATTGCTGAGTATTTTGTCTAAAATAAGTAGTTTTCGTTGGGTATTGTAGAGTTCTGGGTTAATAAAGCTTATATTGATGGTTGAGTTGTAGTTTACTTGTGAAAATGTTCCCTCTGAAAAAGGTTTTACTGTACCAATTTTAGTAATGGTTGCGTCAAAAGAGTTTACTTGTACATCTGAAGATATGAGCATGGTATTGAGATAGTCTCTAAACATATCTTGATTTATAGGGATAAAAAGTTTGGGGTAGGTCATACTAATAATATTGTCAGCATTGAGTGACTTAAGTTGTGCTAGGTAGTTCTCTAAAGCATTTTTAAGATGAATTTGCTCTATGGTGAGTGTGCCTAATGAGTTATCATAAAGAGGCTCAACAAGCGTTGTATTTGATTCTGTTGGAACATCTTTTTTAGGTTCTATCTTTGGCTTTTTATCTCCTATACAAGCTGTAAAAAATAGTAATGCTACTGTTAGCATGAAGTTTTTCATATATTTTTTCCTATTAAGTAATTCAGTGTTACTTGTGTTAGTTTGGGTGAAGATAGTGGTTGACGCATGATACTGTAAGAGTGAATCTCTAAGGTATTAAAGAGAAACTTTTTATAGGTATTATCAACCAATGTAGAGATACTCATAAGTAGAGAACAGGCTGTTGAGAGAGCTGAAGGGTAATCAGTATCATAAATATTTGCCTTTATTTTAAAGCTACTATTCGATAGATTCCATTGAGCATAATTATAAAACACCTCTATTAGTTTATTTGTAAATTCAGTTGCTAGATGTAGATAATCTTCATTATTTGTGGCTTGGTATGCCTCTATAAGAGCCTCTCCTAAGTAAGCATAATCTTCTAAGAAGCCCTCTATTTTTAAAGAGCTGTTACGGTAAAGAGTTTGATTGAGGTAAACAGTGTTTAAAAGAGCATCTAAGCTTTGTATAGCAATGGATTTATACTTTTCATCAATAGCACTTGCTTTAAAAAGAGTAGATATCATCATGGCATTCCACGCTGATATCATGGTTTTATCTATAGTTTCTTCTTTTTGAATCTCATCTTTTTTTGCGAAAAAAAGTCCCTCTTCGCTCATCTGTTCCAACATAAAGTCAATGGTTTTAAAAGCCACTTCTTTATAGTTTTGATTATTGGTTAGTTGAAAGGCTCTAATATAGAGTTGGCTTATAAGAGCATTATCATATGTCGTTTTAACTTTGTGTGGATTTGACCAGTCTTCATTACTACTATAACGATAAAATCCACCATTCAAATGGTCATAAATCTCACCTTTTTTCATCTTGTCTAAAGAGAGTAGGGTAGCCTCTAAAAGTGTTTCATCTTTTGTCTCTTGATAACTCTCTAAAAGCAGTTCGAGTGTAGAAGTGTTTGGAAATTTTGAACCTGTACCAAAGCCACCATTCTTCTTATCTAGTAGATTATCAGTATGCGTTACAATGGTGTTTAACAGAGCCAAATCAAGTTTGGTTGCCTCTATGCTTTTCTCTTTACGGTTAATGTATTGTAGTACCTCTTGTCCTTTTTCCACAAAGGTCTCATACTCTGTAATGTACTTTTTTGAAATAGTACGTAGTAGTTCCTCAAAACCTAACTCTGCTTCTTGTGCTTCTGTTGAGATATAGGTTGCAGAATAAAAAGGCTCTAAATCTTCTGTCATAAAAATAGAAATGGGTGAACCCCCAACTCTTCGGTTCATAAGTTTGTAGACCTCTTGATAATAAGCATCTATATCTAAATGCTCCTCTTTGTCAACTTTTATAGATATAAAACGTTCATTTAAGAGTTCTGAAATTTTCTCATCTTGAAAAGACTCCTTTTCCATAACTTGACATCGGAGATTAGAGCTATAACCTATGGAGAGAAAAATTGGTTTGTGTTCAGCCTTTGCTCTACTTAATGCCTCTTCTCCCCAAGGGTACCAATCAATTGGGTCTTTATCATGTTGTTGTAAATAAAGTGAGCTTTCATTTTTTAAATGGTTGGACATATTTTACTTCCCTTTTCTTTTATGAGACAATGTTTTTTATATATTTAAGAATAATTAATAACACAATCTGAGTAATTTGATATTTTCTAAGCTTTTTTCTTTCAATCTATCTAAGAGTTTATGCTTTTATTTGCTATAGTACTACACATAATATACACAAGTAATACTGTATAATTTATGAAATATAGTTACTTTTGTATTAAAGAAGGATAAAAAAAGAATGAAGTTTTTAAAATTATTTTTATTTGTTACCACATTTTTAGTAGCTGATTTTAGTTCAATAATAAAAAAAGACAAGTATATGCCAGCAGAAGAGGCATTTAAAGTCTCAGCTGTTCAAAATGGTGATGTTATTGAAACTAAAATTATTTTAGGAGAAAAGATTCATGTTACGGCTGATACCTTAAAATATACCATTGTTAAGCCTAAAAATATTCTTTTAAATGTTAAAACACCAGATGCACATGATGATGATGGTACATTGGTTTATACTAAAGAGATTATGGTTAATATTCCTGTTAGTGATATTAGTGCTAAAATAGGCAATAAAGATTATACTTTAGCTATTAATTTTTCAGGTTGTGCTGATGCAGGTATCTGTTATAATCCAATAAAAAAAATATATAAATTCAAGGGTGATTCTACAGCACCTGAAGTTGATTTATCTACAGTTGACTCTACAAAAAATATAGGTTTCTTTGAAAAACTCACAGGGGCTATACATTCATCAAATCCTAATGCTATTTCAGAGCTTTTAATGGGTGAAAGTTCATTTTTTATTATTTTCCTCTTCTTAATTCTTGGCTTACTTTTGGCTATGACACCTTGTATCTTTCCAATGATTCCTATTTTATCTTCTATCATCGTTTCTCAATCAGGTGAAGGTGAAACAAGTGCTTCAAAAGGTTTCTTTATTTCTCTTATTTATGTACTTTCTATGGCTGTTACCTATACAGCTGTTGGTGTGATTTCAGGATTACTTGGAGCAGATATACAATCGGCAATGCAAAACCCATGGGTCTTGGTTACTTTTGCCGTGATGTTCTTTGCTTTGGCTCTTTCACTATTTGGATATTATGAGATTCAACTTCCTTCAAAATGGCAATCAAAAATTAATTCTGCTAGTGATTCAGCTCAAGGGCAAGGTATAGTTGGTATTGCTATTATGGGATTCTTGTCAGCCTTTATTATTGGTCCTTGTGTTGCACCACCATTAGCAGGTGCTGTGTTATTTATCTCTCAATCAGGTGATGCACTTCTTGGAGGAGTAGCACTATTTGCGATGAGTATGGGAATGGGGTTACCACTACTTCTTATTGGTTTAGGTGCTGGTAAATTTATGCCAAGACCAGGTGGTTGGATGACAGCTGTTTCTCAAACCTTTGGTGTGATGATGTTGGCAATGGCTATCTTTATGTTAGGTAAGGTTGTTCCATCAAGTGTAACCATGCTACTATGGTCATTACTTTTTATGGGAACAGCATTCTATATGGGTGTATTTAACAACTCATCCGAGAGAGCTGGAATAAAAAAACTTTTCCAACTTTTAGCCTTTGTTTTTCTTATTTATGGAGCTTCTATATTTTTAGGCTTTTTAACAAGTGCTAAGTCGATGTTGCATCCATTTAAATCATTTACATCAGGAACGAACTATACAGCTATGCCAACAGAAGTGGAAGCAAAAGGTGGCTACACTATAGCCAAACTTCAAGCTGAAGTGGAAGCTTCAACTAAACCTGTAGTGGTTGATTTTAGAAAAGACTCTTGTGCTTCATGCGATGAACTCGAAGAGTTTACTTTTTCTGATGAAGCAGTACAAAAAGAGTTAAAGCGTTTCACTTTTATTTCCATAGATGTAACGGCTAATGGTGATAATGAAAAAGCACTTTTAAAATATTATAAACTACAAGGTACACCAAATATTATCTTTTTTGATAAAAAGAATAATCATCTACCTAAAAAAGATATGACTGGTTTTGTTCCAGCTGATGTTTTTGTTAAACATTTAAAGACAATGTAGTGAATTTAACCATTGATATAGGTGAAGTAAATACCTTACGTGTTGAACGAGATACTGATTATGGACTCTATTTAAGAGCTGAAAATTTTGAAGAGGTACTACTTCCAAATATTTATGTTATGGAAGCAGATATGCCTATAGGTGCAGAGATAGAAGTTTTTATCTATACTGATTCAGAAGACAGACCTGTAGCCACTACAAAATACCCTTATGCCAAACTTGGTGAATTTGGATATTTTACTGTTGTAGACTATCAACGTTTTGGAGCGTTTGTAAACTGGGGTTTACCTAAAGACCTTTTTGTTCCACTCTCACAACAAAAATGTCACTTTCATATAGGTTCAAAATACATTTTACGTGTCTGTCTCGATGCTGAAACAGGACGACTATATGGAACGCATAAAATAGGAAAATGGCTCTCTAAAGATACAAAAGAGCTAGAGGAAAATCAAAAAGTAGATATATTGGTACTTTCAAAAACACCACTGGGGTACAAAGTTATTGTAGAAAATCTCTATGAAGGTATGCTTTTTGAAAATGAAATTTTTGAAGAGCTTAAAGTGGGTATGCGAAAAGTAGCCTATATTAAAAAAATCCGTAAAGATGGAAAGTTAGACTTAGGATTGCAACCCACAGGTAAAAAAGCCACAGGTGATGTGTATGAGAGCAAAGTACTAGAGTTACTAAAAGAGAAAGAGGGGTTCATAGCCCTAAACTCAAAAAGTGATGCAGATGAGATTTCAAAAGTTTTCGCTATGAGTAAAAAAAGCTTTAAACGCACCCTCACTTCGCTTATAGAGCAAAAAAAAGTTGTTCTTGAAGGTGAGGGTATGAAGTTGGTTTAAAACGCTATAGCGTTTCAAAATCAACTATCTCTATAGCATCACATCCTTTTTTAAAGAGTTTTCGTTTTTTTGCATCTTCTTCTGCTAGTTCTAATAGGTCTGCAAAGTCTTTCTTATTTGCTTCAAAGTTGTAGCGTTCTTTTTCTGTACTTATGAGAATATGTGCTTCAATATTGTTAGAGGAAAGTTCTAAGTTTCTAATGCCTTTGGCATATTCGCTTTTGATTATTTTAATAATCTTCTCATTTTTTAAAATCTCTTTTAGAGATATCTCTTTATAGGTGTCGTTGTCACAAATAAGCTGGTAGGTCACGTTGAGTTTTCCTTGCATTAGATTTTCCTTATAGATGGTTTGTATTTAAGTTGGTTGATTATAACATAGAAGTAAAATAAGTGTAAAAAATATGGCAAATTGTCATTAAATTAGGAGATGGTCTTGGTATATGAAAATGAATTGATAAAAATTGAAATTGAAGAGTCAGAGATTCCATGGCTTAAAATTTTTACTCAAAAGCATTATAAAGAGTTTTCAGAATGTAGCAGTGAAGAGAAGTTAGAAATCTTGAGAGTTTTAGATATTATTGAAAAAGAGATGATAACTTTCTTTCAGCCTAAAAAAATAAATATTGCTTCTTTTGGGAACTATATGCCACATGTTCATTGGCACATAATGGCACGTTTTGAGATAGAT
>JALUMR010000046.1 GCA_027055805.1 Campylobacteraceae bacterium
TTTTATGTAGTTCATGTGCCTTTTTTCAAGCTCTTCCTCACTATAAGTATCTATTTCATCACTTGCTTTTTGTGATGCCTTTTTAATGGGGTCATCTATCCGTAAAGTCAAAGGCTCAACGGTTAGTGCCATCTCATTTAAGCCCATTAAACGTAAACCATCTATGCTTTTAATTCGAGACAAAGCCACATAACCTTGCCCCACTTCAAAGGTTTTACTCAAATCTATCTCAGCAGCGTCTAGTGTCATACCTTGTGACTTATGAATGGTCATCGCCCATGCCAAGCGTAGAGGTATCTGAGAAACAGTTGCAATGTTTTCTCCTGCTTCATTTTCTATTGTCCAATCTTCTGCAACCACTCGTATCTTTTGACCTGAAGCAATCTTCACAATAGGTATATCGGCTTCAAAATCTACCACCACTCCTGTAGTACCATTAACATAACCTTTTTCAGGATTGTTTTTTATAAAAATAACCACAGCGTCTTTTTTTAGAGTTAACTCTTCTAATACCAAAGAGGTTTTAAAAATCTTCTCTATATTTTTGGCTGAACCTTTTGAGGTGTAGGTAAAGAGTTGTGGCTTCCCCTCTAGCTTGTTTAACTCTTCTAAGTTTATTCTATCTACATCTACATTGTGTGTGTAGAGTTTTGTAGGGGTGAAATCGCTGTTTAACTCTTTCTTGTAACATGAATCCAATAATTCACGAGATTTTTCTGATACACTCCCTGTTCGTATATCATCTAAAATCTCTATTAATCGTTCATCACTCTGTCTAAACTTCTCTTGCAGGTAACAACTCTTTAGCTCTAAACTTCTCCAAACAGGACTCTGCCAAGCAAAGCGTTTCTCTTTAAACTCACGGCTCACAGGTGGCAACTGAAAAAAGTCTCCAGAAATCACCACCTGTATACCACCAAAGGGTTCAGGAGAGTTTTTAAAAGCTCTTAAAACTTTATCCATTGACGAGAATATTTCGGGCGAAACCATAGAGACCTCATCTATGATTAAAACCTTTAATTTTGAAAAACGGCTTTTAAGGTAACTCTTCTCTAGCAAAAACTCTACATACCCATTGTCTACTACCGTGTCACGTATGCCTAAAGCAAAAAATGAGTGTATGGTCTGCCCCTTTAGATGAGAAGCAGCTATGCCCGTAGGAGCAACAATGGTTGGGTAGATTTGTCGCTCTTTAAGGTACTGAATATATTGGTTTAAAAGGTAGGTTTTACCTGTACCTGCTGAACCTGTTATAAAAACATTTTTACCCAATTTTAAAATATCTAATACTCTACTTTGTTTCATACTCTTTTACTTCTTTTTAATGGATTTAAAACATCTTTATAATTTTAACATTATAAAACCATTTTGAAGAGAAATATGTCAAATTGTCATATAATTTAGAGTAATACTACTACTCTTCCCCATTAATCACCACATCACTGTCGAGTAAAAATAGAGAGTTATTAACAACTTTGTCACCCTCTTTCAGCCCTAAAATAATCTCAAACTGATTAACAGAAATACGCTTAGCTTCCACGCTTTTACTTTTATACTCACCCTCATATTCACTAGGGACAAAAACAAAATGTTTACTTCCTTTGGTTACTACAGCAGTTGTAGGTAGAACCAAGCTTCTTTTACTTGAAGAGAGACTCTTAATGGTTGCATAGGAGTTGGGTTGAATTTTACCCTCTCTGTTCTTTAAAGTAATCCGAAAATCAATGGTCTTATTGACCTTGTCTACTAGCGGGTAGATAAAATCAACCACGGCTTCGTATGCTTTTTTATCTCCATTTAGCGTTATTTGAACTTTTGAACCTTTATGAATGTAGGCTCTGTCTGCCTCATAGGCTTTAGCAACTACCCACAAAGTAGAGAGGTCTGCTAGTTTATAGACCTCCATTCCTTTTTTTACAGCAGAGCCTTCTGTAATACTTTTTTCAATTACTGTTCCAGAAAAAGGAGCATAAAAAGGCAAATATTTGGATGCTCTGTTGGCTCTTTTTATCATCTTTATATTTTTTTTTGAAACATCATATAGCTCCAGTTTTTTCTCCATCTGTTTCGCTAAAGAGGGACTTACTCTTTGAGCTGAGAGCAGTTCTATTTGTGTCTTATAGACCTCTGGAGAGTAGATTTCAAAAAGCTTCTCACCTTTGACTACTTTGTCATAAATATTGGCAGCACTTAAGCCTTTTACAAATCCATCTTGGGTTAAAGAAACAGTGTACATCTTACTGTCTGCTATCTCGACATAACCATTGTAGGTTTTACTGTTTTCAACTGTTTTAGACTTTACTTGAATGGTTTTTACATTAAAAAGTTGTTCAACCGTTGTAGCCTCAGCTGACATCACTAGAGCTAAGATAAGTAGTAATTTCTTCATTGTATCTCTCCTAGAAGTTGGGTTATTTTGTTTTCTATTAATGCTATAGATAGATATTTTTTATTCATAGTTAAAGCATTATTCGTTTTTTGGCTAAAGAGTTCATAGTAGTGAACCAATGAACCACCTGTACTTAACTCAGACTTTGCATTGGCAATGAGTTGAAGAATCTTCACCCTACTTTGCTCTAATATCTCGACCTCTTGCTGAAGTGTTCTTAACTGATGTAAGGCTATCTTTAAGCCTTGTTCCAGTTTGACTCTGGTCTGCTTGTAAGTCAGCTCTTGAATATTGGCACGTTTTATCGCTTGTACCTTTTGTCGTTCCTGTTTTCCATGGGTATAGAGAGGGTAAGCCACAGAGAAAGAGACGTAATCGTTACGGTCAAAACGTTGATAGTAGCCACCCGTAACAGTAATGTCTGCTTGTTCTCTCTTTTTAGCTAAGTCTATGCTTTTGTTAGCAACCTCTTTTAATGCCTCTACCATTTCCATTTGTGGTGTTGATTGTATTTGAGCGAGTAGACTCTCTACAGGTTCTTGCTCATAGTGTTTAAGGCTTACCTCATCTAAGAACGTATCTATTTTAATATTTCCAATCAACTCAATACTCTCTTTTGCTATAGAGATACGTTGCAAGGCATTTTCACGTTGCAGTTGATACGATTTTTGAAGCAGTTGCGTTTTTATGTACTTCTCTACAGAGTTTCTCTCAACAGCTGAAAGGTTAATGAGCAAATCCATAGGGGTATTTAAAAAACCGATATACGCATCTAAAATATCTAAAGTTTTGTGAGCATTTGAGGCATCTATAAATGCTTCTCTCACACCAAAAGCGATATTTACTTTTAATGCTTCTACTTTTTTATGGAGTACTTTTTGCTTCTCTTCTTCTATTTTAGAAGCTACTTCAAGTCGGTTAGACAAAGGAATAGCCTGAGAAACACTCACAAACTGGTTTTGCATCGCTTCGATGTTTCTACTTAAAGGGTGAACAGCTTGTAGGTCATTGATTCCAACTTTTAAAACAGGGTCAGCC
>JALUMR010000047.1 GCA_027055805.1 Campylobacteraceae bacterium
AAACATGCATCCATAGAGTTTATAGAGACTCTTTTAGAAAATGGTTTAGAGTTAACTCAAGTTGATGATGATGGGTTATCGGCTTTAGATATTGCCATTAAATTTAAACGTGAAGATATTATTGATTTCTGTGTAAAAAAGGGAATGAATGTCAACGACACTTCTCGTCCAAGTGGTATTACTCCTATTGTACTCGCTGCCTGTTTTAACAATACCAAAATAGTTGAAAAACTTATCAAGTATGGTGCAGAGGTAAACGCTCAAGACAACAATGGAATGTCAGCTAAAGATTATGCTAAAAAACTGGGTCAGAAAAAAATGGTTGCTTTTTTACATGAACATGGTGCAAGACACAACCGTTACCCTGAAGAGTCAGATAACACAGCAGACAAAGTTGCCGACATACAAAACAAATCAAAAGGTGATATGAAAAACCGACAAGAACCCACAGAAGATATGGGTTTTGATTCGATATAGAAGATTAAGGCTTTTGAATATCAATAACCAATCGTGCAGGAGACTCTAAAGCCATTACTTTAATTTTCGTACTCTCTCTAAGATTTATATGTATCTTGTATCCACTGTCATCTAAATATTTTGCAAAACCTATCTTTTCTACTATACTAGAGTTTTCAAATGTTGGAAATTTGGCAGAGAATTTTCTATATCCATCCAAAACAACCGTAACAAGCTTTTTACTAGAGTTATAATCTACACTATAACTTCCAACTTTAGGGGCAGTGACACTATCAAAAACAACTCTTATATAGCTGTCATGATTTGCTTTTCTTATAGATTTTATATCTAAACCATCTGCAATAGTACCACCTTCAAAGTGTTGAGTATTACTCTCTTCTTGTGCTACTTGACTCTCCTCGATAAACTCTTCTTGCGATATATCTCTAGGAATAACATCACTTAACTCTCTATTGGCTGAAGCTATCTCTTCTATATAGTTATCTTCACCTTGGTCAATGAAGTAAGATTCAGAATGAGTAGGGTCATCATCAAGTTCATCCATTTCAATGTCATCTACAACACTACTCTCTTTAACTGATGTATTTGTATCATATTTTGTACCAGTTTCACAAGCTGTAAATAGTAATAAAATTCCTAAAAATAAAACTAAATTTCTCATTATTTAACCTTTCTTAAATTAAAATTATTTTTTATTATAACTAATTTTATTATAAAAAAATAAATTATAATATAATAGAGTGTAAATCTAAACTAACTTCTGTCCCTTTATTTTTTGTAGAGTTAATTCTAATTGTAATCTTTTCATCATCACAATAGGCTTTGACCAATGCCAAACCGATACCCTCGCCATAAGTTGTATTGTCAAGTTGATAGTAACGTTCATAAATAGTTATAAGTTCCGTCTCATCCATACCTATTCCATGGTCTAAAATTTTTAAATAGTTATTTTTTAAAGTTATCTCTATAGTAGCGTTTTTATCAGAGTACTTCATGGCATTAGAGATAAGATTATCTAATACCTTTTCAAAACCAATTTTATCGACATATACCTTATGAGATTCTAGCTTTAACACAAATGGGTTTCTATTTAAAAGTTTCATCTCTTCTACTCGCTCAACAACTAACTTTTCTAAAAGAAATTCTTCTTTTTCTATACTATGTATCTCTTTTTTAATACTGTAAACCAACTCTACATACAAACGTTCTAAACGACTTGTTGAAGCATCTATACGTGAGAGACGTTTTAGACTTTTTTCATTCTCCTTGAGTGTTCTTTTTAGTAAAGTCGTATTGGCTTTTATTGTTGAGATAGGAATATTTAACTCATGTAAAATCTCTTTCGTTAAGTGAAGTAAATGCTCATCTACCTTGAACTTTTGACTTAAAATATAAGCATTTAAAATATAGCCAAAAACGACCGATATAAGTATCAAAAGCCAAGCACCAATAAGAAATGAGCTTTTAGAGAAACCACGAGCTTCAAGAAAAACATAAAACCCAAAGAGTAAAACTATAATAGAGACCACATAAAGTAGTGTAGAGATAAAAATATGCCTATTCATCTACACCTCACTCTGAATAAACCGATAACCAACCCCTCTAAGGTTCTCTATAGCCGTAGGGAAATACTTCTTAAGAGAGGTCACATAAACTCGAATGGCACCCAAACTTGCCTCTTCATTCGTATGCCAAAGCTTTGATGATATCTCTTCTATCGTGACCACTTCTCCTTTAGCAACCAACAGAAGTACCAGTAGGTCAATCGCTTTACTTGTCAAAGGCAACAATGTACTCTCACAATAAAGTTCTTTGGCATTACAATCAAGAGTATAAGCACCAAGTTTTATTTTATTGGTTCTAATTTGTCGTCGTAAAACAGCATGAATACGCAAAAGAAGTTCATCTAAATCTATTGGTTTTTTCATGTAGTCATCAGCCCCTTTACTAAAACCTTCTCTCATAGAGGCTTTATCATCACGAGAAGTTAAAAAAATAGTAGGTGTAACATCATTAGCCAAACGAAGTTTTTCAAGTAGCTCAAAGCCTGTTTCATAAGGAAGATTGACATCAAAAAGATAGAGGTCAAACTTATGTTCATAGGCAATATCTAACGCAGTGTAAGGGTCTAAAGCCGTATGCAATTCAAACCCCTCCTCTTCCAAGAAGTCTTCAAGAGTTTCGTTAAAAAGTTTGTCATCTTCTAGGAGTAGGATTTTCATGTTTTTTAAATGCTATAGTTGGGGACTACACCCTACATAAACATCCCACCATTTACTTTAAGTGTCTCACCTGTAATGTACGATGAGTGGTCACTTAAAAGAAAGGCTGTAGCTTCTGCCACTTCACTTGGATTACCAAAACGTCCCATAGGGATTTTTGCTGTAAAAGCATCTTTTACTTCATCCTTAAGTACATCCGTCATCTCTGTTGCAATAAACCCTGGGGTGATACTATTATAACGAATACCACTTCCAGCTGCTTCAATAGCAAACGATTTTGTCATGGCAATGGTTCCACCTTTAGAAGCAGCATAGTTGGTCTGTCCAGCATTTCCTGTTTCGCCAACAATAGAAGCGATATTAACCACTGAGCCAAAACGTTTTTTACGCATCGCTTTTAACGCTTCACGACAACCAATAAATGTTGACTTTAAGTTCGCATCGACCACTGCCATAAACTGTTCAGCTTTCATACGCATGGCTAGACCATCTTTGGTGATTCCTGCATTATTTACCAAATATGCCAACTCTCCATCAGTAGCAACAATCTCTTTAATAGCTGCCATAAATGCACGCTCATCACTTACATCAAAACCAATGACCTCTGCCTCACCACCAGCCGCTACAATATCTGCTTGAACAGCTTTTGCTTCTGCTTCACCAGAACGGTAATTTACCCAAACTTTTAGACCAAATCCTGCTAAAGATTTGGCTATCTCTGCACCGATACCTCTACTTGAACCTGTAACCAGTACATTTTTACCCGTAAATTTCATATTTTACCTTTTTTAAATTATTGCGATTATTGTAGTCTATTGGTTGTTAAATAGTTGTTAAATTGTTAGGAGAAGTATTAAATTTAAAAAAATAAGTGAAGCTAATGGCACAGAAGGTATGCCCTTAACTTCTAATCATTAGGAAAAAATGCTTTTTTTACCTTATCGAAAACATCATAATCATCATCGTGTAATTTATTTTTTACAATAATATGATTTAACTGTTTAAGTACGGACATTTTAGTATAGGTCTCATTATGCAAAGCATTTGCTATGATAGATATTTGAGTATCTATATTGTACTCTTTCTCCATCACCTCATCAAGAAGACGATTTGCCTCCTCACAGGTTGCAGATTCAAAATCTTGCTTTATAAAACGGCAAAACAGAGGTCTCTCTACTTCCAAATCTTTGTTGTCCATTTTAATAACATGGCAGAAAAGTGCAGCTACTGACTCTTTAATCATTGCATCCATTATATCCCCCTTTTTTAATTGTATACTTATATAATATCAGAATAAACATAATCTTAGATAAATGTGTTATTTTACGTTACATTTTAAATACTCTTTTAAATTAATGATTTATCCATCTCTTTAGGTACCACTAAACCCATGATTTCGAGTACTGTCGAAGCCACATTATTTAAAGCACCACTTTTAACCTCTGTCACACCTTCTGCCATAACATAACACCAAACTTCACCCACCGTATGGTTGGTCAAAACATTACCCTCACGGTCTTTCATCTCTTCACAGTTTCCATGGTCAGAGGTTAATACAATGGCATAATCTTTCTCTTTAGCCTTAGCAATAATCTTACCCAACTCATTATCTACAGCTGAAACAGCTTTACATGCAGCCTCATAGTTTCCTGTATGCCCTACCATGTCACCATTGGCAAAGTTTACAATTATCAAATCGTACGCCTCATCCATACCTGTACGAACAGCCTCGCCTACCTCTGGAGCTGACATCTCTGGTTTCATATCATAAGTTTTTACATCAGGACTAGGAATCAGCACCCTACTCTCTCCTATCATCGGTTCTTCTACTCCACCATTAAAGAAAAAGGTTACATGGGCATACTTCTCTGTCTCTGCTGTATGCAATTGAGTTAACTTAGCATCTGAAACCACTTGTGCCAAAGTATTTACAGGAACCTCTTTCGAGAACATTACAGGGTATGGGAAAGAGGCATCATATTGGGTTAACGTTACAATATTTAAAGGTAAAAACTCTCGCTCAAAACCATTAAACTCTTTATCTCCTAAAGCTGTTGTAATTTCACGAAATCTATCTGAACGGAAGTTTGCCATAATAACTGCATCATTCTCTTTCATTCCCTCATAACCATTTAGAGCAACTGGTTCTAAAAACTCATCATAAATATTAGAACCATATGCTTCCTCAATATACTCCTTAGCACTCAAATCTGTAGAAGCTTTTGCAGTAACAATGGCATCATAACCCTTTTGAACACGCTCCCAACGGTTGTCTCTATCCATCGTATAGAAACGTCCACCTATGGTTGCTATGTTTATGTTATTACTACAGATACGCTCTATCTGTTCCACATAACGTTGTGCAGAATCAGGAGCAACATCACGCCCATCAGTAATAAGGTGTAAAAAAACCTCTTTTCCTCTTTTGGCAGAAAGTTCTGCCAAACCTATAATATGGTCAATATGAGAATGAACCCCTCCATCACTAAGCAAACCTATAATATGTACTCTATTACTCTTCTCTAAAGTACCAGTAAGTGCCTCGTTTTTCTCCATACTTCCATCACTAAGTGCCAGAGTCACTTTTACTAAATCTTGATAGAGTACCCGACCTGCTCCTATGCTCATATGTCCCACTTCAGAGTTTCCCATCTGTCCTTCAGGTAAACCAACACTTAAACCATGTGTTGAGATTAACGCCTTAGGAGTATCTTGCATCAACGTATCATAAGTTGGTTTTTGGGCATCTTTAAATGCATTACATGTGCTATCTGGTTTACAACCAATACCATCTGTTATAATTAATAGTGTTTTTTGTATCTTCATTCTGCTTTTGACCCCATATTTATAAAATTTTAGTAAAATATCACGTATTTACTTAAAATTAGGATTCTTATTAATCATGCTATATTTTTTCTACGAACAATTAAACATCAATATTTTTCAATATATCTCTGTTAGAGCAGGTATCGGTTTTTTTATCGCTTTTTTACTGACTCTTTTTTTGCTTCCAAAATTTATGGCTTGGGCAATAGCAAGAAAAGCACAACAACCTATTAACAAATATGTTCCCAATCATGCCTCTAAACAAAATACCCCTACCATGGGTGGTGCTGTCTTTATTATTGCTACTATTATTGGTATTTTACTAACTTCCAACCTTGGAAACCACTATCTTATTGCTGGTCTTATAACGGTTATAGGTTTTGGACTGGTAGGGTTTCAAGATGACTTAGGGAAAATTTTAACAGGGGATAACTTACAGGGTCTTAGTGGTAAAGGAAAACTTTTACTTCAGGCACTCGTAGGCGTTGCTGTAACGTCTTATCTTATCTTTGTTGCTGACTTTCCAACAACCATCTATGTTCCATTTATAAAAGAACCTATCTTTGATATGGGGAATTTCGCCATTATTTTTTGGGTTTTTGTCTTTTTAGCCACAACCAATGCCGTAAACCTAACCGATGGACTAGATGGACTAGCAACAGTTCCTTCTATTATATCTTTAGCAACTCTAGGAATCATTGTCTACCTTACAGGTCATGCCATCTTCTCAGGCTACCTACTTATGCCAAACATTAAAGGTGTTGGTGAAGTGAGTGTTTTAGCAGCAACCCTATCGGGTGCGTTACTTGGTTTTCTATGGTACAACTGTTACCCAGCAGAAATATTTATGGGAGACACAGGTTCTCTTGCCATCGGAGGGGTTATAGCCTACATGGCAATCATCGGAAAAAGTGAACTTTTACTGGTACTTATTGGGTTCATCTTTGTCATTGAAACCGTTTCCGTAATTCTACAAATAGGAAGTTACAAAATTCGTAAAAAACGCGTCTTTCTCATGGCACCCATTCACCACCACTTTGAGATGAAAAAATGGGCTGAAAACAAAATTATTGTTCGTTTTTGGATGATTGCATTTTTATCTAACCTTATTGCATTAATTACACTAAAGATACGATAATGAAAAAGCCAACTCTTTTCGGATACGGACTAACTACAAAAGCCATTGCTAAAAAACTCGGTGGAGGATGTATATTTTATGATGATAAAACAAGAGAGACCTATATAGATAAAGAGAACAATATCATTCATCCATCAAGCCATTTTAAGCCTGAAAAAAGCCAACTAGAAGTAACCACACCCAGCTTTCCCCCATCACACCCGTTGGTAAGTGCTGCTCATAATCTCATAAGTGAATATGACTTCTTTGAAAAAGAGATGCCTTTTAGCATTTGGATATCGGGAACCAATGGAAAAACAACCACCACTCAAATGCTCACTCACCTTTTAGAAAAACGAGGAGGAGTATCTGGAGGAAATATAGGAACACCGTTAGCAGAATTAGATACAGAAGCACCCATTTGGATACTAGAATCAAGCTCATTCACTTTGCACCATACAAACCTAGCTTCACCAAACATCTACTTACTGCTTCCTATTACCCCTGACCACTTAGACTGGCACGGAACAGCTGAACAATATGAAGCAGACAAACTAAAACCTCTACTCACCATGAAAGAGGGAGAAATGGCACTTATACCAAAAGGTTTGAACTTGCCTGAGACATCTGCTTTTATAGTCGAGTATGACTCATCAGAATTTATAGCCAACTACTTTGATATAGAGAGTTCTAAAATCAACTTCAAAGCAGCTTTTTTAGAAGATGCCCTTTTGGCTTTAGCTGTAACAAAAACACTTTTTGATGAGATAGATTACGAAACCATCAACAGCTTTAAACTCGATAACCATAGACAAGAAGAGACAAAAGACGCTTTAGGAAGATTATGGGTAAACGACTCAAAAGCCACCAACCTAGATGCAACGATACAAGCAGTCAAAGGTTATGATGACAACTTCATTCGACTTATCATAGGAGGAAATGATAAAGGCGCCGATTTAACCCCTCTCTTTGAGCTTTTAGAAAGTAAAGAAGTGCGACTCTACACCATCGGTGCAAACAGTCAAAAACTGGCTCTACTAGCAGATGAACACAACATTAACTTCACTGCTTGTAAAACACTTGAAAATGCTGTCAATACCATAGCCCAAGAGCGAACAACCAATGATGTAGCCCTACTCTCCCCAGCAGCTGCAAGTTTCGACCAGTTCAACTCCTACAAACACCGAGGAGAAGAGTTTTTTAGATTTGTTAAAAATATAAAATAATTTAAGATTAATTTAAGTATAAGTGGCTATAATTTCAGCCACTTCAAACAAGAAGTACTACTTAAAGTGGCTCCATAGCTCAGTTGGTAGAGCAAAGGATTGAAAATCCTTGTGTCGGCGGTTCGATTCCGTCTGGCGCCACCACTTATTTTAAACAATCAAAATATTTTACTTTTTATACTCTAATATTTTCTCAAAAATCTCATCTTTAGAAAGTACCCATCTATCTATAAGTATCGCTGCTAAATATTCTATTAATCCCTTATCTTCACTCAATAAAATCAATGTCTCAGTATAAAGTTCTTTTGCTTTTAGTTCCATCTCTTTGTAGGCGACATCTTTTAATAGGTCTATGTTGTCTAGTTTTAGTTTACTCTGAGAGTAAGCAGAGGTTTCTATGAACAAATGATTTAAAATTCTAGTGATTTTTTCTATATCGTTAGATGCTCCTGTGGTTATGTTCTCTTTTCCAAAAACCAACTCTTCTGAAGCCACACCACCATAGAGAATTTTAACCTCTTTTTCAAGTTCAGTGATGGAACTAAGTAAAATATCCTCTGACTCATTTAAAACATAACCTAAGGCATTAACTCTCGATATATTTTCTGAAGAGATTTTTATAACTTTCATCTTCTCTTTGGTCTTCTCTATATCAAAATCATTCTCTTGCAGGGTTTGAGTAAAATCTGCCATAAAATGACCTATTTCATGAATAGCAATAATTTGACGCTCTTTCTCTCTATTTTTGGTCGTTTTTCGATTTGATTTACCTATAATAACCACTTCAAAAGCTTTCATAAGATGCTCATCATTCACCTTCTCCTCTTTAGCAATAGCAAGTAAAGAAGCCTCTTGAATAATGGTCTGTAATGTTCTTGGACTGGTATTAGAGAATGCTTTTGATAATCGAGCTACGTTAATCTGCTCATCTTTGTTTTCAACTTTGTTTAAAAAGTGTTTTAAAAGCTCTTCTCTCTCCTCTTCATTAGGAAGTCTAAAGTGAATTTTCTTTTTAAAACGTGCCGCCATCGCTTCATCTAGTTGCATGTTACTCTCATCAAAGTTAGAGGCTACAATAGTAATGATTCTTACGTCATGAATAGTTTTAACCCCTTCTAAATGAGTTAAAAGTTCATTAGGGGTATCATCAGCCCACTTCTCCCGTGACTGCCCTCGTTTCATAAGTAGATTTTGTGCTTCATCAATAAAAACAATGCAAGTATTAAACTTATTGTCAGATGCCAGTTCGGTTGCTTTAGAGTAGATACTTTTTATAACTTTAGCTCCCCCACCCACAAAACCTGTCTCGATGTTTCCCGTAGTTACTAAAATAGGCACTTGAAGCTCTTTGGCTATCTGTACAGCCATGGTAGTTTTACCTGTACCTTGCGTTCCAGAGAACATGATATTAAAAAAATCTTCAATTCCATATTTGCTATAGAGGTCAACATTTTTGAGCATATCAACCAAGTGTTTAACTTCCTCTTTAACATCTTCATAACCGATAATATCCTCCATATTCCCTTTAATCTCTTTGGGTCTATAGACACTAAATTTATCACTGTTAAGAAGCATTCCAGAACTCTGAAGCATGTAGATAATAAGGGCAATAAAAAGTATCTCAAACATATGATTACTCAAAAAAGACAAAATCACAAATCCATGAATAATATTTTCTTGTTTAACCCATTGATAGTTAATATTTTTCTCTATTAACTCTTTTTCTATATTACGAGTAATACTATAAATAGGTATATCTTTAATCTCTTTTGAAGCGTTCTGCTCTTTTAAAATAACATTAACATTTAGCTCATTATCCACAACAAAGTAAACTTTTTGAGCTTTTAAAATTTCATTTAATGCAGAACTGTTCATATCTGAATATTTTAACTCTGTTATATCTTTACTTATACGTTGCAGTTCTGTCTCTTCACCTTTTATCGTTGAGACTAAGTACATGGAGACATCTAAAGACAACACTAAAAGTACAACCATTAATATCTGTTGTTTTAAGGGAATTTTTTTAGGTTCTGATTTTAAATATTTTTCTATTTTTTCATACAGTTCACTCTTTTTAATTTTTTCTATAAGTTTTTTTAACCAATCTGTCATTTTACACTCTATATTTAAATTTTAATTAAGTGAAAGTATAGCGAAAATAGAAGCTTTAGTCACAATATATACAAACATCTCTTATTTTAACAATATTCTTCAATAAAAAATATTTTTTAATTAAAATATAATGCTTTTTTATAGTAGATTCAATATAATGGGTTTAGTACAAATGATATTATATTCTAAATATAAAATGTACTTTTTTAGTTTCTTGGAGAATTTAGGGTGTGCATAAGTTAAATCAAAAACAAGTTGCATTAACATAGTTTTAATTAAAAAAGGAGAAGTTATGAGTGGAAAAAGTCTAATCCTACTAGGATTGGGTGTAAGTTCGTTATATACCTACTTTTGTATCGCAACACATAAAAATCAACTATATGAAGAGCTCTATCCCGTAGCAATGGCAACAGAAGATAAACATGAATTGATAAAAAATGACCCCATAAAAGAAGAGATAGTCCCTATAAAACAGGAGACAGTAAAAAAAGATGATGCGTCATTCTCTTTTATAAAAACTGAGCCTTATAAGTTTAATGCTCTTTTAAATAAAGAGTCTTCTCAAAGTGAAATGATAAAGCAGATTAATCAATGGTGTCAAGAAAAAACATGTACTAATGATATTCAATTTTTAGACAATGTAAAAAAAGAGACTTGGTCCCCAAATACGCTAAATCTTGTATCCTACATGATAGATAATAATATATCAAATGCTTCTGTAAGTATCAAAGAAAACTTACTTAGTGTAAAGGGTGAAGTAAAAAGTGAAAAAGAGAAAGAAGAGATAGAAAAACGCTTAACTACTTTTGACCCATCATTTCAAGTTGACAATAAGATAACTGTAGCAATAAAACCTATGGTTAAAGAACCTGTCACAGTAGCACCTTCTGTAACTGAACCTGTTGTAACAACAGAAGTATCTAACGATGATAATAAATTAGAAGAGGCACAAGGTGAAATTAATAACTTACTCCAAAACTCTGTTATTAACTTCCAATTTAACAGTAGTAAAATCTTACCTTCAAGTCAAAAAATTCTTGATAATGTTATTAAGATAATTAACGATTTAAATATAGAAGTCAATTTAGATATTTCTGGACATACAGATGCTAGAGGAAGTGCAAAGTACAATAAAAAGCTAAGTCAAAAAAGAGCTGATAGTGTAAGAAACTATCTATTTAAACACAAAATAAATGCTAAGAAAATTGCATCTATAGGCTATGGTGAAGAAAAACTTATTTTTGAACCAAATGATAAACGAAATAGACGAGTAGAAATCTACTTAACAAAAGGAGAATAGAGATGACTGAATTAATAATAAAAATGTTGATATGTTTACTAGGAGCACTTATAATAGGCTTCATATTTGGATATTTAATTTCAAAAGTATTTGGAAAGAAAAAGCATATAAAAGAGGTGGAAGAGTTAAATAGCTTATTAAGTAGTGAAGAGAAAAAAAATGCTCTGTTAAAAGATGAATTATCTATAGTAAAAGATACATCTGCTACACAAACTTTCAAATTAACCGAAAAAGAAAAAGAGCTTGAAACGCATATTGACACAGTAAAAGAGTTAAACCATCTATTTCAAGAAAAGGATAAAAACAATGTTTTATTACAAGAGAAATTGGTTCAAACAGAAGAGACTTCTTCAGCACAGGCATTAATGTTAAGTGAAGCAGAAGGAGAAATAAAAAGACATACTATAGTGGTTAAAGATTTGAACACTATTGTTAAACAACTTGAAGAAGAGAATGTTCTTTTAACAAATGAACTTACGCAAGTAAAAAAAGAGCTACATACGAATAGTTTCAAACTAAATGAATCAGAAAAAGAGATAAACAGTTTTAAGGAACAAAATACTATTCAAGAAAAAACAATTCAAGATAAGAAAAATGACAATGAAAAGCTTCATGTTTCACTAATGCAAGAAAAAGAGAGCAGTGTTGAAAAAATTGAAACCCCTAAAGCCGAAACAAAAGAAGAGAATAAAGTAGAAGATACTGCTATCACAGGAGGACTACTTAGTGAGATAAAAGGCTTATTTGATAAAGTTACAAAAACAGAAGTAGAAACACCTAACCTTAATACTCCAGAAATTAAAGTACCTGAAATATATAGAGACAACCTACAAGATATAAAAGGTATCGGTGAAACACTAGAAAGCAAACTTAATGATATAGGTATTTATAATTTTGAACAAATTTCAAAATGGAGTAGTGAAGATATTCAAGCGATAAAAGAAAAAATTCCTTTTAATATCGAGATAAAAGATGAGGAGTGGGAGGGTTGGATTAAACAAGCTAAACTATTAATCAAAAGTAAAGATAAATAAAATCATGAGAGCTTTTATAAGCTCTCTGAAATAT
>JALUMR010000048.1 GCA_027055805.1 Campylobacteraceae bacterium
GTTGATTTGGTTATGAAAACAGTTGATGGTACAGAAAACTACTCTGAACTAGGAGCCAATGCTGTTCTTGGTGTCTCTATGGCTGTGGCTCGTGCAGCTGCAAAATCTCTAGGTATGCCTCTTTACCGTTACCTTGGTGGGTCAAATGGTGTAACCCTTCCTGTTCCAATGTTTAACATTATCAACGGTGGAGAACATGCCAACAACTCTGTTGACTTTCAAGAGTATATGATTATTCCTCATGGGTTTAATACGTTCTCAAGAGGTCTTCAAGCTGTAGCAGAGATTTACCAACACCTTAAAAAAATTATTGATGGTATGGGTGAGAGTACTGCTGTTGGTGATGAGGGTGGATTTGCTCCAAACCTAAAATCAAATGAAGAGCCTCTTCAAGTAATTATCCAAGCCATTGAAGCTGCTGGGTACAAAGCTGGTGAAGAGATTGGACTAGCACTTGATGTTGCTGCTTCTGAGTTAACGAATGATGATGGTCTTTATGTTCTTAAGTCTGAAAATAGAGAGTTAACTTCTGAAGAGTTAGTTACCTACTACGCTGACTTATGTGCTAAGTACCCTATTGTATCTATTGAAGATGGATTAAGTGAAGATGACTGGGATGGTTGGAAGATTATGACGGAAGAGCTTGGAGACAAAATTCAAATAGTTGGTGATGACCTTTTTGTTACCAATGTTTCTATCTTATCTGAAGGTATCGAGAAAGGAATAGCAAACTCTATTCTTATTAAACCAAACCAAATTGGTTCAGTTTCTGAAACCATGCAAACTGTTAGACTGGCACAAAGAAACGGTTACACCTGTGTTATGTCTCACCGTTCAGGAGAGAGTGAAGATACATTTATTGCAGACTTCGCAGTAGCACTTAATACGGGTCAAATTAAAACAGGTTCAACAGCACGTTCAGATAGAATCGCTAAATACAACCGTCTTTTAGAAATAGAGAGAGAACTAGGACAATTTGAATACCTAGGGAGTTCAATCTTTAAATAATGGGCTTTTCTATTACTAATGATATTGAACCCATTATCAGAAAGTTCGAGGAGCTCCTCGGACTCTCTTTTAAGGTTTTTATCTTAACGGCTATTGTTGTTAGTCTATTGGGCATCTATGTTGCCAATCTTCTTTTTGGAAATCACTCTCTTCGAGTTTTACAAAATCTTAAAAATGAAAAACAACATTTAGAAGTTAAAATAGACCACCTAAAAAAAGAGAATGCCAAACTACATAAACAGTATCTTGAGTGGATGGATGCTCAGTAGCTAACTACTTAGCATTTACATCAATAGACTTCAGTCTAATCATATCCTCTTTTTTTAGAAGATGATCTCCATATTTTTTTGCTTCATCATACTCATGCATCGTCAAGTAAAGTAGTGTTATATTTTGATAATTACTCTGTGTAACATCATGAACTTCGCCATATATCTCTTTGTTAATCGCTAAAGCTTTTTTATAACCTTCCAATGCCTTATTATAATTTCCCATCTCTTCTTGTAGAACGGCTAAGTTATTATAAGAGATAGCCGTATCAATTTTCTCTTTCTTTATAATAGACTCTTTAATTTTAATAGTCTGTTCTGTAAGTGCTATGGCTTTCTCTTTCTCTCCCATTTTTGCATAGAGGGTTCCAAGGTTATTAAAACTTTCAGCTGTTGCAGAGTTTCTTTTTCCCAAAGATTTTTTTCTAATATAAAGTGCTTTAGTAATGTACGCTAATGCTTTCTTGTACTGCCCCATCTGTTTGTATATTAACCCAATATTATTGTAGCTTGTTGCCGTATTTAAATCTTCTGTACCAAGTACCTCTTCTTTAATTTTTAAAGATTTTTGAAAAAAGTAAGTAGCCCGTTTATAATCTCCACTTTTATAAGCATCAACACCTTGATTATTTAAAACATTTGCTTCCTTCAGAGCTTTATCTTTTTCTGGAGTTGAAAAAGAAGAGGAAGAAGGGTGAGATATATTGGTAGTCGAACAAGCACTAAAAGACAATAGTATAAAAAATATTATGCTGTTTTTTTTCAAAGACGTATCCTCTTGTTATTTTATAAGAAAATTATACAATAGAATTAAAAAATATTGTTGATGTTTGAAATGAAAGATTAAATTGCCTACAAAAAAGTCTATTTGTAGGCATATATTTCTAAAATTATTTAAAAATAAACTTAGCAGCCATTCCCATAACATCATCTATCATTGAACCATCATGGTCTTGGTCAATCAAACTTGATAAAATACCATCTAAACCAGAGCTTCTTTTTTGTTGATTAAACTCATTAACAACAGGAGCCGTTTTCTTTGTTAAAGCACCAATAATCATCGGAGCCAACATCGGTAAAATACTCTTAATAATAGAAGAGCTTACACCCGTCTCTTTTTCAACATGTTTAGCAACTTCTCTTGAGTTCTCTTTGGAACCTGTAAGCTCTGCCAAGATATCATTTCCCATCTCTTTATAGTTTCCCTTACCTATAGACTCTTCAGGCTTATCAAACATATCTGCATAGTTACCTGATTCTAAATGCTTTAACAACCCTCCAGAGTTCTTATCACTCTCAAGGTTACTCTTTGCACCTCCCATTAAAATGGGTGCAAGTTTACCAATAATTGAACCTGCATCATCCAAATTAATACCCACCTGCTTTGATATTGTTTTTGCAATTGCAGGGTTATTTATAATCATATCTATCAATCCAGCCATTATTATTCCTTATTATTTAATGTGTTTTATTATATCAAAGATATTGTTGTCCTAAACTTGTTTAATAATATTTTTTTATCCTATAATTATAGTTATTAATAGCATTTTAGATAAGATTCTCTCTAATTAATAAAGTTATGGAAAAAAGTATTGACAACAAACATAAAACAGTTACAAATGGTAGAAGATATTAATGACAACTTTGAACTCTACCCCAATGTCAAAGAAGCATTTTTAAAAGTAAATAGAGAGCTATTTGTTCCTAAAGGCTTTGGAAGTATGGCTTTTAAACTTGATGCTTTACCCATGCAAAAAGAGCAGTGGATATCATCTCCACTAACTGTTGCGAAAATGACCCAATACTTGGAACTCCAAGGTGTAGACTCTGTATTAGAAGTAGGTTGTGGAAGTGGATACCAAGCAGCTATTCTATCAAAAATATGTCGGAGAGTTTTTACCATAGAGCGTATAGATTCTTTACTCAAAGAGGCTAAAGAGCGTTTTAAAATAGCCCGAATAAACAACATATTTACACGTTTTGATGATGGTCAAAGAGGCTGGAAAGCATATTCACCCTATGAACGAATACTCTTCTCTGCGACTGCTAAAAAAATACCAACAGCACTTTTTGACCAATTAGCAGAGGGTGGTATACTTATAGCTCCCATGGAAGTAGATGATATTCAGATTATTACCCGTTTCTACAAAAAAAATGGAAAAATAAGCTCTGAAGCACTAGAACCCTGCCGTTTTGTTCCTATCGTTGACGGTAGAGTAAAATCAGAGAAAACATTTTTTACATCCTAAGCTCCTGCTTAGAACAAAATATATATCTGGTTTTTAAAAAAATAAACTCCAAATAGTAAGCATGAAGCATTAACCTTGAAGCCCCCGTTATCTTTAGGCGTTCACTCTCTTCTATTTTATTGTTTAAAAAGTTATCCACAAAACCCTCATCTACTCCATAGATGGGGTCACCAACAATTCTATGCGATAGGGCATCTAAATGCACCCTTATTTGGTGTTGTCGCCCTGTATATGGTATGGCTTCGACCAAGGTTTGATTTTTCTCTTTATCATAATGTATAGGTCGTATAAGCGTATTTGAAACTTTTCCCTCTTTGGAGGTTTGCATTTTTAACTTTATTAACCCATCTGAAGTTGTTATTTTTTTCTCAATCAATATCTCTTCTTTTAGCTCTTTTTCGACTAAGGCTTTATACTTCTTAACAAACTCTTTTTTAGCAAACATCTCCTTTAAGAGATACCCTGCATACCCATTTTTAGAGACAAGAATAAGCCCTGATGTCTCAGCATCTATTCTATGTACCAACTGAGCATCATCTCCAAATTGATAGCGTATTTCATCTAAAAGTGTATACTCTGTAGAACGAATAGTAGGATGGACAAGCAGACCAGAGGGTTTATCAAAAAGTGCAAAATGTTCAGTTTGAAACAGTGGTCTCAAACCTTTGGTCATAGGCTCAAAGACCAAGACTTCTATGTATCCTGACTTGAGTACTTTTCCTTTTTGTAAACGTCTCTTCTTATGGTCAACTATACGAGCATTTTTCAAAAGTTTCAAAGCCAGTGTTTGAGATAACTTCACAACCTCTACTAAAAAATCTTCTACTTTTTCACCTTCTATTACATTGTATTTTTTAAGTATGTAGGGCAATGAGTCTCCTTGCTACGAAATTTGAGGCATTATACAAGCCAAGAGATGAAACAAACTTTTGTTTTGCTATTTCATAGCAATATCATAAATTATGTTTTACGATAACTTTACTTAGGGTAAATATTTTCAATAGAAAGTTCATTATGTTAAGTACATACCAAGATAAACAATAAAAACACTATTCCTTTTTTATTTTGTCAACAAGAGCTGTACTACTACTTAAATCAGTAATTTAGTATTAGCTATTTTAGCTATAATCTCAAAAAACAAAAAAACAAGGAACTCCATGCAAGGCTATGTCATTCATTTTAACGATGAAAAAGGTTATGGGTTTATAAAAACAGGGGAGTATGAAGAGAATATCTTTGTGCATAAATCTGCTCTGACCAATGCTCAAACACTTGAACAGGGGCAAGAGGTTGAGTTTACTGTTAAAAAGACTAAGAGAGGACTATCTGCGACCAATGTAGTGGCAGGGGCTAAACAGCGTTCTCCCTATTTTATCTTTGGGTTGGTATCGTTGGTGATAACCAGTGGTCTCTTTGCTTTTTTCTACTTCTACCAACACCTTAACCCACTGATTGGCTACCTCATCGCCATTAATATGAGTACTTTTTTACTCTATGGCTATGACAAACTTATATCAGCAGGAGAAGCACTTCGTGTTCCAGAGTGGAACTTACATGCTTTAGCCATATTGGGTGGTTCTCCAGCTGGGTTATCTGCTCAAAAGTTTTTTCATCATAAGACCATTAAGGGGTCATTTCAATTGGTCTACTGGATTATCGTTGCTTTACAAGTTGGCTTACTGATGTGGGTTGAAAATATTAAATCATAGGAATCAAACGCCGAACTTTTTTAACCTCTCTTAAATCTATGGTAGCCTCTATCACTTCTGCGTTGTCATCCATAACCACATCACACCATGGAGAGATAACAGCTGAACTCTTTGCCATCTCATCATTGGCAGAGTTACAAAGAGAGACAAATGATTGGTTCATGGTAGCTAACGCCTGAGAGAGTACTTCTAAATGCTTTTTTCTAGCTTTTCCCCACATGGCAGGTATAAGCACCATATCTACCCCCTCTATCTGTTTCCATAACGCTTTAAAACGTAACTCAAAACAAATAAGTAGTGCATAAGATATACCATTAATTTCAAAAGAGACAATCTCTTTTTTCTCTCCTGCATGAAAATATTTATGCTCATTACCTACCTTAAATAGTTTGTATTTGTTTTGAGAGTAAAGAACCTTGTGGTCATGTATGACCACAGCTTGGTTAACAATATGCTCACCCTCTTTTCTGATAATGGTAAAAACAAATATTTGGGTACTTATAAGGAGTAGTATCTCTTCCATAGCTCTCTCATAAAAAGCTATGGCTTCATCAAAGTTGTCATAGTCGTAAGCTGTCAAGTAAACCTCTGGAGCCATTATAAGCTCTTTGTCTTGATGAGCTTTTATATACTCTAAAAGTCTCTCTAAATTTTGCTCATAAGAGCTACTTGTCTCCAGTTGTAAAAGAGCAATTTTATACTCTTTTTTGCTTAAGTAAGACATCTATTAAAAGTCATCAAAGTCTAAACTACCTTTCGAGTAGTTTGCTACGTTACCTTCAAAAAAGTTTGTTTTTTGGTCATTAAACTTTCCAAAGTCATCAACCCATTTAATAGGATGTTCAACATTATATAGTTTATTCATACCTACAGCATGTAGTCTTTCATCTGCTAAGTACTGAATGTATTGTTCTATAATGTCATTGGTTAAACCTAAAATTTGACCTTGAGTAATGTATTTACCCCAATCACTCTCAAGCTTTACAGCTTCTCTAAACATATTGTAAATCTCATCGTTAAACTCTTTTGTAAAGATATCTGGACGTTCACGTTTTACGGCACGTATCATATTTTGAAAAAGAATTAAGTGTGTTACTTCATCACGTTGAATAAAACGAATCATCTGTGCTGAACCCAGCATTTTTCCAGAACGGGCAAGTGTATACAAGTAAGTAAAACCTGAGTAGAAGTAGATGCCCTCTAATATTTGGTTAGCAAACATTGCTTTTACTATGTTTTCATCGGTTGCATTTACACTTAGCTCTTCATAAATTTTTGCAATGGCATCATTTTTGGTTTTAAGCATCATATCTTGTCGCCAAAGTTGGTAAATTTCATCTGAGTTTGTAGATATACTATCCACCATCACAGCATAACTCTGTGAATGAAGTGCCTCTTCAAATGCTTGTCTAACCAACACTAGGTTGATTTCAGGAGAGGTAATAAAGGGATTAACATTATCTATAAGATTATTGGTCTGTAATGAATCCATAAATATAAGCTGTGATAAAACTTTGTCATAAGCTGTTTTCTCTGAATCAGTTAAACGTTTATAGTCACCCACATCTTGAGTCATGTCTACCTCTTTTGGGAACCAAGTGTTGTTTAACATTACTTCCCATAGATTATATGCCCAATTGTATTTAATATCATTAAGTTCAAAAATACCTGTAGGGTCTCCACCAAATATCTTTCTATCACTTGTTTTCTCTTTTGATTCGGGGTTATATATTTTCTTTCTATTCATGTGCTATTCTGCCTTACTTCAATTAAATATTGCTTGATTTTGCTGATTATACAGTAATAACTTTAACTCTTTTTCATATTTTTTAAAATAGATTTAAATTTAAAATATAGATTAAGTTTTAAAATGTTAAAATATAATAATTTAAAACATTATTAAATATTTTACGAAGATAAGGAGTAAAAATGTATTATAATTCCAATCAAAATAGTAATGAATACTACAGTTCATACAAACAAGAACTCTCTTCCCTAGAGACCAAAAGTAACAATAGAGGTTCTTCATTTTTAACTTTAAAAAAAATAGGTATGGGTATTTTGCTCTTAGCTATCGTTTTGGGATTTTTTTATAGTATAAAAAACTTTTCAAAAGAGACTTTATCTTCCTCTACAACTGATGTAGAAAACAGAATGAATGATAATGGAAATGAGCTTTTAGCGAATAATTCAACTGTAGATACTGTACCTAAAATTAGAATAACCAAAGAGAGTCTTCCAAAAAGTATTCAATTACAAGAGTCTGAATCAAAAATAATTTCTAATCTCAAAGAAAATGCTACTGATGGTTTAAATGAAGACTCACCATTAAAAAGCAAAGAGCATAATGAGATAAAAAAACAAGTTATCTCTTTACCTGAAACAGTAAATATGAATTCAAATGACATTGAAAAGATTGTGAACCTCATTCTTGCTAAGAAAAAAGAGAAAAACAAATCATCTTTAGAGAAACAGCTCCTTAAGGCAGAGACAGAAGAGCATCCAGCTCAAACTTTAAAAGAGAGTAATCACTATAATAAAGTTGTACTCTCTTCTAAAAATGAAAACGCTAACATTCAACTTACTAACCTTAACGATAAATTAAGTAAATCAAATAAAGAAGAAAAACTCTCTAAGTATGAAAAGTCACTTAAACCTGAAGTAGCTACACGTAAAAAAGAGATGAGAATTATCATCGTAAAAAAAGGTGATTCTCTCTCTCAATTGGCTTTAAAAGCTTATGGTGATAAATTTGCTTACGATAAAATTCTTAAAGCCAATCCTGAAATTATCAAAAATCCAAATCAAATTTTTGTAGGTCAGAAGATACGTATACCATTATAAATTTACTCCTTGTTAAGGTTATCTTGATATATTAAAAACTCATTTTTAATATATTAGGATTTTTCATGGATTATATGTTTCAAACAGGATTTTTAGGAACAAGAGCTCCATTTTTTATGGACTTTGTTACTCTTATTGTCGCACTCCTTCCTCTATTAGTCTTTGGAGCCATTCTTTTGGCTCAAAAAAAATCTTATAAATCACATGCCTTTGTGCAAACACTCATTTTTATTGTTTCTGTTATTGTTGTAGGTTACTTTGAATATGGAGTTCGAGTCGGTGGTGGATTTGATGCATTTATGGATGGAAGCAGTGTCTCTCACAACTATGCTCTAGGGGTACTAATTGTTCATATTTTTATATCGGTAGTTACTTTAGGTCTTTGGATAAAAACATTAATATCGGCAAGATTAGAGTATAAGAAACAGAAGCTACCTGGTCGTAACTCAACCGTTCATAAAAAAGCTGGTATACGTACTTTTATTGCTATTGCTTTAACCTCATTTACTGGTATTTGGGTTTATCTTTTACTTTTTGTTTATTAACCTACCTAAATCTCTTCCTAAAGAAGAGGTCTATACTCTGAGAGGGTACCGTTTTTTGATGATGCCCAACTTCTACTTTTATATTTTTATTAATCTCATGCTCCAAAATAAAGGAGTTCCCCTCTTTGGAGTTTTCTATAACAAACATCGTATCATCATCTATTTTTTTACCTACTTGAACAGCATAGCCTTCACCTGTTCCATCATCTTTTATAAAGACTCTATCAAGTTCAACCTCATAGGCAAAATCTCTTGCAGCTTGATTCATAATAAAAAGTTGAGCCTCTCGTCCCAAAGAGCCTCCCCCTTCTGAAAGACTCGCTGTAGAGACACCTAAAAGCAGATAAGATAAGATATCTTTTTTTGCCATTGCAGGGTCAGAGCTAAAGTCCAGTTTAGGGCGATTGGCATCACCATGAATATTAATAGTAATCAGTACATCAGGCAATTCATGTTCTACTTTAATATCAAGTAGAGGGTTTATATCTTTTAATCCTCTAAAAACAATATTTGAGTCCACAACAGTAAAAAGTTTTGGAGCTTGTTCTACACGACCATTGATATCACGTATTTTTCCCAACATTCCCAAATTTTTACCAAAAGCTTTTTTAGCTTTCACATCAACCATAAATTTCAACTCAATATCTCTGGTTTTATACTGAGCATCAGGAGCATAAATAGAGAGGTCTATGTAGGTATCTTCTAAAAAATTATCACTCTCTTTTTTCTTATTTTTGTCTTTTTTAGTAATCACCACAACATCAGGGTCATGTGCAACATCTAAAAACTTGGCTTCATAAAACACTTTTAGTTTATCAAGAGAGACTCCACCTACAATTTTTCTCTTTTTTCCTCTTTGAGTGTAGTTTATATGGGTACTAAGAATCATGCTTCCATAATTTGGGTGACCCAAAGGTAGTTTCTCTATAGAGGCATCAACACTCATGTTCTCTACTGTACCTTTTCCTTTGACCAGTATGTTTGGATGCATGTCGATAAGAACATCTCTCTTCTGTCCTAAATAAATCTTTCCTTTTTGGTTCAAATAGAAATCTCTGTTCAGCTTTTTATCTTTAAACCCTGTGGTTTTAAAACTTAAGGTATTAAGTGTGAGTAACTCTTTAGCATAGTGAGCATCTACATCTAAACTCTCAATGTTAAACCCTTCCATCTTAAGCTTAGGAGAGTTTAGTTTTGCAAAAATCTCTTCTCCTCTCATGCTAACTTTGGCATGGAGTGGTCCATTAACAGGAGTAACAGTAAATGGATAAAGAGCTGAAAACTCTTTTTCTAGCTTCGTAACAGAGTCAATATCTAAAGTTGCTTCTAACTGCTTCTTCGCTATGTCTCCAGTGGCAAGGAGTTTAAGGTGTGCCGTAGTAAGCTTTGCGTTTAACCCAGAGGCATCATTTTTAGCATCAATATGTGCGTTAAAGCCTTTATTGGCTTCAATCAATCCTTGAACTTTAAAATAGTTTTTCGAGAGTGTCACCTCTCCTGCTATATCTGCCTTCACAAAAGTCTTTTTTAACTCACTTGGAAGCTCTACTATTTTGGCAGGGTAAATCCCCTTGCTCTTTAGTTTAAAGGTAAAGTGGTCATTGTCCGAACTTTCAGCTTTGAGTTGAAGTTTAGGAGAGTTCACTCTTACTATCAGTTTGCCCTGCTCATTTTTCATATCTATCTTCACTGGTTTTAGCGATTTTAAATTGACTCCAAACGCATCAAGGTTATCAACTTCAAGCTTGTTTTTTAATTTCATAGATTTTGGATGGGTATAGTCACCAGAGAAACTACTTTTTAAATTAAGACCCAAAGCACCACCTGTTGATTGAATAGCTACAGAGCCTTTAGCCTGATGAGCTAACAGATTTAACGCTATAGGTGAACCTTTTATGCTTACGTTGGATATTTTTTTATCTTTAAGCACTTTTGTATCGGCATTAAAGTCAAGCTGTAAATCTTTAAACCCACCCTTTGCTTTTAGTGTTAAATGGGTATCCCCTTTGAGTTTAAACTCCTGCTCTTTTAAAAAAGTATTTATGTATTTATCATGAGCATCTACCTTCGCTACAACATTTTTTAGTAGCAAAGTGTTGTTTATATCATTGCTATTTAAGCTCACTCCACCATTTATCTTACCATCGGCAACAGTAGAGCCAAATAGCGTCATAAACGTGGCATCTACATCACCTTTTAAAGGCTTTGCTGTTCCTTTTATATCTACGTTTTTCACATCAAAAGCTATGCTATTTTGCTTTCCTTTAAGATTTTTAAGAGAGCTTGAGAATGTAACATTTTTCATATCACCTTTTGCTTTTAGATTTACATGACTATCACTAGAGATAGTTACATTTGAATCTTTTAACATTCTGCTCAATCCATTTCCATGACTGTTTAAATCAGAGTTTAGAGTAAAGGTCAGAGTATTGTTTAAATCTTTGTAGTTTAAAGATGTTTTTGCATCAATAACTCCACCTGCTAATGATGAATCAAAATGGGTTAACAGTGTTGCTTTAATATCTCCATCTAAAGGTTTGGCTTTCCCGTTTAACTCTAAATCTTTTAGATTTAAAGCTATATTATTTTGTTTTGCTTTTAACCCTTTGATAGTTGTTCTGTACTCTACATTTTTCATATCACCTTTTGCAAAAAATGTTAAAGTTGGAAGAGCTTGTATCGTAATATTTTGCTCTTTCAAATTAGTTACTATAGAAGATTTCTTAGCTTTAAAAGTAGAGTCCAAATCAAATAATAAAGTATTGTTCAAATCATCCAAATTTAGTGTAGCATGAGAATCTAACTTCAAATCACCCATATTGGTAACTATCGCTGCTTTAGTGCTATTAAGCACATCTTTTTTCTCTATACTATAGTTTCCAAAAGTGTGCAATGTTTTACTATGTACCTCATACTCATTTTGCTTAAAATCCAAACGATGTAGCATCACGTCATAATCAATTTTTTGTAAATCTCCATCTGCTTTTAGAGTCAGTTTTGGATTACTTAAAAAGCTCAAATTCTGCTCTGCTACAAAAGGTGCTATAAAGCCCTTTTTCCCCTCTATAACTCCTCCTAAATGGTAGTGTTCATTTTTAAAAGTAGCATTCAGGTCTGCTTTTGCCATATTACTGTCGAGCCATAGAGTCACATCACCCTCATGTTCTGTTTTCATATCTGTTTCAAGATTATTCACATGGAGTTTAAAGGCATGTACATCATACTCTTGATAAGCTATATTTTTTAATGATATATCTGCACTGTTCACAACTACTCTATCAAAAGGAAGTGTGGTATTGCTTTTTGTTTTATTCTCTTCTGTAGCGTTACTATCTATAAGTGAAGCTAAAAAATCTTTATCAATTTCAGCATTTTTTAAAACCAGATTATCAATATATAAAACTCTATTTTTTAACTGCTCAAAGTCTACTTTTAGGCTAACCTCTTTGGCATGGACTTGATGGTTATAATGAACATCGGTTAAGGTAAAGCCCGAAAGCAGTCCACCCTCCATCTTCCCATAGGTAATGCCTTGCTCTTTGAGTGGTGATTTCAAAAGACCCAAAACAGTTGATGGGGACTCTAAAACAAAATAGAGAAAAACAACCAAAAATATAAGCAGTAAAATCAACCATTTTATAAGGCTATGAGAGAATAAAAGTAGCTTTTTCAAAATACCTGTCCTATTCCTAAATGTAAGGCAAA
>JALUMR010000049.1 GCA_027055805.1 Campylobacteraceae bacterium
TTAATAACTTTTAAAAATGGTTATCGTGCTTTAGCTGATATTGAAAACAAAGTTAAGACAGCTTAAGGAGTAGGGGGAAGATATTACTTTTTAAACTTATGCCCTTTTTTCTAAAGAGGGCTTTTCTCATTTTCCAACAAAATCACAACATAAAAAATATTTATTATTACAATCAATAAAAATTATCAAATAATTAATCATGATGAAAATTGTAACAATAGTAAAAAAGATGAAAATTTGTAAAAAAGAGGTGTTTTTGATGTTTTAATGTAACCCACTATGTAACCCGTTCTTTGCTTAAGCCTAATAAATGCCTATTTTATGGGGTTTAAAGATGGTGCGGATGAGAGGACTCGAACCTCCACGCCGTAAAGCACCAGATCCTAAGTCTGGCGTGTATACCAATTTCACCACATCCGCATGTGATTGTTTTTATAAACAATAATAAGTGGTACACCCATTAGGATTCGAACCTAAGACCCTCGCCTTAGAAGGGCGATGCTCTATCCAGCTGAGCTATGAGTGCACATAAACATAATACTTAAATCAATTAAAAAATGACCAGTCATTTGAGCTGACTGCTGAAGTCAATTTTCAATGGTACGCCAGAGAGGACTCGAACCCCTAACCCTCAGATCCGAAGTCTGATGCTCTATCCAGTTGAGCCACTAGCGCTTCTTCATTTGGGTGGTTTCCCAATATTACCAATGGGGTAGGCGACGGGGCTCGAACCCGCGACAACCTGTGCCACAAACAGGTGCTCTACCAACTGAACTACGCCTACCATCAAGTTGTTTTGATTTAACTATTATATTGAAATTTTAAATATCTAAATGGTCGGAGTGAAAGGACTCGAACCTTCGACCCCCTGGTCCCAAACCAGGTGCGCTACCAGACTGCGCTACACTCCGAAATTTTATATTTTCAAACAACTCTGTATGAAAATGGAGTGCAATTATAGGGAAAAAATTATTCTTTGTCAAGGGGTTTTCTATATTTCTCTATTTTTTATTATTTATAGCTATTTTATATCAACTATAAACGAGATTCATCAACTTTTATCCACTCTTTTTCATTAACACCATCATCTTCTGAAATAGCTACTATTCCTTCATTATACCCATAAAAGTATTGCTGATTTATGCCACTTTTACTTGTACAGTTTACCTTCAAGACATTATGAAAAACAACACCTCTACGTTCATAGTTATAATAAAATTTTTCAAGGCTACATAAATCTATAGATGGTGCCTGAAAAATGCCTCTATCTCCTAAATGTAGATAGCGTTCTATAGTAATATCTTGTTCTGGTTCTTTCATAAGAATACTACTACTATTAGCAAAAAGTGTTGTAAGCCCACTACTACTCTCACGTTCATACTTGTTATTGAACAACCTATGTGTTTCACTATAATAATCTACGCTTTCCCCATTTTCGTAAATATCATATTTAGCTTCTACATCTATAACTGCTGTCATATATTCCCACATATCAAAGCCTCTATTGGGGTCAATTTTACTATCTGTGGTTGTCCCACAAGATGTAAAAAGGACTATTGTTAATGGGGAAAACAGTAATTTTAATTTTTTCATAACCATATGCTTATCCTTTATTAAGGATATCATATATCAAGACTGTGTTAAAGTTGTGAACTTTATCTTCGTCGATAAGAGAGTGCTTCTAAAAAATGCTTTTTCTCTATGCTTTGAGATAAATCTAAATCGGCAATAGTTCGAGCCACCTTTTTAATACTGCCTATACTTCTATGGGACAGAGAAAAACGCTCTATGGCTGAAAAAAGAATTTTATTTGCATCATCTGATAGCATACAGAACTTTTCAACTTCATCTTCATGTAACTTACCATTCAAATTAACTTGCCCTCGCTTCCTCTGTGCTATAAAAGCTCTATTAACCTGCTCTTTCATCTCTTTTGAGGATATATCTGCTCTATCATCAGCACTCACCTCTTGCATCACTACAAATAGGTCTATACGGTCAAGGAATGGGTCAGAGAGTCTGTTTTTATAACGCTTAATCTCTTGCTCTGAACAACGACAAGCCTTTGTTTTAGACAAAGCATTTCCACAAGGGCATGGGTTCATAGCACCTACAAACATAATATCGGCATCATACTGAACTTTTGAGTTTACCCGAGATATATTGACCCGTCTATCTTGCAGAGGCTCTCTTAATGCCTCTAAAATATTTTTTGTAAAATGTGGTAGTTCATCAAAAAACAACATGCCAGTATGTGCCAAAGCCACCTCCCCTATTCGTGCTTTATGTGAACCACCACCAAAAATAGAAGCAGAGGTTGCGGTATGGTGTGGTGAACGCATTGGTCTTTTGGCTTTAAAGCTTGGTATGGTTCCATCTAAAAACTGATGTTTGGCTATAGAGAGTATCTCTTCTTCTCTCAATGGTGGTAAGATATCTTTTAGACGTTTTGCTATCATACTCTTACCACAACCTGGGTTTCCTTCCATCATGTAGTTGTGCATTCCTGCTGCTGCGATAAGGGCTGCTTTTTTCGCCACGCCCTGTCCCTTTACATCTAAAAAGTCCGATTCTATCTCTATGGTGTCATAATAGACATCTTCCCCCACTAGAACTTTCTCTGCATTATAAGTAAACTGTGTCGTTGAGGCTTTAAAGTTTTTATTTTGTAACAACTCTATCGCCTCACTTAAAGTCTCTACAGCTATAAAATCAACTCCTGCTATGTGACTTAAATGTTTCATTGCCTCTTTGGGAACAATGGCTCGTTTCAAAAACCCCTGCTCTTTTAAAGACAAGATAATAGGAAAAAGGGTTGAGCTTGACTTTACCCGTCCATCTAAGCCCAACTCTCCAAACACAAAAAGCCTCTCCTCCTCTATAGACTTTTTATGTAATGCTATCAACAGGGCAATAGATAAATCAAAATGCGTACCAGTTTTTTTCAAATCACTGGGGCTAAGATTTACCGTGATTTTAAGAGGGGGAAATATAAAATCATTGGTTAAAAGTGCTGATTTTACACGCTCTTTTGCCTCTTGAATATCAGAACTAGCCAAACCCACTACCGAAAAGCCTGGAAGACCTTTTGTAAACGTTGCTTCTACTTCAATAATTTTGGCTGATAAACCATCAAGTGTTGCACAGGTCAAATGGTTCACAATGGCTTTTTTCTTTATTCTGTTTTTCTTGGCTGACGTATTTATGACTTTCTCTTTTGGTGGAAGATTACCACTATGATTATTTTGGCTCATAGGCTATTATCACATAAAATAATAAAATATGTTAGAAATATGTCAAATTGTAATACTTTTTAATTATTAGTGCCAAAAA
>JALUMR010000050.1 GCA_027055805.1 Campylobacteraceae bacterium
ACACCGTCAATATTGTAAGCTAAAACAATTGAACCTACAACAGCAGGGAACATATAAAGTTTTTTCTTTTTAAGAGTTTTTGGCTTAAGAGGTTTATCTGAACCTGCAAAGTTTACCATTCTTTTTGTAATAGACTTAATTCCATCACCTGAACCCGTTGGTGTATAGTTCACTTGGTTTTTTGTTGCATTAAAGTAATCTGCTGTCCACGCTTTATAAACAGGACCAGGGAAAGATGCACCTCTACCTTTTAGTTCATCTGCATTGGCTGAAGAGATAGCAAGAGTTGCTATAAGCGTTGTTGTTAAAAGTTTTGAAAATGTCATTTTGACTTCCTTTTGTTTTTGATATAAGAGATTATAAAACAAGTTGGTAACAGAATGATAACAGCTACTAAACCAAGTCAGACCAATTTATAGCCCACTCCCCATATAGGAACAAAGTACTCTTTTTCTCCTGTTGGATCTATTTTCTTTTTGAGTCGGTTTATGGTAACGTTGATGGTTTTGTCATGAAAGTTCATATTGTCATCTCCCCATACTTCATCTCTTAAAAAATCTCTATTTAATGTAATGTTTGGGTTTTTAACAAAAGTGTGTAGTAGTTTAAACTCTAAATTGGTAAGTTCTATGCGTTCATGGTCTATGGTGAGCGTATGATTTTCAATGTTTAGGGTTAAGTCTTTGTATTTGATTTTATCATTTGAGGTTGCACCTGAACGACGAAGTAGGGCTTGAACACGTAAAATCAACTCTTTTGGTTTGAAGGGTTTTGTGATGTAGTCGTCGCCACCTCTTTCAAAACCCTCTTCGATGTCTATATCTTTGTCTCTAGCTGTTAGAAAAATAACGGGAATGTTATATCCATACTTGCGAAGGTTGGCTATAAACTCACTCCCCTCGCAACCAGGTAAGTTACGGTCAACTATCATCAGTGCTGGGTTCTCTTCTTCTAAGAACTGTTCTACCTTGTCTGTGGAAAGAAAGCCCATGGTCTCATAACCTGCTTTTTGAAGGTGATATTCAAGAAGTTCTAAAATATCTTCTTCATCTTCGATAATAACTATTTCTAAGGATTCTGTTTTCATGTTAAAGAGTCTACTCCTAAAGGGTAACGAAATGATAACATTTTGATTTGCTGATTTGTTTGAATTACCCATCAAAAGGAGAACTAAAGATGGGTAGTTTTTTAAGAAGAGGTATTTTTTTAGCTGCTTGTTTGCAGCTATTTAATAAAAGTTGACTACCACTCTACAGCAGCAGTTAACATGATTTTATCATTACTATTATCACCTACTTTAGTACCATCTTCTTTGATGTAGTTGGCGATAAACTCAACATTTTTATTGTACTCATATGCTACACCTGCAAGAGTTCTTTTTTTGTCGCCTGTATTGTCATCCATGTCAAAGTAGTCATATCTACCAAGTAGATTTAATTTTGGAGCAACTCTGTACTCACCATTTACTGAGTAACCTTTTCCTTTTTTACTCGCAACAGCATCTTGAACATCAATGTATTGAGCAGCAACTAGAAACTCAGGTTGGTTGTAAACAGCATGTGCACCCATCCAGTTTAAGTCTTGGTTTCCATGTTTGTTACTTTTTTTGTTTTGTTGTCCAAAGAAAGAGACATTTGCATAAGTTAGTGACTTTTTAGCATGTTTTTTCCCTGTTCCAAGGATATGACCTGTAAGTCTCCACTCACCACTAAGACCTTGTCCATCTTCTTCGTTGTGGTATCCCTCTCCATTGAAAACACCCAATTCACTTGAAAAGTAAGGCGTTTTTGTTTTAAAATTAACCCCTCTATCTGCAGAGTTAGTAATATCAGCTCCATTTTTAGCTTCAACTAAAGTTTTTGAAATTGAACGGTAGTTCCAACCATTATGCTCTTCGTAATCAATCCAAGGTCTGTGTGCTTGTCCTATCTCTACACCTGTGTTTGGTAGAACATTGTCTAGGTAAAGGTAAGCATATTTAAGTCTTACTTTACTATCACCTGCATCATCATGAGTATCAAGAGTAATTCTCATGTAATCTTTTGGATTCTCTTTAAAATAAGCTTTTACTTGTAAGTAGTTACGTCTTGTTTCAAACTTATTAGTTTTATCCCCATTGTTATCTTTTGTGTTAACAAACCCTAAATAATGTGTTCCTGAAAATTTAAGTACAGGTGCTTTTGATTTAACCACACTCTCCCCAGCTGTTGCTATTGTTGTTACTGTAGCTATAGCGATAGCAGATAGTAAAATTTTTTTCATTGTATACTCCTAATGTAATTTTGATAAGTGAAGTATAATGGAATATGGTTACAAAATGGTTACAGAGTGACTTTATTAGATATTATATTTCACAATTTAAGTTTTAATTTATTATAAATATATTAAAATTATAATATAAAAAAATAATTTATAATATTAGGAGGTTCAAGAAGTTACTAACAATAAGATTATACTTTGGAGGAAGTACAAAATATTAAAAAGGTCACAATAGCTTTAAATAGCTAACGTTATAGATATATCTACACTTATCATAAAGATGTTAACAGGACGTAAAGTTTAACATCTATTTTATTCCCTACATCTTGATAGCTTACTTTATAATAAAAATAAATATAATTTAATAGTAAAACTGCTTTTTAATTAAATAATGTTAAAATACAATATAAATAAAAAATAACATATTTAGTTATGTTAAGGAGTTATAATGAAAATATTTAAGAAAAGCCTTTTGGCAATGATTCTATTTTCTTCTACTTTACTTTTTGCCACTGGTACAACGGACACAACAGGTGTGACCATTACTACTGATGATAAAACAAATAACGAGTTGGTTAATTCGGTAGATGCTACTGACATAGTTGATTTGTCTGCAAGTACTACTAGTGGTCTTCATGTTTGTAATTTTAGAATTAAATCATTACCATCTCCTGAGTCAGGTGTACTTTATATGGCAGATGGTGTAACTAAAGTTGAAGTTAATCAAAACTTAACACGAGATGAAACTGATGGCTTAAAGTTTGACCCAAAAGAGGGGTTTGTTGGAAATAGCAGTTTTACTTATACTGGAATAGATGTTAATGAGAATGAAGGAACTCTTGCAACAGTGACTTTACCAATAATTTCAGAAAATTCTGATAATAATGATACAACTGGTGGAGACGGTGGCAATGGTGGAAGCACATCTGTTATAACAGATGATAAAGTAAATCCTAAGATGCTTAATACTTTACCTGCTGTAGATATACTAAATCTATCTGGAAAAGATGCAAATGGTGTGGCTGTAGACAATTTTATTATTAAATCATTACCCGATGCTCAGTCTGGAGTGTTGTATATGGCAGATGCTACAACAGCTGTTACAGTTAATCAAAATTTAACACGAGATGAAGCAGATGGATTAAAATTTGACCCAGCAGAGGGTTATGTTGGTGATGCTCAATTTAATTATGAAGCAGTAGATGTCAATGGTAACCTTGGAAATGCTGCTACCGTTACTATTCCCGTTGTATCAACATTAACACCTGACAATAATGGCAGTGCTGAAGATTGTGTATGTGAAGATTATAATGAGAGTATTCCCGTTTTAAATAACTTCGGAATTTTATTGATGATGGTTATAACTTCATTATTTGGACTCTTCTTTGCAAGAAAAGAGATATAATCAACTACTCTAGCCCTTTTATTTTAAAAGAGCGACGATGAATTTTACAGAAGCCATGTTTTTTTATGGCTTCTATATGGGCTTTGGTTCCATACCCCTTATGTTTTTCAAATCCATAATCTTTATAAATCTTTGAGGATTCTATAATGGCTCTATCATGGGTTACTTTTGCTAATATACTGGCTGCACTTACCTCTGGAATTTTTCCGTCTGCTTTTATCATGGTGTTAATACCCAAAACTCCAAAAGTTTGGTTTCCATCAAATAAGTATATATCTGCTTTTAGCTCTTTTTGAATGCTCTCTAATCCTTTGCCTAAGCAGTAACTTAAGCCATTTTTGTCTATTTGTTGAGGAGAGAAGGAGATAATGTGATGAAGTGAATTTTCTATGATGAGAGGGTATAGCTCTTCTCGTTTTTTTTCACTTAGAACTTTGGAATCCATAAGTCCTGCTACCTTATTTGTCAATATAACTCCAGCCATAACCAAGTCACCTGCTAATGGACCACGTCCTGCTTCATCTATGCCACATAAGCTAGGCATTGTTTATCTCCTCTATTAGCTCTAAAAATGCTTGACCGTAACGTTCAAATTTTACGGCACCTATTCCATGGACTTCTAGCATCTCTATTTTATTACTTGGCATGATATTAGAAAGTTCTTTAAGTGTTTTATCAGAGAAGACAACATAAGGAGGAACTTTATTGGCTGTGGCAATCTCTTTACGTAAAGCACGAAATTGGTCAAATATTTCAACTTCATAATCGTCAAAGTAGTCTACTTTTTTCTTGGTTTTAGCTTTTTTAACAGACATACGTTCTTCACGAATAGTCACGTTCTCTTCACCTTTTAATATATTGGCACCTCTTTCTAAAATATGAAATACTTTATATTCTCCAATAGCTAGGGCATTTAACTCTAAAAGCTTATCGGCGATACTTAGCCATTGGGGTTTAGAGTAGTGTTCACCTATGCCATAAACAGAAAGTCTATCATGACCATTTGTTAAAATACGTTGCTCTTTACTTCCACGTAATACATCAACTACATATTGTATTCCAAAGGATTGTTTGGTTCTAAAAATAGCAGAGAGAAGTTTTCTAGCATCTTCGGTGATATCTATCTTATTTTTATGAGGGTTAATACAGTTGTCACATTGGTCTTGACATTCCTTTATGTTGTCATGAAAGTAGGCAGCTACTTGCTGATGTCGGCATGATTCTGAGTTGGCAAATCGAGAGATGGTGTTGATTTTTTCAAATGCATTCTCTTTGTAGGGGCTGTCTGGTAAATCTTCTATAAAAGATTTTTGTTGCACAATATCGGCAGTAGAAAAAAGAAGTAGGGTAGTGGCATCAACCCCATCTCGTCCTGCTCTTCCTATCTCTTGGTAGTAGTTTTCTAAAGTTTTTGGGAGGTTCATATGTACCACAAAACGAATGTTACTTTTATCAATTCCCATGCCAAAAGCGATGGTGGCTACGACAATGTTTATATTGTCTGATACAAAATCTGCAAACACTTCATTTTTGATATTGGTTGGTAACCCTGCATGATAGGCAGCTGCTTTGTAGCCCTGTTTTTCTAAATATTTTGCTGTAGTCTCTGTCTGTTTACGTGAAAAGGCGTAAACAATTCCTGCTACATCTCCTTGTTCTTTTAAAAATTCTAAGAGTTGTCTTCGTCCATCACTTTGACGGTGTTGGGTTGTTATGGTGAGGTTTTTTCTAAAGAGAGAACCTGTAATAACTTTTGGGTTTTGAAGTGAGAGGTTGTTGAGTATGTCATCACGAACCATGGGCGTAGCAGTGGCCGTAAAGGCTGCTATGGTCGAGCTAGGAAAAGAGATTTTAAGTTGTGAGAGCATTCTGTAATGCTCCCTAAACTCATGACCCCACTCACTTACACAGTGGGCTTCGTCAACCACAAAAAAGTTTATGTTTAAGTCCAGCAGAAAAGTTAAAAAATAGTCATTCATAAGCCGTTCGGGGGCAACATAGAGGAGTTTTATTTGGTTTGAACGCAGTTGCTGTTCTATGGCTTGACTCTCTTCGAGTGTCTGCATGGAGCTTAACATTGCTGCAGCTATACCGTTTTCTCTCAACGCTACCACTTGGTCATGCATGAGGGCAAGAAGAGGGGAGATAACGATGGTAACTCCAGACATAAGTAACGATGGCAGTTGATAACAGAGTGATTTACCTCCACCTGTGGGAAGAATCATTAGCAAATCTTGTTGATTTAAAATGGCATCAATGACCTCTTCTTGTTGCTCTCTAAATGTTTCGTGTCCAAAGTAGTGTTGTAGCGTTTCTATTTTATTCATGTGTAATAGTATCTAAAGCCTACTTGAGAAAGTTGCTAATATGTCAAATTGTCATATTAATATAAAACAGATTGCCAATTGTTGCTGATTATAATAAATTGTGATAGAAAAACAGAAGAAAATATCAGTAATTCTTAAATAACATATTTAAGAATAAATTTATCTAATAATGAAAAAAATATGAAAAATAGTATTTAAATAGTGAAACAATCTGATACTATTTTGTTTAATATTAGGATATAGAATTTTAAGGAGAGCAAAATGCAAAAATATATAGTTATCTATTTAATACTAATAAGCATGTTAGGTGCTACAAGCGTAGAGTCTCAAGTGGGTATAAATGTTGGTATGACATCCACTAAAAATAGCGAGGGTAGTCATTTTAATAATCCGACTATAGGTGTAACATTGCAATATAATAATTATGTTGTAATGCCAAGGGTTGATTTGGAATATGTGAAGTTAAAAGATGAAAATGCAAACTCTTTTTTAAAAGGCTCTATAAATGGTCTGTATGAGTTTGAAAATAATAATAGAGTTGTTCCTTATGTTTTAGCTGGTGTAGGTTATGAAGATGTACAAGGTGGGCAGAAAAATGTTTTTGAAAGTCACCCTTTTCTTCAAGCTGGTGGAGGGCTAAGTATTGATTTACCAAATAAATATAAAGCAAATGTCGAGGGTCGATTTTTACAGATTTTAGGGGGAAATAAAGAGGGAAATGAAGCAATTCTTACAGCAGGGGTCTCTGTACCTTTAGGTTCTAAAGCTACTCATAAGAGAGTTGTTAGACCTCATCCTGCTGTTGTACATGTATCATCTCCACGTATTGTATATATGCATGATAATGAGTGTAGTATAAAGACAGACCTTCCCGATTTAGATAGAGATGGCGTTGAAAATAGGATAGACCAATGTCCTTCAACGCCATGTAATTTTACAGTTGATGATTATGGTTGTCCTATTAGAACTACTTTAAAAATTAATTTTGAAAGTAACTCGGCAGCAATTACACGAGACTCTTTTTCAAAAGTTAAAAAATTTGCAAATTTTCTTCTAAAGAGTAAAGGTAGTTATGTAAAGATTTTTGGACATACTGATAGCTTAGGGTCTGTTAAGAAAAATTTAGATTTATCAAATAGACGAGCGTATGCTGTAAAGAGAGCCCTTATACTTAGAGGTATTAGTTCTTCACGACTTTATGCTGAAGGGAGAGGGGAGAGTATGCCTATTGCATCAAATGCAACAGCAGAGGGTAGAGCCATTAATCGTCGTATAGAAGCTGAGATAAGCTATCCAAGAGGTAGAAGAGAATGAGTTTTATTACTAGTAATAAAAAAGTAATCTATTCACTTGCACTCATACTGCTTTTGAGTGGTTGTGGAGAAGACAGGGTAGCTACTGCTGATTTAGATACAGATAATGATGGTATCACTGATAGACAAGAGGCTGTATTGGGAACATCTTATATAAATCCAGATAGTGATGGTGATGGAATTTCTGATGGAGATGAATCTTCAGAAGACAGTGATGGTGATGGTGTTATTGATGCCTTAGAGTCTTCGATTATAGATAGTGACCATGATGGGGTTTTCAATCAATTTGATAGCAAAAATGATGACCCAACTAATGATAGCGATGGGGATGGAATCTCTAATCAGTATGAGTTGATAGCTGGGACTAATCCTCTTGATATCAATGACTTTCCGAATATGGAACTTGATAGTGATAATGATGGTTTACCAAACAGTGTAGACCCAAATGATAATAACCCTGATAGTGATGGCGATGGTATACCTGATGGAGCTGATGCAGATGTGAATGGTGATGGTATTTTAGATAATGGTCTTGATGGAGATAAAGATGGTATAGCTAATTGGGCAGATTCTGATTTAACGGGTGATGACTTTGATGGTGATGGCATTAATAATCGGTATGATTTAGATGATGATAATGATTTGTTGGATGATGCAAAAGACCCTAATGATTACAACTCTGATACTGATGGTGATGGTATTCAAGATGGTTTTGATGCAGATGTGAATGGTGATGGTATCATTGATAATGGAGTAGATAGTGATGGAGATGGTATAAATGATAAATATGATAATGTCGATAACTCTAAAGATAGAGACCATGATGGGTTGCCTGATGATTTGGACCCTGATGATTATAATTATGATATGGATGGCGATGGTATAGCAGATGGAGCCGATGCCGATGTAAATGGTGATGGGATAGTTGATAATGGAACAGATAGAGATGGTGATGGGATTAATGATAGTTCCGATGTTGATGTAAATGGTGATGGAGTTGTAGATAATGGTAGTGACAGTGATGGAGATGGTATAGCTGATGATAAGGATACCATTGATGATAATGCAGATAGAGACCATGATGGTCTTCCTGATGCCATAGACCCCAATGATAATAACAGGGATAGTGATTATGATGGTATACCAGATGGAATAGACGCTGATGTTGATGGAGATGGTCGAGTTGATAATGGTCTTGATAGTGACGGAGATGGTATAAATGATATTGCTGATGTAGATGTAAATGGCGATGGTATAGCTGATAATGGAACAGACCATGATGGTGATGGAATGAATGATGCTTATGATGAAGATGATGATAATGATGGGCTTCCTGATAATCTTGACCCCAATGATGCCAATAGTGACAGTGATGGAGATGGTATTCCTGATGGAATAGATGCAGATGTCAATGGTGACGGTGGATTTGATAATGGTGTTGACAGTGATGGTGATGGAATCAATGACAAAGCTGATGTGGATGTCAATGGCGATGGTATACCTGATAATGGTATAGACAGTGATGGTGATGGGGTTAATGATAATTATGATGAGGTGGATAATCGTGAAGATAGTGATGGAGATGGACTTCCCGATGCTCTTGACCCTAATGACAATAATCACGACAGTGATGGAGATGGCATACCTGATGGAGCTGATGCAGATGTCAATGGAGATGGTGTAGTCGATAATGGAATTGATAGTGATGGTGATGGTATTAATGACTTTTCTGATGTAGATGTTAATGGAGATGGCAACCTTGATAATGGAGTCGATAGTGATGGAGATGGTATAGCTGATACTCAAGATACAATAGATAATAGTGTTGATAGTGACCATGATGGTTTAGCTGATAGCATAGACCCTAATGCTAATAATTATGATAGTGATGGTGATGGTATACCTGATGGAGCTGATGCAGATGTCAATGGTGATGGTATAGTTGATAATGGAGTTGATAGTGATGCTGATGGAATTAATGATTTTGCTGATGTAGATGTAAATGGTGATGGTACGCTAGATAATGGAGTTGATAGTGATGGTGATGGAATAGCTGATGATAAAGATACAATAGATAATCATCAAGATAGTGATGGAGATGGACTCCCCGATGCTATTGACCCCAATGATAATAATAGTGATAGTGATGGAGATGGTATTTTAGATGGAGCTGATGTTGATGTTAATGGTGATGGGATTATTGATAATGGTTATGACCATGATGGTGATGGAGTCAACGATTTATCTGATGAAGATGATGATAATGATGGTATAAAAGATGTAGATGACCCAAATCCTAAAAATTATGACAGTGATGGTGATGGGATTATTGATGGAGTTGATGCTGATGTTAATGGTGATGGAGCATTAGACAATGGAGCCGATAGCGATGGTGATGGTATTGCCGATGAGGCTGATGTTGATGTCAACGGAGATGGTATAGCTGATAATGGTGTGGACAGTGATGGTGATGGTGTTAATGATGCTCATGATTTGGTAGATAACAATAGCGATAGAGACCATGATGGACTCCCCGATGCTCTTGACCCTAATGATAATAACCCCGATAGTGATGGTGATGGTCTTGCTGATGGGGCTGATAGTGATGTAGATGGTAATGGTATAGCAGATAATGGCGTAGACAGTGATGGTGATGGGGTTAATGATTTAAGTGATAGTGATAGCAATGGTGATGGGATTATTGATAATGGAATCGATAGTGATGGTGATGGAATAGCTGATAGATATGACCCAATTGATAACAATGCAGATAGAGACCATGATGGACTCCCCGATGCTCTTGACCCTAATGACAATAACAGTGATAGTGATGGAGATGGTATTCCTGATGGAGCTGATGTTGATGTCAATGGAGATGGTATAGCTGATAATGGAGTCGATAGTGATGGTGATGGTATTAATGATATTGCTGATGTTGATAGAGATGGTGATGGGCTTTTAGATATTTATGACCCTAATCCAAACAATCCAGATATGGATGGTGATGGAATTCCTGATGGTGTTGATGCTGATATGGATGGTGATGGAACATCGGATAATGGAGTGGATAGTGATGGTGATGGTATTATAGATTATGCAGATGTAGATATAGATGGTGATGGGATTGTTGACAATGGAGTAGATAGTGATGCTGATGGCATTAATGATAGTCACGATTTGGTAGATAATAGATTGGATAGAGACCATGATGGGCTTCCTGATTATGTTGATCCTCAACCATATAATGCTGATATTGATGCAGATGGTATTCCTGATGGAGCTGATGCAGATATAGATGGCGATGGTATCCTTGATAATGGTGCAGATAGTGATGGTGATGGTATTAATAATATTGCTGATATTGATAATCATCCTGAAGCTATAGATAGCGATGGTGATGGTATCAGAAACCATTATGATATAGATGATGATAACGATGGCTTAACAGATAGTGAAGAGGAACTTGTGGGAACCAATCCTACTTTAAGAGATAGTGATGGAGATGGTAAACCTGATAAAGTTGATGGGTTGAATGATAGTGATGGAGATGGAATTATTAATGCGTTGGATTCTTCTTTGATAGACAGTGATGCGGATGGTGTTGTTGATGAATTAGATGCTGAAAATAGCAACCCAACTAACGATAGTGATGGAGATGGACAAGCCAATATAAAAGAGATAGAGTGTTCAGATGGAGACCCTCTTGATGAAGAACAGAGTTGTCCATGGGCAACGGAAACAGTAGAGGGTCTAGCAATGAGTTCCGTTGGTTTTACATATGTGCCAGGTGGATTTGATGTTGATGGAGATGGAATCAATGAGAGTGGTTTTTGGTTGTCTGCTTATCAAGCTAGAGAATCTAGCAGTGAAATTTCAGCTGAAGATATTATTAATATTGTAGGAAACTATGATGATTATATTCAAGAGCATTTTACACTTGTTAATAGTGTACTTTCGATAAGAGGATATACGCATAATATTTTAGAAGAGACATTAAAAGCCAATGAGTTATCATTTACTTCTGATGTGGCATTAACTCAGGATAGGATTAGTAGTATGCCTCCATATTTGGCTTTAGCCAGTTTAAGCAAGTATGAAATTCGTGACAGTAGTGGTAATCTCGTGAATAGTAATTTTCAGTTATTGACGCAAAAGCAGTATGTACATATTAAAAAACTACTTGATGCAGATTTTGAAAATGGAGGGGATGGAACTACCTTAAGAAATGGGCTTCTTGGGAATGATATTCAAGTACCTACTTCTGATTATGGTGTGCATGTTTATGAGTTTGGAGAGAGATATAAAGAGTACTTAAAAGATATGGTTTGGCTTATTGATGCTGATTTAAATATTCAATTTGATATGGATAGAGATGTTCCTGATTGGTGGGAGGTAGATAGAGATAAAATACTTTATAATGGAGATAGACGATATGGAGCAAACAGTACGCTAGATGTTGGTATGGGTGTAGGAACCTATAAGGATAATTATTCAGTTATGGTACGGGGTGGATCTATTTTAGATTTAACTCAGGGTACTACAGGAGTTGATAGTGATAGCCCAGGGAGTACCAATGGAATAGGTTTTAGAGCAGCTACTCCTTATTTGGAGTAGTGTTACTTTTTGACAATTAATTAATATAAATAGTAGGAGCTTTAAGCAGATTTTATTTTAACTAAGAGTAATATACTCCTAATTAAAACCAAAGGATTCAATCATGATGGGAATACCTCAACCAGCATTTTATATTTTTAAGTGCCAACAGTCAGCACCTCCTGGGATGCCAAAACCAAGCTGTGTAAGTCAGAATAACCCTGAGTCACAAGAGCTTATGCAACACCTTTCTCAGAAATTAATGATGAAAGGTATTATTGGAACTGTTCAGCCTATTCAGACCTCTTGTCTTAACCGTTGTCAACAAGGGCCAGTTATCTTGGTTGAACCTGGTCATACTATGTATGTAGGGTTGACAAAAGAGAAGATTGATAGAATTATTGATGAACATATTATTGGTGGTAATGTTGTTAATGAATATGTTATTCCTGAGCAGATGTGGGGTGAGCCTGTCTCTCCTTCTGATATGGCTCGTTAATCTATCTTTACCTGTGTATGATTATGTTTATATCATACACATCTCTTTAAAAAAATCTTTGCTTTCCTAACTGTTTTTTTCTATTTTTTATTAAAACTATTCGTATTTCTCTCTTCTAATAGTTGATCTATTTTTATGATTTTTATTTAAAATTATATTATATAGTTTTAAAATAAGTTTTTGGCAAGTTTTATATTGTTATCCTAATTTTTCATAGTATATTAGGAGAGAAGAATGGAACAATTATGGTATAAGCAGATTAAAATTGGCGTAACACTTTTTACAGCTCTTGTATTAAGTAGCTCATCTAGTTTAGCAGATTTTGAAAATATAGATTGTATAAAAAATCAAAAGACTTTAGGTATTTCAGTATCTGAATGTAAAGTCTTGGAAAAACTTTGGGACAACACAAATGGTAAAGATTGGTTAGAAAATAAAGGTTGGGATACTTTAAATAGTGTTGCTACATGGGATGGAGTGACTATTGAAGATGGTAAAGTTTCCTCTTTACTTCTCTACTCAAACAATTTAAAGGGGGAAATTCCTTCAGAACTAGGGGCATTAAGTGGTTTAAAGAGGTTGTCTTTAACGCATAATAAGTTATCTGGAGAAATCCCTGAATCAATAGGGGAGTTGTCTCAACTGATTTACTTAGAGTTAAGTAATAATAATCTAAGTGGTTCTATACCTTCATCTTTAGGTTCACTTTCTCAGTTAAATGCGTTGTATCTTAATAACAATAAATTAAGTGGAAAGATTCCAGAGTCTTTAGGTGACTTGAAGCGTTTGGAGATATTAAAACTTTATGAAAATAACCTTAGTGGGGAGATACCTGTTAGCTTTGGAGCATTATCAAATTTAGATAGTCTCTCTTTATCAGAAAATAACTTAACAGGTTCTATCCCTGAAGAGTTAGGAGAGTTAACAAAATTAACCTATTTAGATTTAAAATCAAATCAATTGACAGGTACTATTCCTGTTCAGCTTGGAGAGTTAGAAAATTTAACAGGACTCTATTTACAAGATAACAAATTAGAAGGAACTGTTCCAAGCCATTTAGGTGATTTGGTACGTTTAACAGATTTAGATTTGTCAAATAATAAATTAGAAGGCGATATTCCCTCTTCACTGGGAAACTTGTCTCTTTTAAGATATTTAAATGTAGCAAATAATCAATTGAGTGGAAATCTACCCTCTAGCTTACTCAATCTTACTATAATAGACTACTTAAACTTAGAAGGAAATAGATTTGTTTTCTCAAATATAGAGGATATCTATTCAGAGCTTGTATATATACCGACATTGATTCTCTCTCCAGAAGTTTTATTGGATAAAAACAGTTCAATAGCAGTTGAAGATAAAATTTCAACGGATACTTTCGTAGCAACAAAAAGTTTAGTTGAAGAGGTAAAACCTACGATTATAACAATATTGAGTGAAGATGAACTGGCACTATTGGAAGTAGCAACGTTACAGATAGTAGGTACAGAAGAGGCAGGAGACTCTTTGGTGGTTGAAAATGAAGGAGAGTGGAGCATAGAGGATGATAAGATTATATTTACACCTTTGATTGCTTTTAAGGGGACACCTAAATCTATTTTCTATACTATAAAAGATAATAATGGTGTAGTATCAAATCCAATAGAAATCTCTATTAAGAAAAATAAAACAGAAGCATTAACCATTAATCTTTTAGAACAAAAGAATGGGGATGTTGAAGGATATTCAGTTAGCATACTCTTGCCTGAAAGTTTTAAAGATAAGTACCCTGAGTATATCTTGAGTGAAGATAGAAAAAAGTTAACGCTTGAGAAGCAAGGTGTTTGGCAGATAGAGGATAATGGCACAGCTACTTTTACTCCTGAAGAAGGGTTTAACGGTGAACCTGATGATATAGAGTATTTAGTATTATCAAAAAGTGGAGATAAATCTGCTGTTGGTATGATTGATATAAAATATAAGTTAACTTCAGAAGAAAATATGAATACAACGGATAATGTAGGATTGTTTGGAATAAAAGAGTTACTACTTATGCTTCTTTTTGGTGGATTATTGGGAATGTTTTATATTGGAGAACTTGAAAATAAGAAATGATAGAATGAAGTTTTAGTAAATGTAAATTTGGTATAATACGAAAAATAGAGGATAGCAATATAACTCTATATGTAAATAGGAGAAATCTTTATGAATATTACTATGCTTTATAGTAAACTGCACAGAGCGACAGTGACCGAAGCAAATTTACATTATGTGGGTTCCATTACCATTGACCAAAATTTACTAGATGCTGCAAATATGCGTGTTGGACAAAAGATAGATATTGTAAACATTAATAATGGTGAACGTTTTTCTACATATATTATACCAGGTGATAGAGGTAAAAAAGATATATGTTTAAATGGAGCAGCAGCACGAAAGGTGCATGTTGGTGATAAAATCATTATTATCGCTTATGCAAGTATGAGTGAAAAAGAGGCTGATGAATTTGAACCTAAAATTGTTATTTTAGAAGATGATAATAGTATAGTACAAGAGTTTAAAGGATTAAAATAATGTTTGAAGGTCTAGACATGAGTAAAATGGGGCAGATGATGGAAGAACTTCAATCAAAAGCCAAAGAGATGGAAGAGCAACAAAAGTCTATAACCATGACAGCTAAAGCTGGTGGGGGAATGATAGAGGTAACAGCTAATGGGGTAGGAGAGATTATTGATATGACCATTGATGATTCTATTTTAGATGATAAAGAGTCACTTCAAATTCTTCTTATCTCTGCTATGAATGATGTTTTAAAAATGGTAGAAGATAATAAAAAGTCTCAAGCAATGGGCATGATGGGTGGTATGAATCCATTTGGTATGTCATAAGTGATAGCCCTTAAATGAAACAACGTATATTATCATATTTTTCAGAAGGTCATAAAAGAAGTATCTTAGCAAAAAAGAATATTGTTTTTTCTCTATTTCTAAAATTCTTTTCAATGGTTATTATTTTTATTATGGTTAGTAAGTCTATAGGCTACTTAGGAAAAGAGGCTTATGGTCTATGGGTACTTTTATCGAGTGTATTGGTTTGGACAGAACTATTTGATTTTGGATTGACCAATGGACTCCGTAATAAACTCTCCGAGTTATTAGCATCTAAAAATGATACTGCTAAAATTAATATTAATATGATTTCTGCAACCTATGCAAGTATGTTTTTTATAGCATTGATAATCTACATGATGGTAGGTTTAGTAGTTTATTTTGTAGATTGGAAAACACTTTTTTCTGTTAACCTCTTTAGCAATGAAGAGATTCAATCTATATTAATGGTGATATTTTTTGCTCTTTCTTTTAATCTTTTTTTAAAACCTATTGATGCAATTTTAAAAGCCCTTCAATGGCCATCAGTGATGATGGTCTTTTCATTGGTTGGGTCAATACTTTCTTTACTGGCTCTTTATATACTCTTTGCAATAGATTTAGAAAATAGACTCTTTGCTTATACGGTAGTAATATCATTTTTACCCGTTATAGTACTCTTTTTGGGTTCTATATATCTGTTTAAAAACAAGCTGAAAAGATTTAAACCAAATTTAAAAAATATTGATTTTAAATTGGCTAAAAATGTAAGTACTTTAGGGTACTCATTTTTTGTTATTCAATTTGCAGGATTGGTTATTTCTCAAACTGATAATGTAATTATTGCTTATTTATTTGGAACGCAGAGTGTCACAGAGTACAGCGTTGTCTATCGCTATTTTAGTCTTTTTTTAATTGGTACATCTATTGTTCTAACACCTTTTTGGAGTGCATTCACAGAGGCATATATTAAGAAAGAGTTTGATTGGATAAGAAAGTCTATTCGTAAGTTACTGTTTACTTTTTCAGTAATGGCTTTGTTGGTTGCTCTTTTTGTATGGTTTTCTGATGATGTTTATAAAATTTGGATTAATGATAATATGAATCTTCCATTATCTTTATCTATTGCTATGGGAGTTTATGTTGTTGTCTATAGCTTTTCAAATATATTTGTCTTCTTTGTGAATGGAACAGGATACATAAAAATCCAAATGTATATAGGTATAACAATGGCAATTTTAAATATACCACTCTCTTATTTATTTGCACATATTATGGACTATGGAATAACAGGAGTCATTATATCTACAACAATTTGTGCAGCAATACCAGGTATATTCTCATATGTTCAATATAATAGAATTATTAGTGGTAAAGCTAAGGGAATTTGGATAAAATAAATAAAAATATAAAATATAAAATATAAAATATAAAATATTAATTATTTTTTGGAAAGATAATTAAAGGTAGTTGGAATGAGTAGTCGCTTGGTTGTGGTCACACCTATTTACAAAAAAGATATCTCTGAAGATGAATCCCTATCGATAGAGTCTTCACTTGTGCATTTAAAAGCTTATGATAAAGTAATCATAGCACCCAATAAATTTGTAAATGATGACGAATTTCTTACAATTTGGGAAAATTATGGATATAGAATAGTTTTTTTTGATGATAAGCATTTTGTGAGTTCTGAATCTTATAATAAGTTTATGATGAATAAAGAGTTTTATAAAGCATTTGAAGAGTATGACTATATGCTCATGTATCAACTTGATGTATTGGTTTTTTCAGACTCTTTAGATTACTGGATTTCTAAAAAAATTGATTATGTAGGTGCACCATGGATTATTGAAGATGAAGATGGACAAAGGTTTCAAGGTGCTGGAAATGGAGGACTTTCTCTTCGAAACATTCAAACATTTTTAAAAGTTCTTGAGTCAAAAAAACTTTTTGATAAAGAAGATAAATTTATACGTTTACCGTTAAGGTCAAAATTTAGAAATATTTTCATACTTTGGATTCTGTTACGTTCTCATTTGAGTAGAAATATAGCATCATTATACAAAATACTATATAATGGGCAAGAAGATTATTTTTGGGCATATTATGCAACATTTTTTGTTAAAGATTTTAAAGTAGCAACAGTAAAAGACTCTTTATTATTTGCTTTTGAACGTTACCCAGAATTTTGTTTTGAACAAAATGGAGGTGTGTTGCCTTTTGGAGTCCATGCTTGGGAGCGATACAATCCAGAATTTTGGGAAAAACATCACGTAGTTGCATATTAGAATATAAGGAGATAGTTGTGAAGCGTATAGGTATAATTGGTACAGGTTTTATTGCAAAAGGATTGGTTAATTTAATAAGTAATCATCAGGAATATCAATTGAGTGCTATTTTGACTAGAACAGAGACTTCTACAAGAAATGAGTTTCCTCGGTCAGAACTTTTAACAAATTCACTGGAAAAGTTAATTGAAAGCTCAGATTTAATTATTGAATGTAGTGGTGATGCAATATATGCTACAGAAAGCATATCTCAAATATTAGAAGCTTCTCTTCCTGTAGTAACGATGAATTCTGAATATCATGTTACAGCTGGGTCTTATTTTATAGATAAAGGTTTTGTCACTGAAGCAGAAGGTGATCAGCCTGGATCGTTGGCTGTTCTTAATGAAGATATTATATCTATGGGATTTAAACCATTAGTATATGGGAATATAAAAGGGTTTTTAAATCATACTCCAACGGAAGAAGATATGAAGTTTTGGGCTAATAAATCAGGAATTAGCCTCGATATGGTGACCTCATTTACAGATGGAACAAAAGTACAGATAGAACAAGCATTTGTAGCCAATGGATTAGGTGCCAATATTGCGCAAGATGGATTGGTAGGAGTAGAAGAAGATAACATGATGCTTGGTGGAGTAGAGTTAGCAGAGTATGCTAAAAAACTTAATGAACCTATCAGTGACTATCTCCTTTCTCCTAAGTTACCAGCTGGAGTTTTTATTGTAGCAGAGCATGATTTTGTACAAAAAGAGCATTTAAAGTACTATAAAATGGGAGATGGTCCTTACTATGTAATGGAGCGTACTTTTCACCTTTGTCATTTAGAAATTATGAAAACTGTTAAGAGGGTTTTATCTGGAGGAACAGTACTGCTGGATAACAGTAAAAACCCTAAAATAAGTGTCGCCACTATTGCAAAAAAAGATATAAAAAAGGGTACCGTTATAAAAAAAGGCATAGGCTCTTTTGAAGTTCGTGGTGAGTGTATACGGATAGTTGAAAATAAGCAACATCTTCCTATAGGACTCTGTTCAAATGCTACAATAAAGCGTGATGTTAAAGCAGGCGAAGTTTTAACGCTTGATGATGTAGAATTAGAGGATAGTTTGGCATTAACTGCATGGAACTCTATTGCTTCTAATATAAATTAATCCTCTTACGCTTAACTGTAACAAAATATCATAATAATATTAAATTTATTAAAAATATAAGCAAATTACAATAACCCTTTAGTTATAATTCGCGACCTAAATCTAGGTTTAGGAGAATTCTGCGTGAAGAATTTTTATATAATTTGCACTGATTATATAAGAGTTGGTTGGATAGTAGTCGTAATATTCTTACTTCTACATTCATCCAACCATGACGCAACATAAGTGCAAAAAACACACAGGAGTAACCAATGAAGGTTAGACCATCAGTAAAAAGAATGTGTGATGATTGTAAGATAATCAAACGAAAAGGTATCGTTAGAATCATCTGCAAAAATCCAAAACATAAACAAAGACAAGGATAAGCATGGCACGTATATCAGGTGTTGATTTACCTAAAAAAAAGAGAATTGAGTACGGACTAACTTATATCTATGGTATAGGTCTTCATACTTCAAGAAAAATTCTTGATAAAACAGGTATTGATTATAATACAAGAGTATTTGAGTTGACTGGTGCACAAGCTGCAGCAATCCGTAATGAGATTCAAGAAAATGTTATGGTTGAGGGTGATCTTCGTAAGAAAGTAACTTTAGACATTAAAGCACTTATGGATCTTGGTTCGTATAGAGGTCTTAGACACAGACGTGGTTTACCATGTAGAGGTCAAAAGACTAAAACAAATGCTAGAACTCGTAAGGGTAAAAGAAAAACTGTTGGCGCAGCATAAGAAGGTAGTGATTAATGGCTAAAAGAAAAGCAAAAAAGAATATTGCTAAAGGTGTTGTTTACGTAGCAGCAACTTTTAACAATACAGTAATTACCGTTACTGATGAGATGGGTAACGTTCTTGCATGGAGTTCTGCTGGTTCTTTAGGATTTAAAGGTTCTAAAAAATCAACTCCTTTTGCAGCAACAGAAGCTGTAGCTGATGCAATGACAAAAGCAATGGAGCATGGAATTAAAGAAGTTGGTATCAAAGTACAAGGCCCTGGGTCTGGTAGAGATACTGCTGTTAAGTCAATTGGTGCAACTGAAGGTATTAGAGTAACTTGGTTAAAAGACATTACTCCACTTCCTCATAATGGTTGTCGTCCTCCTAAGCAGAGAAGAGTTTAATCACTATTCGTGATTTAATTCATATTTAATAGAATAATTAAAGGTATTACAAATGGCAAGATATAGAGGTCCAGTTGAAAAACTAGAGCGAAGACTTGGTGTTGATCTCGGCTTAAAAGGTGAGAGAAGACTAGCAGGTAAATCAGCTTTAGAAAAAAGACCATACCCACCAGGGCAACATGGTCAAAGAAGAACAAAGTTAAGTGAATATGGTGAACAGCTTCAAGAGAAGCAAAAAGCTAAATTCATGTATGGTGTATCTGAAAAACAGTTTAGAGCACTTTTTGCAGAAGCTAAAAGACAAGATGGAAATACAGGGGCAATCCTTATTCAACTTCTTGAGCAAAGACTTGATAACGTAGTTTACAGAATGGGTTTTGCAACCACTAGAAGATTTGCAAGACAACTTACAAACCATGGACATATTCTTGTAGATGGTAAGAGAGTTGATATTCCATCGTTTAGAGTTAAAGCTGGTCAAAAAATTGAGATTAGAGAAAAATCTAAAGCAAATCCACAAGTGGTAAGAGCAATGGAATTAACCAATCAAACGGGTATGGTTGAGTGGGTAGATGTTGAGAATGAAAAACTTTTTGGTATCTTTACAAGAATTCCAAACAGAGATGAAATTTCAATTCCAGTTGAAGAGAGATTGATTGTTGAGCTTTACTCAAAATAGTACGTATTAGTTAAAAAAGGCAAAGAATGAAAAAAATTAAAGTAGCTCCATCACTTCCAACAAATGTTGAAGTGAATGAACTTGGTGAAAATAGATCTGAAGTTATTGCCTACCCTTTTGAAAGTGGTTATGCTATTACGCTTGCACACCCATTAAGAAGACTTATTTTAGGTTCTTCTGTTGGATTTGCACCCATATCTGTTAAGATAGAAGGTGCAGCGCATGAATTTGATAGCGTACGTGGAATGCATGAAGATGTTGCTGTATTTATCATCAATCTTAAAAACATTCGTTTCAAACTTCAAGATGGTGTTGAGAAATTAGAAGTTTCTTATAGTTTTTCAGGACAAAGAGAGATTACTGCAGCAGATTTAGTAAATGATGATGTAGAAATTGTTAATCCTGAAGCTTTTTTAGCAACACTTAATGAAGATGCAGTTCTTAATTTTACTGTGGTTATTGCACAAGGTTTAGGATATGTACAAAGCGAAGATCTGAGAGATGATGTACCAGCTGATTCTATTGCATTGGATGCTTTCTTTACCCCTGTAAAAAAAGCAAACTATGATATTCAAAATGTTTTGGTTGAAGACAACCCTAACTATGAAAAAATTGTATTTGACATTGAAACAGATGGTCAAGTATCACCTGTGGATGCATTTACAAATGCTTTAGAGACAATGTATAAGCAACTTTCTGTATTTAATGGCGTTCTTGATGTAGAAATCAATGCAGCACCAATTAAAAGAAGTAACGATGACAGTGAGATAAGAGCATATTTAGAACCTATTGAATCGTTAGGTCTATCTGCTCGTTCATTCAACTCACTTGACCGTGCAGGAATGAAAGTTGTAGGAGAGTTAGTACTCATGACGACTACAGAGATTAAAAATATTAAAAATCTTGGTAAAAAATCATTAGATGAAATTGCTGAGTGTTTAGAAAATCTTGGTTATGGTGAAGACTTTGAATTAGCAGACAATACAAGAGTTAATCTTGTTAAGAAAATTGAGCAACTTAAAGAGTAGCTCCTAGAGAAGGAACATTTATGAGACATAAGCACGGATATCGTAAGTTAAGCAGAACTTCTGCTCATAGAGTTGCGTTATTAAAAAACCTTTCTATTGCTCTTATCAAATATGGAAAGATGGAAACAACTCTTCCTAAAGCAAAAGAGCTTAGTAGATATTTTGAAAAACTTATTACAAAAGCTGCAAGTGGTGAAAATGCACATAGAGCAGTATTTGCACTTTTACAAGATAAAGAGTGTACAAATAAACTTGTAACAGAAATTGCACCAGAGTATGCTGAGCGTAATGGTGGTTACACAAGAATTATCAAGACACGTATGCGTCGTGGTGATGCTGCACCAATGGCTATTATCGAACTCGTATAGTAGTTGTAATTTAAGAGATCCTGTTTTTAGGATTCTCTTCTTCTCCTTTTAATCTTAATTTTTCCAATAAATTTAATTTTACTTTAAATAACTTTTTTATATAATAATTAATATAAATTAACGATAAAAAATAAATTTAAATATAATAAAGGTGTTGAAATGAAAAAAATACTCTCTAAAATTTTATTGCATATTCTCTATAAGAGAGAAGAAAGATTACCTAAAGTTCAAATTTCTATATTAAAAGCCTAAGTTTAAGAGAATCTTATAATATAGTATTGCATCTAACGTAGGTTAAAACCATAAAATTTTATTAGAGAATTTTTTTCTAAATGTATGTGGTTTTTCTTTTTGAATGGAATTTATCCATAGTTTATTAATAATAAAATAGATAAGTAGTGATACTACTGTAGAGTAGGGTATTGTTCCTATATATAGAGGGGTAAGTATATTGTCCCAATTATCACTGAACCAATCTAATGTTGGCTCAATATTATCAAGTCCTTCATTTCCTAAGATAAAATTACCTGTTTGATACTCCATATAATACATAAAAGGCATGGTAAGAGGGTTACTAAGCCAGACCATAGAAATAGCAATAGGTACATTAAATTTAAAAAAAGGGGTCATTGATAAAACAGCTAACATCTGCATGGGCATAGGAATGAATCCCCAAAAAAGACCAATAAATACACCTCTTGATATAGATTTTCGGTTAATGGAGAGATATTCTCTTGGTATTTTATATTTGTCAATAAACTTATCTAGCTTACTGTTACTTTTTTTTCTTTTAAAAATTTTACGAATCATTATTCAACCATTGTTTAATTTAATTAAGTATCTGTATTGTAATCTCTCTATCTTATAGATGATTGAATTTTGAGGATATTTGGCATAAGCTTAAATATTAAAGTGTTAAAAGTTAGCACATGCTTATATCTACTTGACAAAGTGTTAAATATAATGTATAAATAGAACAATAATATATAAAGGAGAAGCTGGTGCTTCCATTTACAGATGATGAATTAAGACCAATAGTAGAAGACATGCTAAATAAAGCAAAAGTTTGGATACAAAAAGATGGAGGAGATGTTACTCTCCTAGATATAAAAGATGGAACAGTATATGTTCAATTACAGGGTGCTTGTGTAGGTTGTGGCTCTTCTGGTACAACCATTAAATTTGGAATTGAAAAAGAGATGAAGACAATGATTCATCCAGAAATTATAGTAATGAATGTTCCTCATGGTTGGGAAGATAAATTGGACCAGTTAGGATAAGTATGGCTAAGATAAGTCTTGACAGTTTTCTCAGCAGAGCAGAAGAGTTATTTTCTTTAGGAAAATATGAAAATGCACTGACTACTTATGGACTTTTATTAAAAGAATATCCAGCAGATAATGATGCACAGATTGGTGTGTATCTTTGTGATATAGGTATGGAGAATGGGGAAGAAGCACAGGCTTTGTTTGATTACTATCAGATTATTAAGCATGAACAAGAAGATGCAGGTGAAGTAATGATTGAAATTCTTACTTCATTGGACAGTGACAAGAATAAAATTGCAAAGCTATTAAATATTGAAGATGATAAGTTAGAGTATAAAGATGGAATTGGTTATCAAGAATTTTTACAATTTATAGAAGAGCGAGGTGATTTTAAACGTGCTTTTGAAGATGTAATGTTTTCTACAAAAGTAATTTTAAAGAATAAAGAGGAATATGTCTCTTTTATCACTGACCTTATTGAAAAAGGTCAAGAAGAGTTGGCACTGCAATTTTTAGATTCTGTAGGTAATGCTTTTGAGAATGACCAAGATATTTATGCCCTATATCATAAATTAAAAGAGAACTAGTAAAACTAGAAGTGAAAGAAAAAAAGTGAAATTAGACTATAACATAGATAATTACAGATATATTACAGACGATACAACAGCTATTTCAGAGGATACACAGTTTTTATTAACAGCACAAAATAAAAAATATTTTGATACTTTAGAGAATAAACCTTCTTTTATTACTCCTTTGGAACTTATAGAAAAGTGGGATGTAAATAGATTAAAAGTAGTTGGAGTAACAGGTACCAATGGCAAAACAACAGTTACAGCTGCTATTTACTCTTTTCTTTTAGATTTAGGAGAGAAACCAGCTCTTTTAGGAACGCGTGGTTTTTTTGCTAATGATGAGAGAATAGAAGAGAAGTCAATGACAACACCTTCTATTTTACATATTCTTAATAGTATGAGAGTTGCTAATAAAAAGGAGTCTAACTACTTCATTATGGAAGTGAGTTCTCATGCCATTCATCAAGAACGAATAGAAGGGCTAACGTTTGCATTAAAAGTGCATACCAATGTCACCTCTGACCACTTAGATTATCATGCAACAGTTGAAGAGTATAAGAGGGTTAAAAGCTCTTTCTTTTCAGATGACTCTCCAAAACTTCTCAATAAAGATGATATTAAAAATATCACCTATAATCCAATAGGAGCTCAAAGTTATGGAGTAGATGAACCTGCAACCTTTAAAGTTCAAGCGTTTTCATTGCAACATGGCATTACAGCAGGAATTAAACATCTAAGTACAGAGGCAACTTTCCACTCTCCTATGGTGGGTCTATTTAATCTATTTAATCTTATGGCAGCTATTGGCTCTTGTGTAATGTTAACAGGACGTAATGTTGCAGAGGTTTGTGAAGTGGTAGAAAACTTTGCAGGTGTGGCAGGTCGTATGGAAGTGGTTTCGCGTAAGCCACTGGTAATTGTAGATTTTGCTCATACCGATGATGGAATGATTCAAGTGTTAGACAGTATGAAAGATACAGATGTTTCTGTAGTATTTGGAGCAGGTGGAGATAGAGACAAAGGAAAGCGACCACGCATGGGAGCCGTAGCAGCCAAGTTTGCACAGAAAGTTTATGTCACATCAGATAATCCTCGTTCAGAAGAGCCTGAAGATATTATAAAAGATATCCTCTCAGGAATAAAAGACCAAACTCATACTCGTGCTATGGTCGATAGAGCTTTTGCTATTCAGGAAGCACTAAAAGAGTTAAAAGAGAATGAAGTGCTTATGATACTTGGAAAAGGTGATGAGACCACAATGGAAATCAAAGGTGAAAAGATTCACTTTGATGACCGTGAGATAGTTCGAGCTTTATTAGCAGAAAATATTAAATAATAGTATAAATAATTTCTGTCTTATTCTTTTTCGTTTGAATCTCATCTATAGATAGGTTTTCTATAGGGAGTTTCATAAAATCTTCTAAGTTATCAATTTGAGCCTTAGCAATTTCACGTAGTACAATTCCACGATAGGCTTTTGCCCAATGGCTTACCACTTTTCCCTCTTTTATAAATTTTAGAGTAGTGTATTTTTTTGTGGGCTTATAAAATTTGTCATAAAATCCAGCTCTTAAATCTAAAATGTCTTCATTCTTCAGATACTCTTCCATTAAATGACTCTGTTCTTTATAAAGTTTTTCAGGTTTTAATTCTCCTATAGATTCCCCTTGTTTTAGACGATACTCTGGAATCATATCATCAGCACGTAAAAATCCAAAAAGATTAGAGCATAGTATGACATTAGTATCTATGTAATGTTGCTCATTAGGAGTTAATGCACTATAAGAGAGATAGTCAAATGCAACACCTGTATATCTCTCTATAGCTTTCATCGTAAGTTCATGAACTATATCTTTAGCATGATAAGATACATCAGCCTCTTTTTTTAGACCAAACATTTTTGAAAGAGTTGCAAAGTTATTTTGTTGAATAATATTGATATAGTGATGTAGAAGTTTTTGTCTTGTAGATGTAAGTTCTGAAAAGAGTAGAGTATCTAAAGAGAAGTTATCACAGCCACCATTTATTTTTGTTTCACTCGGTGCAAGTAGAATTTTCATGAAAAACCTTATTTTTAAAGAATTATAGCGAATATCAAAGAATTTTTATTTTTTTACTAAAAATCCTTGACATGCTTTTTATTTTTGTCTATAATGCGACTCCATTTAAAGAATGACTTTAAATGAATGGTGCTGATGTAGCTCAGTTGGCTAGAGCAGCTGATTTGTAATCAGCAGGTCGGGGGTTCGAGTCCCTTCATCAGCTCCATTAAAATTTTATCAGTGTTTGACCAGAAATATAAAAATATGGTGAGTTACTCAAGTGGCCAACGAGGGCGGATTGTAAATCCGCTGACTACGTCTTCGAAGGTTCGAATCCTTCACTCACCACCATTTATCTATTTGATATAGATGCGGGAATAGCTCAGTGGCTAGAGCCCCTGCCTTCCAAGCAGGATGTCGCGAGTTCGAATCTCGTTTCCCGCTCCATAGTATCAAAGTAATCTGGAAGCTGGTGTGAAAATTTTATTACTACTTTCACATTAACCAATCAAAATCATACACTTATTAAATTTTATAAATATTATTATGCCCATATGGCTCAGGGGTAGAGCACTTCCTTGGTAAGGAAGAGGTCGTGAGTTCAAGTCTCACTATGGGCCCCACCATGATTATGGACAAAAGTATTATCATCTAAAAGGTTATCTTCAGCAGGTAGCTCATACGACTAGTCGTATTTTTACAAACTGATAATAGTTTTGTCCATATTGTTGGTAATTAAAGCAATATTGAGTTATGTCTGATATAATGTCAGCAAATTTTTTAACAATTAACTTAGGAGAAACAGATGGCTAAAGAAAAATTCGAACGAACAAAACCCCATGTTAACATTGGTACAATTGGTCACGTTGACCACGGTAAAACTACATTAACAGCTGCAATCACAATGTGTTTAGGGCTTAAAAATGGTCAAGCAACAATGGATTATGATCAAATTGATAATGCTCCAGAAGAAAGAGAAAGAGGAATTACTATTGCTACTTCTCACGTAGAGTATGAAACTGAAACAAGACATTATGCTCACGTAGATTGTCCAGGTCACGCCGATTACGTTAAAAACATGATTACTGGTGCTGCTCAAATGGATGGTGCTATTCTTGTTATTGCTGCTACTGACGGACCTATGGCACAAACTAGAGAGCATATTCTTCTTTCTAAGCAAGTTGGTGTACCATACATTGTTGTTTTCTTAAATAAAGAAGATCAACTTGATGAAGAAGACAAAGAAGAGATGTTAGAGCTTGTAGAGATGGAAGTTCGTGAACTTCTTGAAGAGTACGATTTTCCAGGTGATGATACTCCAATTGTTGCTGGTTCAGCATTCCAAGCACTTGAAGAAGCAAAAGCTGGAAAAGCTGCTGAATGGTCAGAAAAAATTTATGCACTTATGGATGCTGTAGATGAGTATATTCCTGAACCAGTAAGAGAAACAGATAAAGACTACTTAATGCCTATAGAAGATATCTTTACTATCCAAGGTCGTGGTACTGTTGTAACTGGTAAAATTGATAGAGGTCAAGTTTGTGTTGGAGATGCAGTTGAAATTGTTGGTATTAAAGATAACCAATCAACAACTGTAACTGGTGTTGAGATGTTCCGTAAAGAAATGGATTGTGGTCAAGCTGGTGATAACTGTGGTGTTCTTATTAGAGGTATTGAAAAAGATGCAGTTGAAAGAGGTATGGTTCTTTGTAAGCCAGGTTCAATTACTCCTCACTCTAAATTTACAGCTGAAGTGTATATTCTTAAAAAAGAAGAGGGTGGTAGACACACTCCATTCTTTAACAACTATAGACCACAGTTTTATGTAAGAACAACAGATGTTACTGGTTCAATTACACTTGCAGAAGGTGTTGAAATGGTTATGCCTGGTGACAACGTTACTATTACTGTTGAGCTTATCAACCCAGTTGCTCTTGAGCAAGGTACTAAGTTTGCTATCCGTGAAGGTGGTAGAACTGTTGGTGCTGGTGTTGTTGCTGAAATTATCGAGTAGTAGTCATGAGAGAAACAATTCACTTAGGTTGTGAGAAGTGTACTAGACGTAACTATCACACCACTAAGAATAAAAGAAACACTGCTGAAAAACTTGCTTTAAAAAAGTATTGTAAGTGGTGTAAGTGTCATACTACACATAAAGAGATGAAGCTGTAACAAGTTCATTTACTCTATTTTAATATCATTGGGTACGCTCAATGATATTTATTCTTAGGCCAATAGCTCAGTTGGTAGAGCACTGGTCTCCAAAACCAGGTGCCGGGGGTTCGAGTCCCTCTTGGCCTGCCATGCAAATATATGGTAAATATAAAAGGTAAATACAATGGAAAAATTAACAACATATTTTACACACGTTAAAGAAGAGATTCAAAAAGTTATATTTCCGACAAAAGTACAAATAAGACAAGCGTTTTTTGCTGTTTTTATCGTCGTGACCGTTATATCTATTTTTTTAGCACTTGTTGACTTACTTATGTCATCTATTGTAACAGCAGTAGTTGGTTAAGATGGCATTTCAATGGTATGCAATTCAGGTTTATTCAGGATCTGAACAAGCAGTTAAAAAAGGTATAGAGCTTTTAGCTGTAGAGAATGGTATTGAAGATCAAATAGATTCAATTATTGTTCCTATAGAAGAAGTTATAGAGGTTAAGAATGGAGATAAGAAGATTACAGAACGTGTTCTTTATTCAGGCTATGTGTTTGCATCAGTAGATTTGGACACAAGTCTTTGGCACAAAATTCAATCACTCCCTCGTGTTTCTCGTTTTATTGGAGAAGGTAAAACAGCTACACCATTGAGTGATGCAGATATTAAAGTTATTTTAGAAAAAATGGAAAAGAAATCTGCTCCACGTCCTAAAGTTGACTTTGAAAATGGTGAGATGGTTCGTATTATTGATGGTCCATTTTCTAACTTCACAGGAATGGTTGAAGAGTATGACCTTGATCATGGGAAATTAAAGTTGAATGTTTCTATTTTTGGTAGAAATACACCAGTAGAAATTTTATATACGCAAGTAGAGAAAATTTTATAAAATTCTATAAATATGTAGGGGCAGAGCAATGTCTCTACCTTTTTCTTATTGTTATGAAATCTTGTGTAAAAGTTTAAATAATAAAAATATTTTATTTTTATTATTCAAGTTTTTATTTTTAAAATAAACGACTATTTAATCTAAGGAGATAACGATGGCAAAAAAAGTAACTGAAAAGTTCAAAATGATGATTCCTGCTGGATCAGCTAACCCATCACCACCAGTAGGACCAGCACTTGGTCAACGTGGTGTTAACATTATGGAATTCTGTAAGGCATTCAATGAAAAGACTAAAGACAAAATGGGTTTTAAAATACCAGTTGTAGTTACAGTATATGCTGATAGATCTTTTACATTTGAAACAAAGCAACCCCCTGCATCGGAACTTATTTTAAAAGCTGCAAACCTTAAAAAAGGTACAGATAATCCGATTCTTAATAAAGTTGGAACACTTACATCAGCTCAAATTGATGAGATTGTTGAGAAGAAGATTAGTGACTTAAATACAGATGATAAAGAGATGGCAGCTAAGATTATTGCTGGAACTTGTAGAAGTATGGGTGTAGAGATAGCTGGATAATTTCAGTTTTGATACCACTAAGCATCTATTTGCAAAAGTGGGAGATTATAGATAATATATATCGTGGAGAGATAAATGGCAAAGAAAGTAAATAAAAAAAGAGCAGCACTCTTAGAGAAAATAGAAATAGAGAAGAATTATGCTGTTGAAGAAGCAACATCACTTCTTAGCGAATTGAAATCAGCTAAGTTTGATGAGACCGTTGAGATTGCGTTGAACTTAAACGTTGACCCAAGACATGCAGATCAAATGCTTAGAGGTTCAGTAGTACTTCCAAATGGTACAGGTAAAGTTGTGAGAGTAGCAGTATTTGCAAAGGATGATAAGGCTGATGAAGCTAAAGCAGCAGGGGCTGATTTGGTTGGTGCTGATGATTTAATTGATGCAATTAAAGAGGGTAATATTGATTTTGATACTGTTATCGCAACACCAAACATGATGGGAACACTTGGTAAAGTAGCTAGAATTTTAGGACCAAAAGGTTTAATGCCTAACCCTAAAACAGGTACTGTAACTATGGATGTGGCAAAAGCTGTTACAGAAGCTAAAGGTGGAAAAGTTAACTTTAGAACTGACAAAAAAGGTAATATTCATGCTGGAATTGGAAAAGTAAGTTTTGGTGCTGAGAAAATTTTAGAAAATTTAGAAACTTTTATTCAGACCATTAACAAGGTTAAACCAGCATCTGCTAAAGGTAGATACATTACGAATGCTGCTATCTCTTTAACCATGAGTCCAGCAATAACACTTGATTCAAGTGAGCTTATGGATATGAAAGCAAAAGCTTAAGTCTAAAGCTTAGGGCATAAAGGAGAAAGGGGTAGCTAAAAGGGATTAGGTTTAAACCTGACCCCTTTTAGCTACCCCTTTCAACCATACCTTTTTGTCTTTTCCTTTATGCTTGGCATAAACTAATCTAGATTGAAGATAATAGGGGCGAGAGCTTAATAGATAACTTTGAAAAAAGTTTGTTAATGAGATAGGGGTCAGACTTAAGTTTGACCCCTATCTCATTACCCTTTTAGAAATCGAAAGGAGAACAAATGACTAGAATTGAAAAAGAAGCTATTGTTAATGAACTCTCAACTGCTTTTGCTGATCAGGGTGCTGTAATCGTATGTGATTATAAAGGTATGACTGTTGAAGCATTAGAAGGTGTTCGTAACATGGCCAGAGAAAATGATGTACAAGTTCGTGTTGTAAAAAATACACTTGCAGGAATTGCACTTAAAAATGCCAACTGTGAAGAGATGGAACTTGTAGATACAAATATCTTTATTTGGGGTGAAGATCAAATTGCTACTTGTAAAGTAGCTGATAAATCTGCCGAAGCAAATAAAGATAATTTCTCAATCAAATCTGGAGTAATTGAGTCAAAAGTTGCAGATATCGCTACGATTAATGCAATGGCTAAACTTCCAGGTAGAGATGAACTTCTTGGTATGCTACTTAATGTTTGGAATGCACCAGTGCAGAACTTTACAATAGGTATGAGTGCACTTGCTACTAAATTAGAAGAAGAAGCGTAATTTTATCTATTTAAATAGATATTAATTTGAATGTAATGATATTAAAATCATTAAAAAATATAATTTTAAGGAATTAAAAATGGCAACAACTAAAGAAGATGTTTTAGAATTTATTTCAAACATGTCAGTATTAGAGCTTTCTGAGCTTGTAAAAGAATTTGAAGAGCATTTTGGTGTATCTGCACAGGCTACAGTAGTAGCTGGTGGTGGAGCAGTAGCAGAAGCTACTGAAGAACAAACAGAATTTGACGTAGTACTTACAGATGCAGGTGCTAAAAAAATCAATGCTATTAAAGTTGTAAGAGCTATTACAGGTCTTGGACTTAAAGAAGCTAAAGCAGCAGTTGAAGAAGCTCCTACAACTCTTAAAGAGGCTGTATCTAAAGAAGAAGCTGAAGAGTTCAAAAAACAAATCGAAGAAGCTGGTGCTTCTTGTGAGCTTAAATAAGTTTTATTTAAGTCACACATTTCAAATGAGCTCTGCTCATTTGAAATACTAAAATATTTCGACCCTTTCTTCTACTGTATTAGTAACAGTAGATTATAACTCTTGTGCTGCATTAGTAACAGTACAAAATCAAAAAACCATTATCAATTATAATTTCTTTTAGATGTAGTGATGAGCTATTGCGCAATAGTTTCTTTGTATATCTATACATTTATTAACATAAACATACTAATAAGGTTCGCCCATGTTAAACTCTTTACATTCTGGAAATAGACTAAGAGTCGATTTCTCTAAGACTCCACGACAGATTCCTGTCCCTAACTTACTTCAACTTCAACAAAAATCATATGATGATTTCTTAATGATAGATTCTAAAAACAGAACTGAATCAACCATTGAAAAAGTATTTCGTTCAGTTTTCCCACTAAATGACCATCAAAATAGACTAACTTTAGAGTATAAAGGCTCAGATATTGTTCAGCCCAAATATACGATTAGAGAGTGTATGGAGCGTGGTTTAACATATTCTGTATCATTGAAAATGAATATTGCTTTGACCATTTGGAACAGAGATGAGAAAACTGGTGAAAAGCTTGATCCCAAAGAGATTAAAGAACAAGCAGTTTATGTAAGAGATATTCCTCTTATGACTAATAGAACTTCATTTATTATTAATGGTGTTGAGAGAGTTGTTGTAAATCAACTTCACCGAAGTCCAGGTGTTATTTTTAAAGAAGAAGAGGCAACGACTGTTGCTTCTAAACTTATTTACTCGGCTCAAATTATTCCAGATAGAGGTTCTTGGTTATACTTTGAGTATGATGCAAAAGACATTTTATATGCAAGAATTAACAAAAGAAGAAAAATTCCAGTAACAATTTTATTTAGAGCATTAGACTACTCTAAAGAAGATATTATGAAACTATTTTATGCATCAAAAGAGATTTTTGTTAAGGATAATAGATTTGTAACTAAGTTTTCAGTTGAAGAGTTTTCTGGTCGTGCTCCTTATGAGATTCGTGATTTAGATGGAAATATTGTTGTTGCTGCTGCAAAACGTTTGACTAAGAAAAAAGCTCAAAAGCTTCTTGATGATGGTTTGGAATGGATTGAGTATCCATTAGAAGTATTGGTTGAGAGACACTTGTCTTCGGCTATTATTGACCAAGAGAGTGGAGAAGTTATTTATGATGTTGTAACACAGATGGATGAGTTAAAGCTTAAAAAAATTATTGATGCTGATATTGATTCTTTTCATATTGCAGATGACCTTGCTGAAGGTGCAGATGACTCTATTATCAAATCATTTATTGCTGACCAAGATTCTCTTAGATTGCTTAAGCAAACCGAAGAGATAGAAGATGAAAATGCATTGGCAGTTATTCGTATTTATAAAGTTATGAGACCAGGTGAGCCTGTAACTCCAGAAGCTGCTAAAAACTTTTTAAGACAACTTTTCTTTGACCCTGAACGTTATGACTTAACCAAAGTTGGTCGTATGAAAATGAACCATAAATTAGGGCTTAATGTACCTGAGTATGTAACGGTTATGACTGCTGAAGATATTATTCATACGGTTAAGTATCTCTCTAAAGTTAAAAATGGTTCAGGTCACATAGATGATAGAGATCACTTGGGTAACAGAAGAATTAGAGCCATTGGTGAGCTTCTTGGTAATGAGTTGTATAATGGTCTTACAAAAATGCAAAAATCTATTAGAGACAAAATGACAACACTTTCAGGGACACTTGATGAGTTAATGCCTCATGACTTGGTAAACTCTAAAATGATTACGAACACCATTTTGGAGTTCTTCTCGTCAGGTCAGTTGTCTCAGTTTATGGATCAAACCAACCCACTTTCAGAGGTAACACATAAAAGAAGACTTTCAGCACTGGGTGAGGGTGGTCTTGTTAAAGAGAGAGCTGGTTTTGAAGTTCGGGATGTTCACCCAACACACTATGGTCGTATCTGTCCTATTGAAACTCCTGAGGGGCAAAATATTGGTCTTATTAACACACTTGCGACCTATGCAAAAGTTAATGACCTTGGATTTATTGAAGCTCCATACAATAAAGTTGTTGATGGTGTAATTTCTGATGAGATTGTCTATTTAACAGCGACACAAGAAGAAGATTTAGTGATTGCTCCAGCTTCAACTAAAATTGTAGATAGAACCATTGTTGATGAATTGATTGAAACACGATGTAATGGAGAGATCCTACTTAATGAGACTAAAAAAGTTTCACTTATTGATATCTCACCACTGATGGTTTCAGGTTCTGCTGCTGCACTGATTCCTTTCTTAGAACACGATGATGCAAACCGTGCCTTGATGGGGTCAAACATGCAACGTCAAGCAGTGCCTCTTCTTAAAACAGATGCACCTGTAGTTGGTACAGGTATGGAAGCGATTATGAGTCGTGATGCGTGGGAATCTGTTAAAGCAGAGCGTCCAGGTAGAGTAGAAAAAGTTGATTCTAAAAATATTTATATTTTAGGTGAAGATGAAGGAGGTGTATATATAGACCATTATCCAATGGAGAAAAATATGCGAACCAACCAAAATACTACCTTTACCCAGTCTCCAACTGCAAAACTTGGTGACGTGGTTGAAGCTGGTCAAGTTATTGCAGATGGTCCAAACATGGATATGGGTGAACTTGCCATTGGTAAAAATATGCGTGTTGCCTTTATGCCTTGGTATGGATACAACTACGAAGATGCTATTATTATCTCTGAAAAGATTTTGCGAGAAGATACCTTTACTTCTGTTCATACCTATATGAAAGAGATTGAAGCAAGAGAGCTTAAGCATGGTACAGAAGAGATTACTAGAGATATTCAAAATATTCGTGAAGATGAGTTAACGCATCTTGATGAGTCTGGGATTGTTAAAGTTGGAACAACCGTTAAACCAGGTATGATTTTGGTTGGTAAGGTTTCTCCTAAGGGTGAAATTAAGCCAACTCCAGAAGAGCGTCTACTTAGAGCTATTTTTGGAGACAAAGCAGGTCATGTTGTTAACAAGTCTCTATATTGTCCAGCATCTATGGAAGGTGTTGTTGTTGATGTTAAAGTTTTCATCAAAAAAGGTCAAGATAAAGATGCTCGAGCTGTTCAATCTTATGAAGAAGAGAAAGAAGTTCTTGATGGTGAACATCATGATAAATTACTAATGATTGATAGAGAAGAGTCTTTAAGAATTGCCTCTTTACTCTCTAAGTCTTCATTGGTATCCGATGTTACAGTTGCAGAAGTTGATTATAAAGCTGGTGATTCTATTGCTGAAGATGTTATTTTAGAAGTAAACCGTTTTGCATTAAGAGCAGTAGTTCAGTCTTATGATGACTCTATTCAGTCTGAGTATAATGGAATTAAAAACTACTTCCAAAGACAGAAGAAAAAGCTTAAAGATGCACATGAAGCAAAATTGACTATTTTAGAAAAAGATGACATTTTACCAAATGGTGTGACCAAACTGGTAAAAGTTTATATTGCTACCAAACGTAAGTTAAAAGTTGGTGATAAAATGGCTGGTCGTCACGGAAACAAAGGTATTGTTTCTAATATTGTTCGAGAGATTGATATGCCTTATACAAAAGAGGGTAAAACAGTTGATATTATCTTGAACCCACTAGGGGTTCCTTCTCGTATGAACATCGGGCAAATTTTGGAAGTTCACTTAGGTATGATTGCCAAAGAGCTTGGTGAACAAATTCAAGGTATGTTTGATGAGCATAAAGAGAATATGATTAGCGACCTTAGAGCTAAAATGGCAGAAATTGCAGATGTAGCAAAACTTATGAATGCAAAAGAGACATTAGCAAAACTTACAGATGATGAGTTATTAGTTTATGCTAGAGATTGGGCAAATGGTGTAAAGTTTGGAGCGTCTGTATTTGAAGGAACGAATCAAGAAGAGTTTGATAAGTTATTTGCATTAGCCAAAATGGATGCTGATGGTAAAACAGAACTTTATGATGGTAAGACTGGTGAAAAAATGATCGAGCGTGTTAACGTAGGTTACATGTATATGTTGAAACTTCACCACCTTGTTGATGAAAAAGTTCATGCACGTTCAACTGGACCTTACTCACTTGTAACACAACAGCCAGTTGGTGGTAAAGCACTCTTTGGTGGACAAAGATTTGGGGAGATGGAAGTATGGGCTTTAGAGGCTTATGGTGCTTCACATATTCTTAAAGAGATGTTAACCATTAAGTCAGATGATGTCGATGGTCGTACAAGAGCTTATAGAGCGATTACAAGAGGTGAATCTGTACCAGAGTCAGGTGTACCAGAGACCATGTTCGTACTGACTAAAGAGCTTCAAGCACTTGGTTTAGATGTAGATTTATTTGAGAAGAAAAAAGAAGAAATTCAAACAATTAAGGGAGATGCATAATGAGTGATTTTTTAGATGGTTTAACCCCTATTGATTTACGAAAAGAAGAGAGACCACGAGATATTATGGCAATGCAACTTAAAGTTGCTAGTCCAGAAAAAGTATTGTCATGGTCTTATGGTGAAGTAAAGAAGCCTGAAACCATTAATTACCGTACTTTAAAACCTGAGAGAGATGGACTTTTCTGTGCAAAAACATTTGGTCCAGTACGTGACTATGAGTGTCTTTGTGGTAAATACAAAAAGATGCGTTACAAAGGTGTTGTTTGTGAAAAATGTGGTGTTGAAGTAACAACGTCTAAAGTAAGAAGAAACAGAATGGGACACATTGATTTGGTAGCTCCTGTTGCACACATTTGGTATGTTTCATCATTGCCATCAAGAATCGGTACGCTTCTTGGTGTTAAAATGAAAGACCTTGAGCGTGTACTTTACTATGAAGCTTATATTGTAAAAGACCCAGGTGAAGCATGTTATGATTCAGAGGGTGCAACACCATTGGCTAAGTATGATGTCCTTAATGAAGAGCAATATCAGTCAATCTCAACGCGTTTTGAAGATGTAGGACTCGATGCAAGAATGGGTGGTGAAATAGTACAAGAACTTCTAGCTGACCTTGACCTTGTGGATATGTTTTCACAACTTAAAGAGGATATTTTAGCAACCAAATCAGAAGCTAAAAAGAAGACCATTGTCAAGAGACTTAAAGTTATTGAGTCATTTTTAAATTCTGGAAATAGACCAGAGTGGATGATGCTTACGATTTTACCTGTTATGCCACCAGACCTTAGACCTCTTGTAAGCCTTGATGGTGGTAAGTTTGCCGTTTCAGATGTTAATGACCTTTATAGAAGAGTTATTAACCGTAACCAAAGACTTAAAAGATTAGTCGAGCTTGATGCACCAGAAATTATTGTTAGAAATGAAAAGAGAATGCTTCAAGAGTCAGTTGATGCACTCTTTGACAATGGTAGAAGAGGGAACTCTGTAAAAGGAGCCAACAAAAGACCACTTAAATCTCTTTCAGAAGTGATTAAAGGTAAACAAGGGCGTTTTAGACAAAACTTGCTTGGTAAGCGTGTTGACTTCTCTGGTCGTTCGGTTATCGTTGTTGGTCCTAGTCTTAAGATGGATGAGTGTGGACTTCCAAAAATTATGGCACTGGAACTCTTTAAACCACATGTTATGGCGAAACTTGAAGATCGTGGATATGCTACGACTTTGAAACAAGCTAAAAAGATGATTGATACCAAGCAGACAGAAGTTTGGGAGTGTTTGGAAGATGTGGTTGAAAATTATCCTATTTTACTTAACCGTGCACCAACACTGCATAAGCTTTCTATTCAAGCATTTCACCCAAAACTGATTGATGGTAAAGCGATTCAGTTACATCCTTTGGTTTGTGCTGCATTTAATGCCGACTTTGATGGTGACCAGATGGCTGTTCACGTACCTCTTTCAGATGAAGCGATAGCTGAGGCTAAGATTTTAATGTTGGCTTCTATGAACATTTTGCTTCCTGCATCAGGTAAAGCGATTGCTGTTCCTTCTCAAGATATGATTTTAGGTCTTTATTACTTAACCTTGGAAAAAGATGATGTTGTTGGACAACATAAACTTTTTGCAAATGTTGATGAGATTATTATTGCAAATGAGCAGGGTGGACTAGATTTAAATGCTAAAATTAGAACAGTTATTAATGGTAAAATTGTCAATACAACAGCTGGTAGAATTATCTTAAAAGATATTATTCCAGACTATGTACCTGCAAATTATTGGAACAAAATATTAAAGAAAAAAGATATTGGTGCATTGGTTGACTATATCTATGCACAAAGTGGTATCTCTCATACTTCTACTTTCTTGGATGATTTAAAAGATATGGGTTTCAAATATGCAACCAAAGCAGGTGTATCTATCTCTATTGATGATATTAAAGTTCCAGAAGAAAAATATTCAATTGTTGACACTGCAAAAGCAGAAGTGATTGAGATTCAAAAGCAGTTTGGTAAAGGTCTCTTAACAGAACAAGAGCGTTACAATAAAATTATTGATATTTGGACAGATACCAACAATGAAGTGGCATCAGAACTTATGTCACTAATTAAGATTGATAAAGATGGATTTAACTCGGTTCACATGATGGCAGATTCTGGTGCTAGGGGTTCAGCTGCACAGATTAGACAGCTTTCAGGAATGAGGGGTCTAATGGCGAAGTCAGATGGGTCTATTATTGAAACACCTATTACTTCTAACTTCCGTGAAGGTCTAAACGTATTGGAGTACTTTATTTCAACTCACGGAGCTAGAAAAGGTCTTGCCGATACAGCGATGAAGACAGCTAGTGCAGGTTACTTGACTAGAAAACTGATTGATGTTGCTCAAAATGTTAAAGTTATTATGCATGATTGTGGAACACATGAGGGTGTTGATGTTTCAGATATCTATGTAGGTAATGAGCTTATTGAACCACTCTCTGATAGAGTGTATGGGCGTGTTATTTCAGGGGATATTATTGACCCTATTACATCAGAAGTACTTTTAAGTGAAGGTACAATGATAGATGAACCTATGGCAAGATTGATTTCTGAAGCTGGTGTACGTTCTGTAAATATTAGAACATCTGTTACCTGTAAAGCTGATAAAGGTATTTGTGCTAAATGTTACGGTCTTAACATGGCTGAAAACAAGATTGTTAAACGTGGTGAAGCCGTTGGAGTTGTTGCTGCCCAATCTATTGGTGAGCCAGGAACTCAGCTTACTCTTCGTACCTTCCACACAGGTGGAACTGCTACAGCTGGTAAAGAGGAGCGTCAAGTTATTGCAAACAAAGAAGGGTTTATTCGTTACTATAACCTAAATGTTAATAAAAACTCAGAAGGAAAATTACTGGTTTCTAACCGTAGAAATGCAGGTATTCTTTTAGTTGAGCCTAAAGTTAAGTCTTTAACCAGAGGTAAATTAACCATTACTCAGTCACATGATGAGATTACTCTTGAAGTACAACAAGGTGCAAAAGTACAAAAGTATACTGTTAGAAAGAGTGAGGTGGCTAAGACCAATGAACTTGCTGGTGTTGGTGGAAAAGTGGATGGAAAACTTTTCTTACCTTATCAACATGGTGAGATTATTGAAGAGGGTGACTCTATTATTGAAGTTATTACTGAATCATGGGCTGTACCTTCTCGTATTCCTTTTGCATCTGAACTTAAAGTTGAAGATGGTGCTCCAGTTACTCAGGATATTCAATCTGATGCTAAAGGTACGGTTAAATTCTTCTTATTAAAGGGAGACTATTTAGAGAGACTTGAGAAGATTGAGAGAGGTAAAGCAATTACCGAAAAAGGTCTTTTTGCAGTAGTTGTTGATGAAAATAATCGTGAGGCTGCTAGGCATTATATTGCTAGGGGTTCTATTGTTTCTGTTGAAGACAATACGCTTATTGGAAAAGGTGATATTATCGCTAAAGCTGCAAGTTCTGAGCAAGTCGTTATTGCAGAGTGGGATCCATATTCAGAGCCAATCATTGCAGAAGCAAATGGTACTTTGAAATTTGAAGATATTATTCCAGGGGTAACTGTTGTTGAACAGTTTGATGAGTTGACAGGAGAGAGTCATTTAACACTAAATGAATATATTCCTGCTACTTATAACCCAGCAATTGTATTGGCAACGGATGATGGTGAGATAATTACATACGCATTAGACCCTAAAACTTCTCTCTTTGTACAAGATGGTCAAAAAGTAGGAATAGCAGACATATTGGCAAAAACACCAAAAGCTGCACAGAAGTCTAGTGATATTACGTCAGGTCTTCCAAGAGTATCTGAACTCTTTGAAGCACGTCGTCCAAAAGACCC
>JALUMR010000051.1 GCA_027055805.1 Campylobacteraceae bacterium
TAGATAAAGAGAGTGAAAAGAGCAAGTATGATATGCATCAAAATGCTTTTGACTCTTTAGGTTATGTGAAAATGTTTGAAGAGTTTATAGAAAAATCTATAGTTCCTTATGAAGAAAATATAAAGAGTGTGTTAGAGTTTGGTTGTGGTTCTGGTCCTGTTTTGGCAGAGCTTTTAGAACGAAAAGGCTTAGTTGTCGATATATATGATTTGTATTTTTATCCTAAAAAAGTATATGAGGGCAAGATGTATGATTTAATTACCTCTACGGAAGTATTTGAGCATCTAAAAGAGCCTCTTAAAATTTTAAAGTTATTGCTTGAACATACGAATAAGAGTGGATATATTGTTCTCATGACAAAGTTTCCTCCAAAAGAGGATGAATCGTTTTTAGCGTGGTGGTACAGGCGAGACCCCACACATATAAGCTTTTTTACACCTAAAAGTTTTGAGGTTATGGCTAAGATAGTGGGACTAAAAGTAGTTAAAATTATAGATGAAAATATAGTAATTTTTCAAAAATAGAAAATTTACTTATAATTTTTCATGGCTTGTTGTGCTTCACGTAATTGTGTTCGTCTTTTTAACGTCTCACGTTTATCATGAAGTTGTTTACCCTTTGCAACAGCGATGCTAACTTTCATATAGTTTCTTTCATTAAAATAGAGCATAAGAGGGACGATGGTTAGCCCATCTTTTTGTACTTTTTCATAGAGTTTATCCAACTCTTTTTTATGAAGTAGGAGCTTTCTAGGGCTTCTTGTATCTCTTGCAAAGTTTGTGTTGGTAGTATCTAAGTGGGCTATATGTGTGTTCATAAGGTGAAGTTCACCTTTAATAAAACGACAAAAGGCATCATTGAGATTGGCACGTTTGGCACGTAAGGCTTTTACTTCATAACCTTGCAGAACAATACCTGCTTCATGTTTCTCTAGTATTTCATAGTCATGATAGGCTTTTTTATTTTTTGCTATTATATTGATGGACATAATTTATTCTTTTTTTACTTTAATTTTTTACTTATTATATCTAAAATCCATAAAATAAGATTTATGTTATAATCTCCCAAAAATATTGGGGATAGTGTGTTAAAACATAAATTTATAGAAGACATGGTCGCCGAAGATGTTGGTCGTGGAGACTTGTTTTCTCGAATAAGTGACGCTAAAAAAGTTCGTGCTTTTATTATTGCTAAGAGTGAGGGTGTTTTTGCAGGGAGAGCATATATAGAGGTTTTAGCAAAGATGTATGATTTAAACTTAGTTTGGGAAGTTGAAGATGGTACGCCTTTTAAGGTAGGAGATAAATTGCTTTATCTCTCTGGTGATTCTAAAGCTATTTTATCGTTAGAGCGTTCTATTTTAGATATTGCACTTCATGCCTCATCTATTGCTACGCTGACAGCAAAATTTGTTAAAAAGGTAGAAGCTTATGGAGTAAAACTTTTAGATACTCGAAAAACGAGACCTCTTCTTCGAGAGTTTGAGAAGTATGCTGTTCGTTGTGGTGGGGGGATTAACCACCGTATGGGGCTTGATGATTGTTTAATGTTGAAAGATACCCATTTAAAGACTATTGATAATTTATCTGAATTTATGAAAGAAGTTCGTCAAAAGATTCCTTTTACGTCAAAAGTAGAGATAGAGTGTGAAGATTTTAAAGGTGTAAAAGCTGCTATGGAAGCAGGGGCTGACATAGTTATGTGTGATAATATGAGTAATGAAAATATAGAAGAAGTGGTTCTTTTTAGAGATAAAAACTATCCACATATACTACTCGAAGCGAGTGGAAATGTAACACTTGACAGCATAGAAGATATCGCAAAAACTGGAGTTGATGCCATATCTTCTGGTGCACTCATTCATCAAGCAAATTGGATTGATTTGTCAATGAAAATGGAAGCTTAGAACGTGATTGAAGAAGTAAAAGAATTAATTTATAAATATGAAAAAGTCACTATAATAACACATTTAAATCCTGATGCAGATACAATTGGTACAGCTTTAGGTATCTATGGAATTTTAAAAAATAGTGGAAAACGGGTAGAAGTTGTTAATAATGGTACAAATTTGCCCATAAACTTAGATTTCTTACCATATTTTGTTAAAATAAAAAGTCAAATGGATTTTGATGACAGTTTAATTATAGCATGTGATACTGGGAGTATTGACCGACTAGGATTTGATTTGAATTCTAGAACCATTATTAATATTGACCATCATAAAAGCAACACTATGTATGGAACCGTTAATGTTGTAGAACCTAGGGCAGTTTCTGCTTCAGAAGTTGCCTATAAGTTATTTCGAGATGAATTTACTATTACAAAAGAGATTGCAACATGCTTCTATACAGCACTGCTTTCAGATACACAGTATTTTACAACAAGTAATGTTAAAAATGATACATTTAATATAGCCTCAGATTTAATGGCTTGTGGTGTTGATATATCAAAAGTAGTATTCAATCTAAAGCAGAGACGCTCTTTGGCATCTTTACGTATTTTAGGTAGCACATTAGATACTTTAGATTTGTATAAAGATGGTGAAGTGGTATTTATGCATGTTAGTCAAGAGAAGCTTTTAGAAGCAGGGGCTACTATACTGGATGTAGTTGGTATAGTAGACTATGGGGTTTCATTGGTTACGACCGAACTGTCAATCCTGTTGATAGAGCTAGAAGATAAGATACGTGTTTCTATAAGAAGTAAACATGTTGATATATCAGCTCTAGCAATTAGTTTTGGTGGTGGTGGACATAAACATGCAGTAGGTTTTGAGATAGATAATATAAAGAGGAAAGTATTAATAGAGATGATTAAAAAAGAGATAAAAACAAAGGGATTATTAGATGAGAAGAAGTGGTTTTAGTTATAAAAAGAAAAAGAGTTCTGGTGGAACTTTAGGGTTAATGGTTTTAGCAGGACTTTTAGGTGCAGGTGCTTATGTTTTTACTTCAAAAGATTTTGAAAGAAACAAGCCTGTTATTCAAAGTGAAGCATCTATTTATTGGAATCGTAAGGTGCCATTAAAGATACCTATTGTAGATGAGAGTGCTTTGCAATCATACGAAGTACGTGTTAGTGATGGCTCAAACGAAGTGACTGTAGCCACAGAACGTCTTTTAGAAAACGTTAATAAAAAAATAGTTGAAATTTCTTACCCAAAAAAGGCTGTTAAAGGTGTTATGTTAGACCCTCGTGCTACCAATTTAAAGGTTACAATTTTGGCTACAGATAAAAGTAAATGGAACTTTTTTCAAGGCAACAGTGTTGTAAAATCTATTAATGTTAAAGTTGATTATAAACGTCCAGATGTAAATATTCTGTCGAACTCCTACTCCATTACTCGTGGTGGGTCGGCATTGGTTATTTTTCAAGTTAAAGATGAATCTTTAAAAGGATTCTATGTGAAGGCTGGTGGTCAAGAGTTTAAGGCACAACCTTATAAAGAAGAGGGATACTATGCAACACTCATCGCTTGGCCATTTAATAAAGAGAATTTTACAGCCGATATTGTAGCCATAGACAAGGCTGGGAATAAACGAATAGCACATATCCCTCTCTATGTTATGGCAAAAAAGTATAAAGTATCATGGATAGAAGCCAAAGATAAATTTATAGATGGAAAAATTTCTGATTTGATTGATACTGAACCAAAGTATTCAACCATTACTGATCGTTTAGAGAAGTTAAAAGCAGTCAATGAGACCATGAGACTTGAAAATGAAGAGGTTATTCATAAACTTTCTAAAAATGTTTCAGATGAGATGTTAGACTCTTGGAAAATTAAAAAGTTTTACCCTTTAAAAAATGCAGCTAAGGTTGCCTCTTTTGGAGATGAACGTCACTACTATTATGGAGAAAAAGAGAATGAGGTCTCCCACTCTTACCATGTTGGATTAGATATGGCAAGTACTAAAATGGCAAAGATTGTTAGCTCTAACCCTGGTAAAGTTGTTTTTGCAGAGTACAATGGAATTTATGGAAATATGCCTATGATTGACCATGGTATGGGACTCTATACTCTTTATGGTCACTGCTCAAATATCATAGTAAGTGAGGGTGAAGAGATAGGTGCTGATTTTGTCATAGCACAAACTGGTAAGTCTGGTTTAGCACTTGGTGACCATTTACATTTTGGTGTGTTGGTTCAAGGTAATGAAGTTCGTCCTGAAGAGTGGATGGACAGTAAATGGATAAAAGATAATATTAATAAGGTATTTAAAGCTGCTGATAAAATTATAAAAGGGGAGTAGTATCGTTGATACCTTTACAACTTCATCAGAATATTAATCTTTTTCTTCTTCTGATTGTTGGAAGTTTTATGGCACATATCTACTTGGGTTGGGTAGAGATTGTTGCCATTTTAACTTTTACAGTTTTTATAGAACATTTTTTTCTCTACTTCAATAAAAGTAGAGATTTTTATTTCTCTTACGCTGCTTTCTCTACAGCCATAGGGGTGATTGTCCTTATGTACTCACCTCATCTTTGGATATATTTTTTAGTGATAACCTTGGGTTTGGCTCAAAAACATTTTCTTACGTTTAAAGGTAAGCAGTTTTTTAACCCCTCTAATTTTGCACTGATTATGGCTCTGCTCTTTTTTTATAAAGATGCACATATAATTACTGGTCAATTTGGTGATGAGTTGTGGTTGTCTCTTGTTGTCTCTGTGGTAGCCATCATTATACTTATACGTGTAAATCGCTGGATTATCCCTTTTGCATTTATACTCTTTTATCTTCTTTTACAGTATTACTTAGTTGTTGGTTATGACCCTGTAATGCTTTTTGAAGACATTTATCATCGTCTATACTCTGTTACATTTATTCTATTTATATATTTTATGCTCACCGACCCACCTGTGACACCCTCTAAATGGTATGAGCAGATAGCTTTTGCTTTTGTGGTTGCGTTAATGTCAACACTACTTGATAGATTTTATGGTTTTAGAGTTCAGCATCTATTTATGTCAGTATTTTTCTTCTCTATATTTGTTAATCTGTTAAAAATTAATAGCAACAGAGTACCTCTTTTAAAGCTCACAGTGATTATACTCTTTTTTGTAATAGCAACTTTAACAGTTATAGAGATGCAGATACCTTATTATTTTGAGATGGAAGGTTAGTTTTTGAGTAATGAAATAAAGATTAGTATAGGTATTTTATCGATTGGTTTGGTAGCTTTGGCAGCTTATTGGTTTATGGGTGAAGAGGGTGACTCTAAAAAAGTATCTACTCATAAAAGAGTTGAAGAACAAATTATACTGCCTCAGTACTCTGCAAAGAGATATAGCAATATTCCTGAAGTTAAAGAGTATCTAAAAGATTTAAGTGCAGTTATAAAAAGTGGTCAAGCTGTTTTGCCTTTAGATGCTTCAGAGCTTGACAGCAATGGCGTATTGGCACAAAAAATTCTACTTAAAGATAAAGCATTTTTAAAAGACACCATACGAAATGGAAAACCTCTGCATAATGACATGATGCGTATTCGTCCTGCTATCGTCTCTGTGCTGTCTGCTTCATCTAAAACCATTTGTAAAACGCATAAGTGCTACCAAGCTGAAAAGTATAACTATGTAACCAATACAACAACAAGAGCAGTAGTCGATACAGATAATAAAAAGGTGCTAGAGGTTACAAACCATGCAGGTATGCAACCAGATATCTCGTTACGTTTAACGCACATAGCCCAAGCCATAGCTCTTAATGCTCCAGAAGTGGCTAAAGAGCTAGATAGAACACCAAGAAGACAAGATATGAGCATGTCAAATGTTCGTGGTGCTTTACAAGGCTCTCCTTGTCAAAACTCTGAACACCTCTGTGTGGCTCCTACCTTTTCTGACCATAAAAATGAACAGGCACTTTGGGCAATAGTCGACCTGACCGAAATGACGTTAGCAGCAGCCAAATGGGCTGGGCTGGGTAAGACTACAACTCCTGCTTGTATCTCAGAGCGTTCACTTCAAAACCGTTACATTATGAAAAACTTTTGCGAGAAAGATACGCACTTAGAGAAGAACGGTTGGAAGTTAGACTATAGGTTAACAGGTTCAGATGGTTTAGAGATTATAAACGTAGAGTTTAAAGGGCAAAAGGTTTTAAGTACGGCAAAAATTGTTGACTGGCATGTAGCTTACGAGGGTAAAGGTGAAGCTGATACGTCTGGTGATGTGGTGATGGCAGGTCGTCAAGTTGAGTTTGTAAAAGGAGATGAGGGTAAGTTCTTCTTTGGTTACAACGATGCCATGGGTTGCCCTATGTTCTCAACTTCTGTGGTACTTCCATTTAATGGTCCTTTGGTTAAAGAGCTTTATGATAAAGATAAGAAAAAAGTAGGTTTTTACCTAACACAAGATTTTCGTAACCCAAAATGGCCGATGGCATGTAACTACCGTTATGAGAACCGTTTTGAGTTTTTTGATGATGGCTCGTTTAGGGTAGTGGGTGTAAACAAGGGTAGAGGTTGTGGAGAGAATGCTATCTATAGACCTGTGATGCGTATGGATATGGCGTTTAGCGATAAAGAGAACTTTTATAAGTATGATGGCTCTTGGAAAAAGTGGCTTACAGAGCAGAGTGACTTTCAAAAAGATGCAAAGGTTTATGACAAAGATAAATACCTCTATAAGATTACTGATGAAAATGGGAAAAGAGGTTATTACATCGAGCCAAATCGTGGACAGTTTCATGATGACAGCAGAGGTGACAATGCGACACTTTTTATAACAAAGTTTAAAGAGGGTGAGGGAGACAAAGACCTACTTACACTTGGTTCATGTTGTAATTTAGAAGAAGATGGGGTTGAGCGTTATCTATCTGCTAATGAAAGCATAGATGGTAAAAATATTGTTTTATGGTATGTACCACGCATTAAAAATGATGCACGAGCAGGGCATGAGTATTGTTGGGCTGATACGGTGATTGATAGTAATGGTAATATTGAGGTTAGAACGTTTCCGTGTATAGTTGGTCCAAAATTTGTACCGATAAAATAGAAATTAAGGAAAAAAATGAAAAGATATCTACCAATTATAATATCACTTTTAGTAGTATTAGCTGTGGCATTTGTTGTAATAAACAAAAAAAACAACCAAACAACAAAACATAAAACAGAAGAAAAATTCACCATAGGAAATTTCAACAAACAAAAAAGCTGTGCAAGACACCCAGAGTTTTTAAAGCAGTTAAAGGTAACACAACCCATTACCATAGACCTCTCTCAACAGCAGTTTAAAGGCTTGGCTTTTTTATGGGGAAAGAACTTCTCAAAAGTTATTCACCCAAAGGCTTGGGAGACCTATGAGCATTTTTCTACCTATGCCTTAGATGAGGTAGGAAATGTCTACTTGGCTCCTATGCCATTTATCTCCATAAAACCTACTACTTTTAATCTGCAAAAAAATATCTACAAACTTGACAGTAAAACAGGTAAGTTAGATATTTGGATGAACTTTGATGATGTTCACCCAAGTGCTTCTAACCCTTATGGGATTATCTCTTTAGTTTATGACTGTGATGACCAAACATTGTGGGTTTCAGCCATAGATGAGAGTGACTATAGGGAACAAAAAGGGGTAGTTTACCATGTGGATGTTAAAACAAAAAAGATACTGCAACGTGTAGAGGGATTTGATGCTTTAACGATTACGCTACTTAGAAGTGAAAAAGGAAAGTTTTTGTTAGCTGGGTCGGCTAGAGAGAATGCTCTGTATGCTTATGGCGTAGAGAATGGAGTGTTGTCCAAAAAAGTAAATAAGCTTTTAGAACTTCCATCGGCACAAGAGCATATTCGTAAAATTAAAGTACGAGGTCAAAACCTGCTTGAGCTACAGACCATACCTTTTTCATATACGCTTATTGCTCAAACTTCTGCTAATAATAGAGAACGAAATCATTATGATGCTAAGTGGGATAGTACTTCTTCTACTTGGAGTTTGACTAAACAATAATATATTTCTAAGCTTATTTGAGCTTGGAAATCTCTTTTCTAATTTCTTTTATTTTTTATATTGTTAATAATTTATAATATAATTTTAAATAATTATTTAAAGTTTAATTTAAGCTATATACTGTTTATGCTAATATTATATAGATATAAAAAATTAATATATAGGATATATAATGAAAAGAATACACTTATCTTTAATCGCATTACTTGCAAGTTCGCATTTTGTTATGGCAGGTGGAGATATTATCCCTGTAGCATATGAAGAAGAAGTTATAGAGGCTGACGCAGTACCTGTTGAGCCAGTAGAAGAGGTAGCTACTGTAGTTGAAGAGGTTGCTCCAACTCCAATACCTGTTCCCGTACCTGTGGTTCCAGTTGCAAATGTCTCTGGTATTTATGCTGGTCTTGGTATTTCAGCTACACGTTACGATACCAACTGTGGATGTAAAGGTCCTAAAAGTGGAGAAGATAAAACAGCTGGTGTTATGGCAAGAGTTGGATATGACTTTAACAAGTATGTAGGTCTTGAAGCAAGAGGTATGCTAAGTAACCAAAAAGGTGATGGTGGAGAGGTGAAACATGTAGGTGTGTTTGTTAAGCCAATGTTACCTATAGGTGATGCAACCAATCTTTACGGTTTAGTTGGTATGGCAAAAACTACAACTCAAGGAACTTTACGTCGTACAGATGCTACAGGTTTAGCTTTTGGTGCAGGTGTTGAGTATGACCTCTCTAAAGATAAGAAAAAAGATGCAAAATATGACAGAGAGTTTGATGGAAAAGGTGACCAAGAGAAAGGTCTTGGACTTTTTGCTGACTATGAGAGACTTTATTACAAAAGTGGTTCACCAGATTTAGATGCTGTAAGTGCAGGTGTTACTTACGACTTTTAATTATAAAGGGTAGACAATTTGTCTACTCTTATCTTCTTGCATAATGCTGCATATTGGTTACTCTTCTTCCCCACTTGAAATGTTTACGATAGTAGTTTGACTTTAGATTACTAATGGTTACTTGGTCTTTTGCTGAACTGGCATGAATAAAATTACCTCTTCCCAAATAGATACCTACATGAGCAACTTTTGTAGATTTTTTAGAATTAAAGAAAATTAAATCACCTTTTTGTAAGTCTGATGCGTTAACAAGCTGACCAACTTTTGCTTGGTCTCGAGAGACACGTGGTAGGGTAATGCCATTTTTTGAAAATACATATTTAGTAAAACTTGAACAGTCATATTGAAAAGGTCCATTTGCTCCATACTGGTAGTCAGTTCCAAGTAAAGATTTTGCAACGGTTTCAATATTGTTTGCTACATGACTTTTTGGAGAGAAATTAGAAGTCTTAAATCTATTAAAATTAATTTTAGTTGCTATATGATTTATGGAAGAGAGATGGGGGCTGTTAAATCTATTTAACTGAATATTTTTTACTTCATGCTTTATAGGAGGATTAGTCTTTAATTGACTACGAATATGTTTAACGTTACGATTGATTTGAGCAGAAGCTTGATGTTTTTTTGTAGACTTAACATAAGGGTGATAGCTGTATGCACTGTTGTAGCTACCATCAGTGTTTTTAGCAACACAGCCATTAGATATGACGGAAAATGATAAAAGTGTTAACGTGGTTAGTATGGTTTTTTGAGTTTTCTTCATAATGTATTCCTATATATTATATTATATTATTTTTTATAAATTAATTATAATATTTAATTTATTATATTAATCTTAATTTAATTTAATAAATAAGATATGCTATGCTATTAAAAAACGAATACTCTGTTTTATAAATATATTAGTAGCATAGTGAAGTAAAATTGTAGAAAGAAAAAGAGGAGTAGGGTCGGATATACCGACCACTAGAAGAAGAGAAAAGGGGGAAAATTACATTCCCATGCCACCCATTCCTCCCATACCACCCATGTCTGGCATAGATGGTGATGGAATATCTATATTTGGCTCTTTTACATCTGAAATGGTTGCTTCTGTTGTAAGAAGTAAAGAAGAGACAGAAGTTGCATTAAGTAGAGCCACACGTGCCACCTTAAGTGGGTCAATGATTCCTACTTCAAGCATGTCTACATATTCACCATTTGCTGCGTTAAATCCTAAGTTTGCATCTGTAGAGTTTATAACTTTGTCTACAACTACACCAGCATCATATCCAGCATTGGTTGCAATCTGTTTCATAGGAGCTTGAACAGCTCTTAAGATGATTTCTGCACCAATAAGTTGGTCATCACTTAAGTCAAGATCTACTTTAGCCGCAGCTTTAATAAGTGCAGCTCCACCACCAATAACAATACCTTCATCTACAGCAGCTTTGGTTGCAGATAGAGCATCGTCAACTCTGTCTTTCTTCTCTTTCATCTCGGTCTCTGTAGCCGCACCAACTTTAATAACAGCAACACCACCAGAGAGTTTCGCAAGACGCTCTTGAAGCTTCTCTTTGTCATATTCGCTTGTTGTGTTTGACTCTTGAACTTTAATCTCAGCAACTCTTGCTGCAACAGCTTCAGCAGAACCTTTACCATCTACAACAACAGTGTTGTCTTTGTCTATAACCACTTTTGCACATTGACCAAGGTCTGCTAAAGTTGTCTTTTCAAGTGTTAGCCCAAGCTCATCTGTGATAAGTGTTGCACCCGTTAAAATAGCAATGTCATTTAGCATTGCTTTTTTACGGTCACCAAAACCAGGAGCTTTAACAGCTGTGATGTTTAGAACACCTTTTAGTTTGTTCAGAACCAAAGTAGCTAACGCTTCACCCTCTAAATCATCAGCAATGATGACTAGAGGTCTTCCTGTTTGTTGAATCTGTTCTAAAACTGGAACCAAATCTTTTAAAGATGTAATCTTTGCATCGGTTAAAAGTAGGAGAGGGTTTTCTAGTTCACACGTCATCTTTTCAGGATTGGTCACAAAGTATGGTGAAAGGTACCCACGGTCAAACTGCATACCTTCTACTACTTCTAGTTCGTCATCTATTCCTTTTGCTTCTTCAACAGTAATTACACCGTCATTACCAACAGCTTTCATAGCATCTGCGATTAGGTTTCCTATGGTCTCATCAGAGTTAGCAGAGATGGTTGCTACTTGAGCTATCTCTTTTGTGTCATTTACTGTTTGGCTCATCGCTTTAAGCTCTTCGATAATAGCAGCAGAGGCTTTGTCCATACCCCGTTTCACTTCAATAGGGTTAGCACCTGCTGTGATGTTTCTAAGACCCTCTTTAAAGATAGAGTGAGCCAATACGGTAGCCGTAGTTGTACCATCACCAGCTTCGTCTGCTGTGTTGGCTGCTGCCTCTTTTACTACTTGAACACCCATGTTTTCTACTGTGTCTTCAAGTTCTATCTCACGTGCAACGGTTACCCCATCTTTAGTGATGTGTGGTGCACCATAAGCTCTTTGAATAAGTACATTACGTCCACGAGGTCCCATGGTTACTTTTACTGCGTCTGCCAGTTTGCTAACACCTGTAAAAAGTCCTGTTCTTGCTTTGTCTGAAAAATATATATCTTTTGCCAATTATTATCCTTTTTTGTTCTTTTTAATGTATATTAACGCTTTCGCTATTAGTTCATGATTCCTAAGATATCATCTGAACTCATAATAAGATAGTCTGTACCATCTATGTTAAGCTCTGTTCCACCAAACTTTGGGAACACTACGGTGTCACCTGCATTGATACCAGCTTCTATAGCTTCTTTACCTAGAGCTATAACTTTACCATTTAATGGTTTTTCTTTTGCCGAATCTGGAATGTAAAGACCAGATGCTGTTTGTGTTGCTTGTTCTTCTCTTTGTATTAAAACACGATTACCTAATGGTTGAAATGACATGGTGTTTTCCTTTATATATATAAGATTTTAATTTCGGCATATTATTATAATTTTCTATAAATCTTGATGATTTTATGCTTTATTGAAAGAAAGTGTGAAAATCTATTGACAATAGCATCTTATTTTGATAAAATGCCGTCTCTTCAAAAACATAGGTGGTAAGGTAGCTCAGCTGGTTAGAGCGCTGGTCTCATAAGCCGGAGGTCGAGGGTTCGAGTCCCTCTCTTACTACCACTTCACAATTTAATATCATTCAAAAATTTATTACAAGCAATAACCTAAAGTTTTTTATTGTCTAAATTAATCTAATTATACTAATCACTTTAAAAAAATGA
>JALUMR010000052.1 GCA_027055805.1 Campylobacteraceae bacterium
GTTAGAGCCAAAGCACCTTTGTCTACATTTTTAGTAAGTGTTGTACCTGCTGCTATCATAACATCATCTTCGATGGTTACTGGAGCTACAAGCTGTGTGTCACTTCCTACAAATACATTTTTACCTATAGTTGTCTTATGTTTGGCTTTTCCATCGTAATTACAAGTAATTACACCAGCTCCTATGTTGGAACCCTCATCTATGGTTGCATCACCAATATATGCCAAGTGACCAGCTTTTACACCAGTAAGTGTAGATTTTTTAACCTCTACAAAGTTACCTACATGAGTATTTTTAAGGTGTGAAAGAGGGCGTACTCTTCCCATTGGTCCAACATCTGACTCTTCTATGATAGACTCTTCAATAACTGAATTGGTTTTAATGTGAGCATTGATAAGTTTTGAAGCTCCTAAAATAGTTACACCATTTTCTAAGATACATTCACCCTCAAAGGTAGCACGACAATCAATGTAAATAGTATCAGGAAAACGCATGGTAACACCCTGTGCCATAAGCTCTTTTTTGATTCTATTTTGCATGATTATTTCAGCAGTTGCAAGGTCAAACTTAGAATTTACACCCTTAAACTCTTCCTCTTCTACATAGATAGGCGTTACAGTTTTGTTCTCATCTACAGCCATTTTTACTATGTCGGTTAAGTAGTACTCGGCTTGAGCGTTATCGTTTGAGAGTAGGGGGATGTAACGGTTAAGAAGCTCAGTATTTACACAGTAAATTCCTGCATTAACGGTTTTTGTTTCCAGTTGTGCTTCGTTACAATCTTTTTGCTCAACTATCTCTTGAACTTTTTCATCATTGATGATTACACGACCGTAACCATCTGGATTGTCAAGTTTTATAACGGACATATTGATGTCAGCATCACCACCTGTTAGTGCTTCAAGTGAACTTTGAGTAATAAGAGGCATGTCACCATTTAAAATAAGGGTTTTTTCATACTTAGTGCTTATCCCTTTCATCGCTCCACCTGTTCCAGGGAACTGCTCTGCATCTTGCATATGAAAATTAATATTTTTATATTCAGCTTCTATCGCCTCTTGAACACGTGTAGCTTGATGAGCTAAAACCACGGTAATGTCATCAGAGATGGCAAGACCAGCATCAATAGCATGAGAGAGCATAGATTTACCAGAGATGGTATGAAGAACTTTAGGCGTAGTAGATTTCATTCGGCTACCTTTACCAGCAGCTAAAATGACGATACTTATAGACATATAATAGACCTTAATATTTAGATGATTTTATAAAGTTGTATTATATCTAAGAGAGTTTAAATAGTCGATTTATATCTTTTATATGCTTTTTAGATAAAATACGCCAATTATTATTGAAGGCAGAACATTGAAGTGTGAACATTTTGGAACCTGTGGTTCTTGTACTATATATGAGTTGAGTTATGAGCAAGAGTTGGCAGATAAAAAAGAGCGTGTTTTGGGACTTTTAGCTCCATTTGAAGTGAAAGATTTAGAAGTTTTTTCTGCATCATCTTCTCATTATCGTGCTAGGTCAGAGTTTAAGATATGGCATGATGGAGATGTTTGTTCTTATGCTATGGGACGGTTGGACAAAAAAGGTGCAGTAAACATTGTAGCGTGTCCAAAGGTTATAGAACCCATAGATAAACGAATGAAACCACTGTTAGAGAAGATAAATGCATCAGAAGTTTTAAAACAGCGTCTTTTTTCAGTTGAATTTTTAGCTACTACTACCGATGAGTGTTTGATTACCATGATTTATCATCGTAAATTAGAAGCAGATTGGGAAGCAGAAGCAAAAGAGCTTGAAACTCTTTTAAATGCGAAAATTATGGGGCGTAGCCGTAAACAAAAAGTGATTTTATCTGATGAATTTGTAACCGAAAAGCTTTTTATTGATGGGCAAGATTACCTCTATAGACATTATGAGAGTGGTTTTACACAGCCAAATCCTGCTGTGAATGTTCACATGATAGAGTGGGCTATAAAACAGGCTAAAAAGGTACAAAGTGGTGACTTTTTAGAGAGCTATTGTGGTTTGGGAAATTTTACGTTACCACTTTCTAAATATTTTAATAGAGTGTTGGCAACTGAGATAAGTAAACGTTCTATCTATGCAGCAAAAGAGAATTGTGAGCTAAACAATGTCACAAACATCGAGTTTATTCGTCTTGCATCTGAAGAGATGACCCAGGCACTTAATAAGGAGCGAGAGTTTACACGACTTAAAGAGGTAGATTTGGACGCGTACAACTTCTCTACTGTTTTGGTTGACCCACCACGCGCAGGGTTAGATATGGATACGATTAAGCTTATTTCTAATATGGAAAATATTATCTATATCTCCTGTAATCCTGAAACATTGGCTAGAGACTTAGTAGAGCTTACTAAAACTCATAATATAAATGATAGTGCAATTTATGACCAATTTCCACATACTCATCATGTAGAATCAGGTGTATTTATGGTGAAAAAAAACAATTAATGTTTTGTTAATACTACTTAGTTATACTCAAAAAAATCTTTAAGATATAGGACAATACGTGATTAAAAAATTACTCTCTATGAAGGTAGCAGCCTTGCTACTCTTTTTATTTGGTGCTATTATTGGGATAGCAACATTTATTGAAAACGACTATGGAACTCAGACGGCTAGAGCATTGGTTTACAATGCAAAATGGTTTGAGTTTTTTCTTCTCTATTTTATACTTTTACTTATTTATAACATTGTTAAGTATAAGAGTTATAAAAAAAAGATGTCTGTTTTTATATTTCATATCTCATTTCTTGTTATAGCCATAGGTGCATTGGTGACACGTTATGTTGGCTATGAAGGTATTATGCACATTCGTGAAGGTCAGAGTTCTAGTACGATGGTTTCAGATAAAAAAGTACTCCAACTTGATGTAAAAAGTGGAGAAGAGACGGCTCACTTTGAACAACCTATGCTTCTCTCCTCTATGACTAAAAATAGTTTCAACAAAACATTAACAGTCGATGGAAAAGAGGTTAGCTTTGAGTTGCTAGAGTATCTTCCTTCTGCTCAAAAGCAATTGGTAGATGACAAAAATGGTAAAATGGTTCTATCTTTAATGGTCTCTGCTGGAGGAAAAGGTAAACCAACAACGCTTAGTGAAGGTGATGTAATTGATGCTGGTACTTTTGTTATCACTTTTAATCCACCTACTAAAACTAAGTATACTAAACCATCTTTTGTTATACATAGTAAAAAAGATGGAAAATTAGAAGTTAAAACAGCTTTTCCGATTAAGACCCTATCTATGCTGACTAGAAAAGAGCAAAA
>JALUMR010000053.1 GCA_027055805.1 Campylobacteraceae bacterium
TTTTATAAATTTTTTAAAGAATTTTTATGACGAAAAACATATTGTACAATTATGGTTAAGCATACGCATAGATGACTTACTGCATTATTTAGTCAGAGATAGTATTGAGCTTTTTAACAATAAAGAGAGGAAAGAAGCGTTAACGAAAAATTTTAAAAAAACTTCTTTAAATATAAGAGCGATACATCATGAATTAACTAGGCATAGCAGAAGAATAGAAATAATAAAAATGAAGAATGAAAAACTGTCATATAGTGACCTTGTGGTGGCTTCAGAACTTAGTAAAGAAGGCATAACTTATAAGTTACCTTTAGACTTTCAAGAGTTGTATGAGTGGGGTTCAATACTTCATAATTGTATCTTCACATATAAAAATCGTATTGTGAATGGAAGTAGTACTATTTTTGGGCTTTTTGTGAATGAAAACTTAACTTATGCTCTTGAAATATGTAATCATAAGATTATTCAAGTATCTGCTCCTTATAATCAAAAGCTTTCTATACTAGAAAGAGAAAAAGTAGATAGATGGCATAAGGAAGTTTATATGTCTAACTTGATGAAGTTGTTTCGGTAGTTTTTTAGATTGCTTAATATAACACGCCATTCTGTTCAAAGAAAACTACTCCTAAGTAGAGTTATCGTAAAATAAAAGCTATTTTAGAGAATGCCAAACGATTCTATCGCTTAAAGCTCAATCAACAACTACCCACCTATCGACGATTTCTTTTTAACAACATTAAAAACTCAAAAGCCAAAATTACAGGACTCTATGGAAGTCGAGGAGTTGGAAAGACAACACTGTTTTTACAAGTTCTAAAAGAGTTGCCCTACAAAGCAGAAGAGAAGCTCTATGTCTCTTGTGACCACCCAATGTTTCAAGAGGTCTCTCTGTTTGACTTTGTAGATGAGTACTCTAAATTTGGTGGTGAGGTGATTGTTATTGATGAGATTCATAAGATTAGAGATTTTCAGACACAAATCAAGATGCTCAAAAAATAGAGTCTCTTAAGCGACTATTGTTAAGTATTTGTGTCTCTAACCCTCTTGAAATAACCATGGAGAAGTTGGCTAAAAGAGTAGGCATTACAAAACCAACACTCTATAAATACATCACCTATCTTAGCAGAGCTGAACTGCTTCATCACATTGTTTTTGATGCAAAACGATTTCAAAATCTACAAAAACCAGACAAGCTCTACTTGAACAATGCAAATCTGTTTAATGCTCTTTGTATCAACAGCAACATTGGAACCATACGAGAGACTTTTTTTGTGAGTATGCTCTATAAACAGCACTTGGTTAATTACGCTACCAAAGGGGACTTTTTAGTTGATGAAAAGTATACCTTTGAAGTTGGTGGTAGAAATAAAAGCTTTAAACAGATTAAAGATATAGAAAATTCGTTTGTAGTTTCTGATGATATAGAGATTGGTTTTGGGGCTAAAGTCCCTCTTTGGTTGTTTGGGTTTTTGTATTGATGTAAAAATTAAAATTTACAATCGGCTCATCTGTTGAGTTTTACTAAAGGTAAAGTATGGAAACTATAAAAAAATGGCTTTGGCAACATGAAGAGTATCCAAACTTTAACTATGACCAATCTGCTCTTGTTACGTTACGCTCAAAGGTTTCTCGTAATACAGGTTATAGTGATGGTTATAAAATTGATGTGGCTAAGTATCGTTCTGATGAGATGAGTGTCTCTATTGCTACTGCAAAGAGAGACATTACTGGGTTGGTTGATTCTGGACTTATTGAGCAGGTAGAGGGTAGTGCAGGGCGTAATGTATGTAATATCTGTTGATTAATATAAAATACTGTCAAATAAATCATTAGAAGTAGAATAGTTATTTGGCACAAAGCGAAAAATTGCCGAAGTTTAAGAAGAGTAGTAACCCCTTAATATTTTTTAAAGGGTTTATAAAATTAGGTTCTATACTCAGCATTTATCTTAACATAGTCATAAGAGAGGTCACAACCATAAGAAGTATAGCTTTTATCACCTAAGCCAAGGTCACAGGTAACTTTAAATGAGTCATTTTTCATGATTTTATAGGCTTTTTCTTCTCGCTCTTTGTCCAGTTCTCGCTGTTCGTTAGAGTAGATGAGTAGGTTATCGTAGTGAATGGTGAGTGTGGTATCATCACACTCTATACCCGATGCCCCTATGGTTGAAGCGATACGTCCCCAGTTTGGGTCTTCTCCAAAGAGGGCTGTTTTTACTAAAAGAGAGTTACTTAGTGCCATACTTGCTTTTTGGGCATCGGCTTGGCTTTTTGCTCCTTTTATTTCAAAAGCTACCATTTTGGTCGCACCTTCACCATCTTTTAAAATCATCATCGCAAGTTCAAAAGTTATTTTATTTAACGCTTCTCTAAAGGCTTCTTTGTTGTAATCACCTGATAGCTTATTGGCTAAAAGCATAATCGTGTCGTTGGTAGAGGTATCTCCATCGACAGAGATTCGGTTAAATGAACCCTCTGTAGCATCGGTTAATAGCTCTTCCATATCAGCTTTTGGGATGTCAGCATCGGTGGTTATAAAACAGAGCATGGTCGCCATAGCAGGGTTAATCATACCAGCACCTTTACAGATACCTGCGATGCTAAAGGATGAGCCATCATCCAACTCTATTTTAAAACACAACTCTTTTTTAAATCTGTCTGTTGTCATAATAGAACGGGCTATTTTGTCTGAGTTTTTCGCGTTGTAGTCAAATTTTTCAAAAGCAGAGCATATCTTCTCTTGATTTAGACGATAACCAATAACCCCTGTTGATGACATAATAGGGTTTTGAACTTCATGATGTTTTTTAAGCTCATCGAAGATACTCTCAATATCTTCAACTCCTTTTTCTCCTGTCATGGCATTGGCATTTTTTGCATTCATTAAAATAAAATTGGTTTTAAAATCTTTTGGATATTTTTGATAATGTTTTATGGGTGCAGCTTGAAACTTGTTGGATGTAAATCGTGAAGCGATGTCACACGGCACATCTGAACGAATGAAAGCTACGTCTCCATCGCCATTATCGTTTACTTTCATGCCGACATTGACACCATCGCAGAAGAAACCTTCTACATTATTGAGTCCACCTTTTAGTGAAAATAGATTAAACATTTTACATCTCCTCTGGTTTTATAGTTTTTCTAATTATTTTTTTAGCTTTTTTGATACCATCACTAGGTCCTATGAGCAAAAGTTTTGCTCCTGCTGTGATGATGGTATCTCCTTTTGGCATGGGGACAAACTCACCACTTTTATGCCTTATTCCAATAATGGTTACATTGGCTATTTCTCTAAAAGAGGCATCTCTGATTTTTCTTAACGTTAACCAAGATGTTTTGGTGATTCTTGCCTCTTCCATGTCAAGAGGTGTATCTTGTTTATATAGAAACTCTTGTAATAAGTTTTCCATATCGGGGCGTATTGCCATGGCATTAATACGTTGAGCCATAATATTGGTTGGTGTTACGACTTTGTCAGCACCCAGTTTTAAAAGTTTAGTCTCATCACTGATGGTATGTGCATTTGATATAACCAAAAATGGTCGCCGTCTTTTTATCTCTTTTTCATAAAGTCGAACCGATGCGATGGTAGCAATGTTGTCTGCAATGTTGTCTGCTAAGGTAATAATTCCTTTAGCACTTGAAAGATGTGACTTTAAAATTGCCTCTTCTGTATGTGGTTCAGCTGTTACAAAATAGGGATAGTTATATTTTACTGCAATCTCTTCAAAGTCTTCTCTTGGGTCTATAACCACAAAAGGAATGTGACTTTCTCGCAAATGCTTGGTTACTTGAATGGTAAATTCATTGTGATAACAGATAACAAAATGCTGTTTTAGTCGTGCAACATTATAAAGCATTCTTCTCTCCTTTATAATTTCTATTAGCTCACCTCTATTTAACACATCTACAATAATCCCGATGGCAACTGAAAAAACCAAGAAACCAAAGATAATAAGACAAATGGTAAAGAGTCGTCCCAAATCTGAAATGGTAGCCATTTCACCAAAACCAACGGTTGTAAAGGTGATTCCTGTCTGATAAAGTGCATCAAATAGGGACATATCATCTATAAGTATATAACCAAATGTTCCAAACATCATGGTCATAACGGTTAAAATAAGGGGAAGTCTAAAAGGTGATAGGTGTACATATAACTCATCGTTGAGAGTTATATGTGGCTTTGAAGTTTCTCGCCAGTTGAGAAACTTTTTGAGTCTATTCTGTGTTGCCAAAATAGTTAAAGTCTAATATATATAGACTTTCTAATTACGCTTCAACTGTTTCAGCAGAAGCAGTAGCTTCAGCAGCTTTTTTCTTCATTGTTCTAAGTGTAGACGCAGCAACTTTAATTTTTTTAGTTGTCCCATCTTCTAAAGTGATTTTAACACTTCTTAAGTTTGGAAGTTGTCTTCTCTTTGTCTTGTTGTTTGCATGAGATACATTATTTCCTGTTAATGGACCTTTTCCTGTTACATCACATCTTCTTGCCATGATAAATACCTTTGTAATAAATAGTGTCATATGAGTTACTTAAATAGCACTCATAAAAAGTTTTGCGATTATAGTAGAAAGTTGCTTAAATGGTAGTAAGTATCAGAAAAAAATTAGCTATAATACAAAAAAATTACCCCTTAGGATTTTAAATGTTAATAGCCCCAAGTATTCTCTCTGCTGATTTTGGTAACTTAGCTTGTGATGTTAAAGCCATTTGTGAGGCAGGGTGTGACCTTGTACATGTAGATGTAATGGATGGACATTTTGTGCCTAACTTAACCATTGGACCTGTTGTTGTCTCTGCTGTAGCTAAAGCTGCTACTAAACCTTTGGATATTCATTTGATGGTTGAGAACAATACTTTTTTTGTAGATTTGTTTGCTCCTTTAAATCCTGAGTACATCTCTTTTCATATAGAAGAGGAGAAACATCCCCATCGCTTAGTTCAGTATATACGCTCTTTAGGAATTAAACCTGCTATTACACTTAATCCTCATACTCCACCTGAAGCTATTGAATTTTTGTTGGCAGATGTGGATATGGTTCTACTTATGTCGGTGAATCCTGGTTTTGGTGGTCAAAAGTTTATAGGTTCTGTTTTAGAGAGAGCAAAACGTTTAAAAGCTTTAATAGAAAAGCATAATCCTGCCTGTCTTATAGAGGTAGATGGTGGAGTAAATGATAAAAATATTGAAGAGCTTAAAGAAGCAGATGTAGATATTGTGGTCGCTGGTTCTTATGTTTTTGGAAATGAGAAGGGTTATAAGCACGCTATAGACTCTTTAAAGATATAATCATTGGATTATTTTTTAGGGACATTTATATGAGAGTTAAAATATGTGGTATTACCAATTATCAAGATGCGATACAAGCTATAGATGCTGGAGCAGATGCTTTAGGTTTTGTTTTTTATAGAGAGTCACCACGGTATATAACTCCAAGTGATGCTAAAAAAATTATTGATAAACTACCTCCCTTCATAGGTAGAGTAGGGCTATTTGTTAATGAGGGTATTGATACCATTGATACCATTTCAAAGTATTGCGACTTGACACTTTGTCAGATACATTTTGACGTAGATGAAGAGGCGTTAGATATGATAGGTTCAAAAGCTATGCCTGTTATTCGAGCCAAAGAGGCAAAAGATGTGTTACAATATCAAGAGAGATACCGTTTGGTAGATGCGTACTGTGAAGAGTATGGTGGTTCTGGAAAACGTTTAAACTTAGAGTGGTTTAAAGGTGTTGACTGTTCAAAGATAATTTTAGCAGGTGGATTAACTCCTGAGAATTTACAGGAGCTTAAATCTTATGGTTTCTATGGTGTTGACGTAAGTTCAGGTGTAGAGAAGATAAAAGGTAGAAAAGATTATGAAAAGGTGAGTAAGTTTATAAAAAATGCAAAAAGTCTATGATGAATTAACAGCAGCCTTTAGACGTAATGAAGGTTACCTATCAGCACCTTCATACAGACGTATCGTTAAAAAACACACCACACTTTTTGAAGATACAGACACACTCTTTTTTCTTTTACAAGCAGCAGGATATCCTATTGTAGAGGATGGAGAGAATTATCGTTTAGAGAGTTTTTTTAAACCTTATGCAGAGCAGAAGTATTGTGTAATAGACATAGAAACAAATGGGTCTAAGCCCGAAGCTGCTCAAGTGATAGAGGTGGGTGCTGTCATGGTTCAAAATGGAGAGGTAATTGACCGTTTTGAGAGTTTTGTAGAGTGTGCCTTTTTACCTGAATACATTACGAAAATCACAGGAATAGTTCCAAAAGATTTAGAGAATGCTCCTAGTAGATTAGATGTTTTAACTAAATTAAGAGTTTTCTTAGATGATGCCGTTTTTGTTGCACATAATGCAAACTTTGATTATGGCTTTTTAGACCACTCTTTTGAGCGTTTTGGGTTAGGTAGCATTGGAAATCAGAAACTTTGCTCTATTGATTTAGCACGTCGGACTATAAAGTGTGAACGTTATGGTTTGGCATATTTAAGTGATACCCTAGATTTAGGTGATCATGTTCCTCATCGAGCTTTTTCAGATGCCATGGCTACTGCAAATTTGTTGGCATTAACTTTTAAAAATTTACCCTCCTATGTTAAGACCACTGATGAACTATTACGTTTTTCAATTTCAAGTAGAAAAGAGCGAACGAACAGTAAAACATAATATTAAATATTTAGAATTAACTGCTAATATTAATTGTATTGATATTAATAGATTGTTATAATAAAAGAAAATAAAAGGGATAAATATGAAATCTAAAAAAGGTTTAGCTTTTTCAGCAATAGCTTTGGCAGTCTTAACAACGGGGTGTGTAAAAAAACCTGAAAATGGTGGACAAGTAGTTTATGATAACTCTCAACAACCTCAAGAAACGCAAGGAGTTTATGATACTAGTACCTATGACACTACAACTCAAACAGGTACTACATATGACCCAAATAGTGTTACTTACGATAATACAGCTGTAACTCCATCAGGTTCGATTTATACAGGTGAAGCAACTACTGATAATACTCAGATTACTACAGCAGGTGCATATGGTCAACCTGTATCATCATCAGGTGATATAAGTTATGGTCAACCAGCAGCTTCAAATAATGGTGCATATAATGACCCTTATGCCAGTGAAGATAATTATCCAGACCCTTATGCAGGTGGTTCATCATCAAATAATAGTTACTCTGCACCAGCAAGTAGTAATAATACAGGTGGTAATGGTGGTGGTATTAATCTTCAAATTGCAGCATTGGCTGATTACTATGCAGCAGAAGAGTTTAAAAACTCTTTAAGTTTAGATCCTAAATACTCTGCTTATGTAAAAAAAGGTCATCCTAATAAGGTGATTATAACAGGTATCTCTTCCACAAGTGAAGTAAACAGACTTAAAGAGAGTCGTTTCCCTGGAGCATTTATAGTCTCTGGTGGTAGCTCCCACTCATCTTCTTCTTATGGTAATGACAGTAGTTATACCACAAATAATTCATATGGAAGTAGTAGTGCATCATCTAATGGTATAGGTGTTCAAATAGGTGCATTTTCAAGTCATTCAAAAGCTCAAAATGCAGCAGAGTCTGCCAGTTCTAAGTACTCACCATTTGTAAAAACTGTTAATAGAAATGGTAAAAAGCTTTATAAAGCAATATTAACTGGTTTCTCTTCAGAGAGTGCAGCACGTTCATTTATTGCTAAGCGTGGTTCTGGATTTGTTGTTCATGGACTTTAATAGCGTGTCTTTATAAGGGCAGATAGATTTTATCTATTAGCTCTTCATATTCGCTTTTGGCATCACTATCTATGGTGATGCCTCCTCCACTTTTGTAGTAAAGTTTTCCCTCTTCATTTTCAATAAATCGTATCATCACAGCAGAGTATAAACTTTCTCCATCAAATATGCCAAAGACTCCTGTGTAAAACCCTCTATTATAATTTTCTATATGGTTTATAATGTTTATGGTACTATGTTTGGGTGTTCCTGTAATCGAACCAGCAGGGAGAAGAGTCTTTAACAGTTCTCCTAAATTTTCTCGCCAATTGTTTGAAAGTTTTGCTGTTATTTTTGAGCTAACTTGTAGAAGCTCTTTCTCTCCTGCTGTTATCTTTTCTACATAACGAAACTTTTCTACTTTAATATTTTTTGCGACCATACCCAAATCATTACGCATAAGGTCAACTATCATTACGTGTTCTGCCATCTCTTTTTCATTGGTTAGTATTTTCTCTTTAGCATTGGGTAGTGAAGCTTCTATAGTTCCTTTCATAGGGTAGGTACTAATGGTATTGTCTTCTATCTCTATAAACTTCTCAGGAGAAAAACAGATGAATTGGTCTTTAAAGTAGAGTTTGTATTTTGCTTTGGCATAGGTAAAAATCTCTTTTAAGGAGAGGTTGGTCTCTATGGGAGTTTTAAATGTTAGGTTGAGTAGATAGGTATTGCCAGAGCGTATCTCTTCTAGTACTTTGTCTAAGGAGTTTTTATAGAGTTTAAAATCAAGAGGATACTTTTTTAAATAGTAGGCTTTTTTTATAGAGTTTTTTATAGGCTGTTTAGGATAGTTTCGTTGATGTCCAATTTTAAAAAAAATATCATCATCAAGTTTTTTAAGAGGCTGAACAAAACGCTCTTTTAAATCATAAGAGAGAACAAATAAAAAAGGTTCTCTCTTCTTTGCTAGTTCAGTAATTTTATCCATTAATTATCTAGTAGCAACGCTTTTAATATAGCCATTCTTACAAAAACACCATTCTTGACTTGGGTCAGAACTTTACATCTCTTATCGGTAAGCATCTCATCACTTATGTCAATGTTACGCATAACAGGTCCTGGGTGCAGCAGTAAAATCTCTCTCTCTTTAAATAAATCTTTAGTGATACAATACTCTTTTGCATACTCATCATAATCTTCAAAGATAGGTGCTTTATGTCGCTCTAGTTGGGCTCTTAAACTCATAATAATATCTACTTTATCTATAACCTCACTAAGGTTTTCATACTTTGGCAGGTCATTGTCAGGCATAAAAGGTTTGGGTGCTACGAGTACAACATTCATTCCCATACGTGTATAGAGTCTAATGCCTGAAGCAGCAACACGTGAACTGATTATGTCCCCCACAATAGCAATGGTCTTACCCTTTAGCTCTTGAAAGTCAAAGTGTTCTAACATGGTAAAGTAGTCAAGTAGGGCTTGAGTAGGGTGGGCATAGTTTCCAGCCCCTGCATTTAAAATAGGTGTTAAGTTTTTGTTGGCAAGTTTTTTAGGCGTGTTGTTAAACTCATGACGAATAATCACCCCATCAGGCTCCATGGCAGCAAGGTTTTCAAAAGTATCTTCTAGGCTTTCACCTTTATTGGTAGAACTTTTAGAGGGGTCAAGATGCACCACAGATGCACCCAAACGCTTGGCAGCTACTTCAAAAGAGCTACGTGTACGTGTTGAACTTTCAAAAAAGAGCGTTATAAGTAATTTGTCCTCCAGAAGTTTTGAAGGCATCTCTTTTTTAAATGCTGCTGCATCGTGCATAATGTTTTCTATCTGTTCTTTGCTAAAGTCATCGGTATCAACTAAATGTTGCATAAATACCCCTATTAGAATAATTTAGTGATTATAGCAAATTTAACGCTTTATTATTGCTTGGAAAAATACACCTGCTGTAGTTAAATCATCACTTTCCATGGTTTTGTATCTCTTTGAGAGTTTATCTATGGTTAAGTTTGATTTCAATTTATTTTTGGCATCAAATATTTTTTGAAAGCCTTCTTCTTCTAAAATTTCAATATGTGTAGAGTAGGGTTCTCTATTTATTAAATAAGCTCTTTTCCCTTTTATGAGTTTCCAAAGAAAATCTGAATATGTCCAGTGACCATTCCATTCATGGGAGGTTCCATGTGACCTAAAATCAACTTGATGTGATATAAAGCCAGTTGGTCTTAACCAAGAATACATAGATTTATAAGTGTTTTTTAAATCTTCAACATGCTCAAGAACAGCTTGAGAAAAAATCATATCAATAGATTTTTTTTCAATAACACTGGCATTGTACCATGGAACTTTATATTGAATAAATTCATTATTAGGCTGAGGATTTTTAATGGCATCTCTAATTTTTTTTATTCTTGACTCTTCTAATGCCTCGGTTAATCTTTTTTCATCGAGTATGTTAATAGGAAAATTATATTGGTCTAAAGCTGGTTTCATCTCTGCTAACTCTTTATCACTAGGAATAGGAGTTCTCTCTCTAAAAAGTTCTATGAGTTCATCAAATATTTTTAGATTCCTTTCTGTGTTAGCATGTTCTATAACATCAAAGGCAAAATATTTATCAGAACCAGAGATTAAAGCTGCTAATCCAATACCTAATGAATCACCTGGTCCTAATTCTGCTACTATTTTTGGATGAGAATTAAGTCCACTCTTGTTCGCTAGGACTAAGTGTCTTAACCAAATAGAATAACAATATTTAGCTGTATTGGTTCCCCCTGTTCCTTTCGCTTTTTCTCTAAATGCATGTACCCCTGGCATGAACGTTGCAATTCCATAAATCAATTGTCTTATTTGTCGTAATTTCATTTTTATATATCCAATATTTAATTTAAAATATTATAGCTCAAATGGACTTAATTATTATATAATATTAATAATTGTTGTATTCTTTAATTGTATATTCTACGAGTTGATTTTTCTATCTTTAAATCATCCATAGGCTGTTATAAAGATAGAAGTATGCTTCGTTAATTATTTATCTATTGCTTCGATATTTGGTAAATTACTAATATCGTATAGTAGTCTAAACTTATCCCCTCCACCATTATGATTTTCAATTAATAATTTATTTCCATTTGAAATAGTTTTTAGGGTATCTATAGTAAAGAAATTTGAATCGTTCTCCCACTCTAAAACTTTTGTTATATTATTAACAAAATAATAAAAGTTAAAATATGAATGAGAAGAGTGTCCAAATTTGACATAGAATAAGTTGGTGTTTTCTAATTTATTTAGAGACTGAGCAGGAGCATAATTTGCATTAATTATTTTTTTATTTAAATTTGTCCAATCTTTAGTGGAAATAGTATGAATTACATCGTCGCCATCTTCTTTACTCAAAATATAAACCAAATCTTCTTCTAGTGAACATAGAACATCATCAGTACTGTTGTCTCTGTTTAAACAATGTATTTTTGCTTTATTTATTACTGTTGAATTCATATTCCCATCTTTCCATTTTGGTTCTATGTTATTAGTGTTATCTTCATTAAAGAAGCCATCATGCTTAGTTACTTTTTTTACATCCCACGTACTTAGGTCATGGTTGGTAAAGTTATATCCATTAGGGCAGTTTTGCTCAAACATATAACGCATATTTGTGACATTAGAGACATCCCAGTTACTAATATCTTGATTAAAATCTAAACATGTATTGAATACACTGAACATGGAACTCATATCAGTAACATTAGAAACATCCCAGCTATTTATATTTTGATTGAAGTCATGAGCACCAACAAACATACTACTCATATTAGTAACATTAGAAACATTCCATTTATTAATATTTTGATTAAAATGATAAGCACTTTCAAACATATTTCTCATATCCGTAACATGAGAAACATCCCAATTACTAATATCTTGGTTAAAATCGATTGCTTTTTTAAACAGATTACTCATATCAGTAATACAAGAAGTATTAACCTTAGTAACATCTTCATTTTTGTATATTTTTCTTTGTAGTTCTTCACGAGTAATACAAGGGTTAGTCGTAGTACTCCCTTTAACAGCCTTCAAACTATAGTTAGAAGCTTGATATCCATAAACATGAACATAAACGGTAGCATCTTTTTTAGGAGTAATCACACACTCTTCTGTTTTAGTACCACTGTTGTTAGATTTACAATTAAAAGAGTGTAATCCAGCTTTTCTTCCA
>JALUMR010000054.1:0-9742 GCA_027055805.1 Campylobacteraceae bacterium
TATCCATAGTATCCATAACCTGTGCCGACATTTTACGGTCAGCAACAGCATTACACTCTTGGATAATCCTATCAGCCAAAGTCGATTTACCGTGGTCAATATGAGCAATAATAGAAAAGTTTCTAATATGCGATTGAGGTATATTATCTGCCATTTAGTTCCTTCGTAAGTTCGGTAACACCAAACACTTAATTGGTCTCAAAAAGAGAATTCACACTCTCATTGTTATAAACACGACGAATCACTTCACCCAACATTTTTGCTGTTGATAGAACTTTGATTTTATCACAAGTTCCATTTTTAAGAGGAATAGTATCGGTTACAACCAACTCATCTAACTCACCATTTTCTATACGCTCAAACGCAGGACCAGAAAGAACAGGATGAGTACAACATGCCATAACAGAAGTGGCACCTTTGGCTTTAAGTGCAGATGCTGCTTTTACCATGGTTCCTGCTGTGTCTACCATATCATCAATCATAATGACATCTTTACCCTCAACATTTCCAATAATATTCATCACCTCTGACTCATTTGCTTTTTCTCGACGCTTATCGACAATAACCATCTCTAAGCCCATGGTTTTAGCAAAATATCTAGCACGTGCAACCCCACCAATATCAGGACTTGCCACTACAGGATTTGGAAGATTTTTAGATTTTACATAGTCATTAAATAGAACAGCACCATAAAGATTATCTACAGGAATATCAAAAAAACCTTGAATCTGTGAAGCGTGTAAATCAACCGTTACCACTCTTGTAATTCCTGCTGTCTCCATAAGGTTTGCCACCAATTTAGCTGAGATTGGCACTCTTGGCTCTGCTTTTCTATCTTGTCTAGCATAACCGTAGTAAGGAACAACTGCCGTAATAGAACGTGCAGATGAACGTTTAAGTGCATCAACCATAATAAGCAGTTCCATTAAGTTAAAGTTTACAGGTGCTGATGTTGGTTGTAAGATAAAGACATCTTTCCCTCGAACACTCTCTTTAATTTTAATGTTTATTTCATTATCTGAAAATCGTGTAATCTTTGCTTTAGAAAGTGGTTGTTCCAGATACTCCGATACCTTTAAAGCAAGTTCTTCATTAGCTGTACCAGAGAAAAGCATATATCCTGTCATGTGTCTACCTTGTTGTTATTTTCTGCCGAATTTTACCCGTTTTTTCATAACAATGTGATGAGATAAATATAAACATTAGACTATCTGTAAGATTTTTTAGATAGAATTTAATAAACATTATATAATATAAAGAAACACAAGGAGTAGGAAATGTTCAATATAATCTTAGCACTCTTCGCAGGTATTCTTATTGGCTGGAACTTTCACTCCTTCTTTTTAGCTCTCGATGCACCAAAAATCTTACGCGATGACTTTAATATATCACAAACATTTTTAGATAAAAATGTGTCAAAAAATGAGGAAAACAGTACTATTTCTCCTATTAAAGCAGTAAAAAAAATCTATCAACCCATTAAAACATCTTTTTATAGTCTTTTACATAACGGTCTTTTCTCGGATGCTATGGCACTCTATCAACAAGGTAGTTATGAGCGTATTCTTTTCTATCGTTCAACACTTAAAGAGTATTTTGAAAAAGAGAATATAACCAATCAAGAAAAAACGATAAGAGAACTTCTTGAGTATATTAAAATAGACCCAGAAAATGGCGAGAGTCAACTCTTTTTATCTAAAATATATAAAGAGCGTAAAGAGTATAAAGAGGCTATCAAGATACTTAATGGACTTATTGAAGCAAATACTCCTATAGAAAGTGACATACTCTATACTGCTTTAATTGACACATCTAGGCTTTATATTGACGTACTTAAAGAGTCAAAAAGTTATCAAGAACTACAGAGCTTTTTAGAAACACAAATACGCCAAAACACAAAGAGCTCATTTTTTACCTTTGCACTTGCAGAGCATCATGTTTCTATACAATCATTTAATACTGCGACTACTTTACTAAAAGATATTGAATTTGATGATGAGTATGGAGAGAGAGCCAAAGCACTTCTACTTAAAATTGAAAAAAATGAAACCAATAAAGAGGAGTATGATTATAAGATACCATTAAAACAAGAGGGTTCACACTTTACGATTGATGTCACGATTGATGATACACCACTCACACTTCTTTTAGATACAGGTGCTACATTAACCCTTATTGCTGAAGAGAAAGTTCCATCTTCTTTAATGCTTATCAATGATAATGTAAAATTAAAAACAGCAGGAGGAGAAATTTCTGCTCAATTAAAAATAGCTAAAAGTTTCACAATAGGAGAGGTAAAAGTTAAAGATTTTAAAGTAACGACCTCCTCTTTTACTCAAGAGAATGCCGATGGGTTACTGGGTATGAACTTTTTTCAAAGGTTCAATTTTAAAATTGACCAAGAAAAAAGTTTACTCTTTTTATCGAAAAAAAGTAAGTGAGTTTAATTCCAACCTATTTTTTCAGGGTAATCCTTGAACTTCTCTGTTACTGGAATTACAATACTCACCCCTTTTCTTAGATACATACTACTTGGGATTCTACCTCTATTTGCATTATAAATAATCATATAATCATTCTCATCAGAATAATACATCTTTGCTAACTCACTAGTTTTCATATTATAAGGAACTCGTATCTCAATCCATGGTAGATTTTGAACTGCTTTTCCTATTGGTTCTAACTCTTCAGCAACTGCTAGGTTCGTTGTAACCAATAACACTATGATACTAAATTTAGAAATTATCTTTTTCATCTGTTTTCCTTTATTTTTTAATAAGTACGTTTTTTACTATAAAAATACTTAAATTAAAAGAAAATTATAAATAAAATAATATATATAAATAATATTTAATATATTATACCAGAACCAAGAACCCTATTATCTTCATAAAATACAGCTATCTGCCCATACGCCAAACCAAAAACTGGCTCTTCTAGTACCACCGTTCCCAACTCACCATCTAAAGTTACCTTGCAAGGAATAGCTCTGGTTCTATATCGAACTTTAACTGTTAGATTATCTATATCTAAATCTTTAAAAAGATTAATTTTTTTGATACCAAAACTGTTCTCTTCTAGCTCTTCTTTTTTTCCAACTACTATCTCATTCTTCTCAGGATTTATAGAGAGAACAAAATGAGGGTCGTGAGCTCCATCAACCGTAAAACCTCGTCGTTTACCTATGGTATAGTGCATATAGCCCTTATGCTTACCGACAACTGTACCATCAGCATATACTGTCTCTCCCTCTAAATCTATGTTCATATGCTTATCCAATATTTCTGTATAATCATTTTCTACAAAACATATTTCAGAACTCTCTTTTTGTGTTGCAAAATCTTGAAGAGGCTCTATCTTACTTGCATAGGCTTTTACATCATCTTTTACCCATGAGCCTAAAGGGAAAATCAGTCTAGACAGTATCTCTTTACGTACCTGTGCTACAAAATAACTCTGGTCTTTAGAGTCATCCTTTGCTGTATAGAAAAACTCTCCATCACAGTTAAGGTAGTGACCTGTTGCCACTTTTTCTATGCCTAAAGAGTCTGCAAACTCTACCATTTTTCCAAACTTGATGGTTCGGTTACACATCACACAAGGGTTTGGAGTTAGCCCCTGTTTATAAGTCTCTACAAAATAGTCATAGACCTCATCTTTAAAATCTGCTGACAAATCATGAAAATGAACATCAATCCCTAAGTATTTCGCTACGCGTTGTACTTTAGTAAAATTCTCTTCATGGTATCCCTCTTTTTCATGAAGTTTCATATAGACACCTGTTACTTCATAACCCTCTTTTTGTAAAAGTATAGCAGTAATAGTGGAATCAACTCCTCCACTCATACCTACTAAGACTTTTTTATTTATATTACTCATTATTTTCCTCATTCATAAACTGATTTAGTAGATACTCTCTTGTTGCGACTATTAAATCTTCTGGTATCTCTTGACCTATTGAGAGGTAGCTTACTGGTTTTTCGTTTTCTATTAAAAAATTTATCATGTCTGAAAGGTCGTAGGTCTCATCTAGTTTGGTAAAAATTAAACTATCAAGCTCTAAAGCTTCAAAAATGTTATAAATCCTCTTTAAATCTTTGGCTTTAGAGGTAGCAGAAAGAACCAAAGAGAGTTCTACTTTATAAGAAGTACTCTCTTTGATAATTTCGATTAAAGAGACTACTTCATCAAGGTCAGCACCTCTACTCCCTGCTGTATCTACCAAAATAATATCATACTCATTATCGACAAAATCTTCCAATGAGATAAGAGGTATATTCATCGCATCAGCATAATGCTCCAACTGCTCTATGGCTCCTACTTTATGATGATCAAAATTAAAAAATGCAACCTTATAGTTTTTATCTAATAGATAACTATACCTAGCACCAAGTTTACCAACCAGTGAAGTTTTACCAATCCCTGTTCCACCAACTATTATCTGAACTCTTTTATCTAACTTTTCACCCTCTTCTTTAACTGTTAACAAAGAGTCCAACTCTTCAAGTAAGTAGGCAACCAACATCACCTCATCTTCTTCAAAACTAGAACCAACTAAAGGTGCTAAAAGTTTTTCAAGCCACTTTTGGTCTAAACCTTTATCAACAAAAATATCTACAACTTTTTTAACCAAAGGAGCATGACTAATAACATCTTTAGCCAATGACTCATGCATCAATAAGATTTCATTACGTAACAGTTGAATCTCTTCAACAGTTACAGGTTTATCTTTGTTTTTCATTAACTACTCTTACATTTTTATTTGCATATGGCTTAAAGGAATAACTACAGAATCTCTTTTATTCCAATGTGGGTGAGGTACGGTTAAAACTTCACTCTCTATCACCTCTTGTTCATAAAATATCATATCAATATCTAAAGTACGAGGTGCATCAGCGAAAGAGCGTTTTCTACCAAACCTTTTTTCAACTCTCAAAATATAGCGTAAAAGTGCTTTAGGACGTAAACAAGTTTTCACAATTATTAATGAATTATGAAAATAATCTTGCTCCAAATAGCCAAAAGGTGGATTGTTTAAAATAGGAGAAGTCTCAACTATATCAACAAATGAAGAACGTTTTAAGTAAAAAAAGAGATGATTAAAACGTCGTCGTACATCCCCTATGTTCCCCCCTATTCCTAGAGTTGCTTGGTAGGGTTTTGTTGATTTGTTTTTTGATAGGTAGGGGTAGTTTTTTTGGGTGATTAGCGTGTTGTTTTTGTCTAGTTTTTTTTGCATTTGTATTATCTTTTTAGAAATTATATTTTTTACTCATAATGTTTACATCGAATAATCTCTTCTCTATTATCCTCACTATAAAACCTACCATCTACACCATTGTCATTTAGTGTGGAGAAGTCATAGTCATTCATTAGCTCATATCTCCCCTGCCATTCCTAAAACCAAAGAACCTTTAAACCAAAACTTTGAGCAAACTTCTTAGCTTTCTTATCATCACGCCGAACTATCAGCAATTAAAATCATAGCCCACTCATCAATTTCATTTCGTTTTCTAACTCATTTTCATCATAACTAATAACAGGGATATGATTTTTTTTACACTCATCCATAAAGTCATACAAAGAAAGATTAGCAAAATGACTGGCTTGTTCTATGGAAAACTTACCATTTTTAAAAAGCATTAAAGCTGTACTAATTTTAATAGTCTGCTTTAGTTCTTGTATGTCTTTGTTTAGTGTTAACATTGCAAATTCAGGTATATTTAGTGTTAGTTGCATAAGCGACTCCTTTTAATTATATATTATGCTTAAAAGTATCATTTCCAAGCTTATTCTCTTATTATAGCAAGTCTTATTTAATGGTGCGTTAGAAAACAGCACCCTACAAAACTTTAATAAAATGCTTTACTCTATTATAAAACCACAGCCTTTCCACCAACCATCGCCACCATATCCTCAATACGAATCCCAAACTCGCCAGGAATATAGATACCAGGTTCAATGGTATAGACCATTCCATCTTCTACTATGGTGTCAGACTTACTTGCGATATAAGGCATCTCATGAATATCTAGCCCTACTCCATGACCAGTTGAGTGTACGTAATAGTCTCCATAACCAGCTTTGGTAATAATGTCACGAGTCAAGGCATCTATCTCTTTGGCTTTCATCCCCGAACGTGCTTTTTCTATGGCATTGTCATAAGCTTTTAAAACTGTATCATATGCTTTTTGAATCTTTTTCTTTTTAAATTTTTGCTCTGTTGTAAACTCAAAATATTTTTCAGCCGATACCGTTCGCGTACGGTCAGAACAATAACGTTTATACTTTAACCCAGCATCTACTAAAAGCAAATCATGTTTCTTTAACTTCTTATCGGTAGGTAAAGCATGAGGTTTTGCAGCATTGGCATTAACAGCTACAATGGGGTCAAATGATAGTTCATACTGACCTTTTTGTGATAATATCGCTTTTGCCATAAAGGTCAACATCTGTTCACTCTGTTTAAAACCATGTTTTTGAATGGTTTTAGCCAACTCATCAAATGCTGCTGCACCCAACATAGCAGCTTTTTTCAAAATAATAATCTCTTGTGAACTCTTTATAATTCTCTTTTTATGAGATAGATCAGGAACCTCTTTAAACTTTGTTTTAAGGTCTTTTTGTAAAACTCCAAGGGAGTAGACATCCCACTCTTTAGGGTCATATCGTAGTTTTTTGATTTTTGATTTTTTTATAAGTTTGTTGGCTTTAGCGTATAAATCTCTCTCTATTATAACTGTGGCATTTTTCACATTCTCTTGGGCATCTAGCTTATAACGTGAATCTGTTATAAAAAAAGCTTCACTGCCTAGTTTTAAAAAAAGTGAGTTGTCTGTACTGTATGCACACTCATAATAGATAGCATTTTCATCTTTTACTATGTAGTTCATGGGAGGGTTCCCTTTATAATTTATTTGATATTTCTTGTTATACAACCGTAGGTGTGACCATGTCACACGTCAAAATCTGACAATTACCAATAACCATCGGAAATTGCCATTCAATATAAAATGGAATTTAACGTTTGACATGGTCAAACCTACGAAAACATTAATTTGCTTGTAAAGCCTCTTGAGCTATTTGAGCTTGCTGTGCCTCTTTATGAGCTTTTACTTCATTCATAATTTGAATAACAGAAACCATCGCTAAGTGGTAACCAAATGGACCAAAACCAACAATTTGACCTGCACATACAGGAGCTGTTAGTGATGTATGTCTAAACTCTTCTCTTTGGTGAATGTTCGATAAATGAACCTCAACCGTAGGAATCTGAATGGCAGCTATAGCATCACGAATAGCAATAGATGTATGAGTATAGGCAGCAGGATTAATAATAATACCATCAGCCTCACCTAAACACTCTTGAAGTCTATCTACAATTTCACCTTCAAGGTTACTCTGAAAAAAATCAACTTCTACACCACTTTGCTCACCAAAACCTTTCATTTGAGCATGAATATCATCCAATTTCATTGGACCATAAATATTTTGTTCTCTCATCCCTAACATATTAAGGTTTGGACCTTGTATTACTACTACTTTCATTTCTATTGCCTTCTAATTAATTTGGTTACATTTTATCTAAAAAATCTTTATTTTAAAGCTCAATTTTTAAGCCTTTCTATAAATTTCTTCCCCATTAACAAATGTAGAGTAAATTTCAAACCCATCATCAAATAAAACAAAATCAGCAGAGGAATCTTCTTTTAAAGCCCCTACTCTCAAGCCTAATTTCCTAGCAGGTAAAGTTGTTACTGTTGCGATAAGTTCAGGCAACGTTATATCTGAATGTTCATAAAAGTTCTTCAACGCCTCATTTAGTTTTAAAACAGACCCTGCCAAAGTTCCATCTTTTAGCCGTGCTTCTCCCTCTTTAACCAGAACTTTTTGACCACCTAAATCATACTCACCACAGTGCATACACCCTGCTCTCATGGCATCGGTTACTAAAAGTAACTGCTCTTTTTTTAGCTTGTATAAGATGTTAAAAAATAGAGGATGAACATGAATAAGGTCAGCAATAATTTCACAACTTATCTGCTCATCTTCCAACACTGCTCCTACAATTCCTGGTTCTCTATGATGTAATGGATTCATAGCATTAAAAAGATGGGTTGAATGAGAAATACCCCACGAAAAACTCTTTTTAGTTACGTCATAAGAGGCATTACTATGACCCACACTTAATAAAATATGTGGATAATTCTCTTTCATATATTTTATAAATACCTCTCCACCCTCAACCTCTGGTGCAAGAGTTATCATCTTTACTATATCCATATAGGGTTCTATCAGTTCAAAGTTAGGCTTCTGTATAAACTTAGGATTCTGAGCTCCATGTTTACTTTCGTTTATAAATGGACCTTCAAGATGCACCCCTAAAACTTTTGCACCTTTACTATGTTGATGCTCTTGAACTGCTATTAATGCTTGTTTTATAGCCTCTTCACTCATGGTCATGGTAGTGGCTAAAAAAGAGGTGGTTCCTGTTTGAAGTAGACTTTGAGCCATGCCTTCTAACGCTTCCTTTGTTCCATCCATCACATCAAAACCAGCTGAACCATGTATGTGTATGTCAATAAACCCAGCAGACAAATAAAGTCCTTTAGCATCTATGACTTTTGCCCAAATAGGTAACTCTTTTGTTACTTTTATAATTTTTTTTCCAAACAGAAGATTATGGCCCTCAAGCACCTCTTTATCGGTAATAATCTTAGCATTAATAATAGCTCTCATTCCACTCCCCTAACGAATAGACTTTATGACTCCATGGCCAAGACGATAGATTTTAGAAGGCTCTCCACTACTTGCACTTGGAAAACTTACTATTACCTCTGATATTTTCTTAGCATATAGTTCATTATATTTGGCTCCACTTAAATTTGCAGAAGAAGAGTAGAACCATTGAACCCTATTTAACAATAAGTTATGTTTAGTATCTTTTACCACACGAAAGGACTTGCCTTGTGGAAAAATAAATGTTGTTTGTATAGAACGTCTCACACGATTTTTATGCTTTTGGGGAACTCGTGTAAAAGTTTTGAGCGTCTCTAAGGAATTTACAACACGTATATAGTGTTTATTTGGTTCTCTATTTTTAGCTTTATCTATTTTTAAAGAGTCTTGCGAAACAAAACCCATGGTGGTATCTGTAGGTGTTAAGTAGAGGCTAGTTTTCATATAGAGTCAACTCATAAACCCACTCTTGCAGTGGCATCATATCTTCATAGATTTTAAAGTTTCTATCTATTATCTTCTCAGAATGAAATACCTTATCAGGTACAAATGTTGTAAAAGCATATACCGAACGATAAAGTGCCAGATAGGCATGAGGTTCATCTTTATCAAAATCTCTTGGGTAGCGTTTATAGGCAGGTTCAGGGAGTTTATAACCCTTCGCTTTTAACACTTCATATATATGGTGAAGTGCTGCTCTTTTTTCTCGGTTTTGAATGTACTCTCGGTAGGTTGCTAAAAGTGGTGGTTTAAAGTTTCGTATGCCTGTAGCTACAAAAACCTCTTTGGAGTCGTAGTGCATATAAAAAGAAGAGCTTTGCATACGGTGGGTTTGACCTTGCCAAAAGATAACACCGATACGTGTTTTTATAGGGTCACTCAGATGATAACGTGCATCACGATAGATACGAAAAAGAGATTTATTTGTTTTAGGAATAGCATTGATGGATGGCACCAAAATCTGTAAGTGTTCACCCATCTCTTCTATATAGGCTTTATTGGG
>JALUMR010000054.1:9842-11885 GCA_027055805.1 Campylobacteraceae bacterium
CCCTAATTCAAGTAATCTTGAAGTGCTTTAGGCTCTAACTGACCATCATGAGCTTTAAGCTCTGCAATAGCCAATGCCGTAGCCTTAGCTCCTGCAATGGTTGTAAAGTAAGCAACATTGGCACGTAAAACAGATTGTCTTATGGTCTGACCATCTATTTTAGAACCTGCATCAGCAGAAGTATTTATGGCTAGAGTAATCTCATTATTTTTAATCATGTCATCAATATTTGGACGACCTTCAGAGATTTTAAGTACTTTATTTGAAGCTACTCCTGCTTTTGTTAAAGCTTCATGTGTCCCTTTTGTCGCAAATATTTCAAACCCTAAATCGACAAATGATTGACCTATGTCACCTATATGAACCTTATCATTCTTTGCCAATGACATAAAGATTTTACCCTCTAAAGGAATGTTGTTTTTCGCTGCAAATTGACTCTTAGCAAAAGACATTCCGAAGTTATCAGAGATTCCCATTACTTCACCTGTAGATTTCATTTCAGGTCCAAGAAGTAGGTCAGCACCTGGAAGTTTGTTGAATGGAAATACTGCCTCTTTAACAGCAACATGACCTTTTAGGTTTGGTTCCATAATCTCTTTATCAAAGTTTACAACATTGAAAGTATCGTAAAATTTAAGTGCCTCTTTCAAATCACCTTGAATCATCACTCTAGTAGCTACTTTTGCCAAAGGTACACCTGTGGCTTTACTTACAAATGGTACGGTTCTTGAAGCTCTTGGATTTACTTCTATAAGATAAACTTCATTTTCAAAAATAGCATACTGAATATTCATAAGCCCAACAACACCAAGCCCTAGAGCAATAGCTGCTGTCTGCTTCTTAATCTCTGTTAATAACGCATCTGAAATAGAAACAGTCGGTAAAGCACAAGCAGAGTCACCAGAGTGAATCCCTGCCTCTTCAATGTGTTGCATAACTGACCCAATATAAACATCTTTACCATCACAAATAGCATCTACATCTAGCTCTATAGCATTGTCTAAAAACTTGTCAATAAGTACAGGTGCATCGTTTGAAACTGAAACTGCCTCATCCATATACTCTTTTATCTCAGCATCAGAGTATACAGTTTTCATTCCACGTCCACCCAAAACAAATGAAGGACGAACCAGTACAGGATAACCAATACGATTAGCAACCGATAATGCATCTTCTTTAGAGAAAACTGTACCATTATTTGGTTGTTTTAATCCTAAGTTGTTAATAAACTCAGAAAAAAGTTCTCTGTCCTCTGCAAGGTCTATCACTTTTGCTGTTGTTCCAGAGATATTCGCCCCAATAGCCGTTAATTGTTTCGCCAACTTCAATGGAGTCTGCCCACCAAAGTGAACAATAACACCATCGGGCTTTTCAATTTCAATTACATTTCTTACATGTTCAAAATCTATTGGTTCAAAGTACAAGATATCTGATGTATCATAATCGGTAGAGACTGTTTCAGGGTTACAGTTATACATAATAGATTTAACACCCATGTCTTCTAAAGCAAAGGCAGCATGAACACAACAGTAATCAAACTCAATACCTTGACCAATTCGGTTTGGTCCACCACCAATGACTAAGACTTTTTTCTCTTTAGGAACCGATGGCTTTAGCCTCGCATTATTCGGGACTGAAGTCTCCGATTCCGAAGAGCTTGGAAGGAAGTCTAATTTTGTGATATTTGTTGTAGAATAGAGATAAGGTGTCAACGCTTCAAACTCTGCTGAACAAGTATCTACCTCATTATACTCTAAAGTCACACCAAGTTTTTCACGAGCGTTATAGATATCATTTTCAGAGAAGTTTTGACCCTCATTTTTGTTAATTGCCCATGCAATCATGGCATCAGAGAAGCCCTCTGATTTAATGGTTCGCATACGCGTTTCATCTTTAAGTAGTGCTACATCCATAGATTTTTCACTCTGTGCTAACTCTTCTAATTGATACAAGAACCAAGGGTCAATCTGACACCACTCAAAAATCTCTTCTGTAGTTTTTCCTCGTCGAAGTGCTTCAAAGACATAGAGTATTCTATCGGCA
>JALUMR010000055.1:0-1279 GCA_027055805.1 Campylobacteraceae bacterium
CCCCACTCATTAATGCAGAGACAGGTGAAGGAGCTTTCGGGTGGGCATAGGGTAACCATACATGCATAGGGACAACACCAGCTTTACTTAAAAAGCCTAAAATGACAAAAGCAAAGAGTAAAAAAGGATAGATAAAATGAGAAGCATTCTCTTTGAGCAACGCGAAATTACTCGATTCTAAATTTCCATTACTCAAAATTAAAAAGAGCATCAAAATAAAAATAAAACCAAAATGGGTCATAAAAAAGTAAAATCTGGCAATTTTGCTTACCCCTTTTTGTTTCTCATCAGTCAAAATGAGTTTCCACGAAGTTAAACTCATCAGCTCCCAAAAAAATAGAAACAAAATGGTATTGTTTGCAACCACTACTCCCAACATCGAGAAAATAAAGGCAAAGTAGTGGATAAGAAAATATGATTTTCGTTGAATATGGGGCAGATAACCAGCCATATAAAAGAGATTTGGAACAACACCGAGTAGAATAAGTCCTATAAAAATAAGGCTCAGATTATCAAAAATAAGCATGCTTGACTTCTTAATGTGAAATAAATGTGAATTTATAACATTATCTATCTTAAATTGATATTTTTTATTGTAAAATAACTTAAATTGTTGATAATTACAATTTTTTAATAAGATATTTTGGGTTTTTAGTCGAGTAGCTTGAGGCTACTCTAAGAAAATTTTTTTAAATGTTTTAGTTGTGTAATCGTAAGCTTCAAGGTCTCCTGTTCCAACATTGTACCACCAACCATGAATCTCCATTGTTTTATTCTTTAATGCTTCAACCACATATGGGTAGGTCATTAAACGTTGTATCGAGAGTTGAATATTGTTTTTTTCAGTAATCTCTGCACGGTTCTTTTCAGGATTATGCATACACTCTAGTAAGGCATCTTGTTTTGCAGGGTAAGCAAGTGTAAGCCACTCATCTACGTGACTAAGTTCAATATGCTCTTCATCTTCTGTTTTTTCATGATAAAGGTGTTTGCATGCTCCACATTCACTATGTCCTAAGACAATTAGACTCTCTACTTTTAGAACATTAACTGCATACTCTATGGCAGATTGAGTAGCCCCTTTTGTTCGGTCGTAAGGAGGTACAATATTACCAATGTTACGTGCAATAAAAATCTCTCCTGGTGTACCAGATAAGATTTTTACAGGTGATACACGACTGTCACTACAGGTAATAATCATGGAGTGAGGTTGTTGTCCTAAAGCGAGTTCATCAAAGAGTTTTTTGTTGTCTTTAAAATACTCTTTTTTAAATTTCTT
>JALUMR010000055.1:1379-3219 GCA_027055805.1 Campylobacteraceae bacterium
GTAATGTACGATAGAGTGTCTGAAAAGATTGGGGTAGGGTGTTTTCTATCACCCACAATAACTCTAAGCGTTTTTTGCTCTCTTCCATATTCATAATAGTGTAACATATATTCAGGAATATTAACCACAATGTGACGCTCTGTTGCAGTACGAGGTAGCCACTTTATTCGGTCAATGTTGAGTAAAAGTTTGTTTATTTTACTGTTAACACTTATGTTTAAAAGTTGCTGTGTTCCTCTTCCTACTACTCCATCGGCTACAGAGTTGTGACGTTTTTGAAAACGTTTAACAGCTTTTTCAAGACAGGTACCAAAGTACTTGTTTGACACTTTTGTAGAACATGGTCTGTAGTCACCTGAGATGCTAAGACGTTTTCTAAGCTTCGCAACTATTGAACCAGATTGTCCTTTTTTTATAGACTTAACTGCAGGAAGCCGACCCCAACCACCTTGCCATTTTATTTTATAGAGGTGGTAGAGTGCAGAGGTTAATTGTTTGTAATTATATCCATGTGGAGTAACTTGATTTAAAGTTTTTACAACATCTTCTTGTGACATCAGTGCTAAAATATCAAAGTAGAGTGGGTAACGAACCCAATTGGTATCAATACCATTGGCTTGGTTTTGGGCAAGATAGGCATCAAACGATTTCCAATCTATCTCTCCATAAATAGTATGTTGTAAAAAATCATAATAGAGTGTGGTAAGCTCAAGCTCTAGTCTAACAATTGACGCTTGAGTGTGTTTATGCTCTAAATCTTTTTTTAGTTTTTTAGCTTTTTTATTGATATGACTTCTTGGGTCTAGTGTGGCATCTTTTTGAATGGCAGAGAGCAGTTGCATTACCTTTTTCCCTTTAATTCCTCTACCCCTTAGCCAAAGGGGTCTATTTTGACGACTATTGTAAAAGTTTTGAAGTCTTGTTAAATTATGTAATAGATGTGCATCACCATTTAGAAGTTCCCTATTGACATTTATAAAGATAGATTGCTTGTCCCAAGCTCTGTTTGGTGTAGCAAAAAGTGAAAGCGTTGACAGTAACAGTATAAAAAAAGCTTTTTGAAGTTTCATGAAATTTCCTTTGTTAAGGGATTATACTAAAAATTATTGAAAAATATGATTTATAAATATGAATTTTAAGATAACTCCTCTTCCATTTCTAAAACCTCTAAGTATCTTTCACTCATCACCTCGTATTCAGCTTCAACTTTTTTTAGTTCATCAGCAACATTCACTAAACCTTTCTCTTCATAACAAGCAGGGTCATAAAGACAAGCATTTATCTCTTCTATTTTAGCCTCTAATGCTTCTATGAGGTCAGGCAGACGCTCTAAATCTCTTTGGTCTTTATAGCTTAGTTTTGTTTTTTGTTTTGTTGTAGAGGTATTAGATTGGTTTGAGACAATAGGTTTCTCTTTAACATTCTTTTCTATCTCATAGAGGTCGTTTATATTTTTTTCTATAAGTAAATATTCGCTGTACTCTTGAAAAGACTCTTCAACTACACCATCTCCTTTAAAGACAAGCAGTTTGGTAGCAATTTTGTCTATGAAGTAACGGTCATGACTTACGAAAATTAACGCTCCTGGAAAATTTAGTAGTTTCTCTTCTAGTATATTAATGGTTTGAATATCAAGGTCATTGGTAGGTTCATCGAGAATTAAACAATCTGTTTTTTTAGTAAAAAGTAGGGCTAAGGCGACACGGTTTTTCTCTCCACCACTTAGCATCCCTACTTTTTTCAGCATGTACTCTTCTGGAAATAGAAAAGACTTCATGTAGGCGAAAACATGCATATTTCGACCCATTACATCCACTATGTCCCCACCATCAGGACAGAA
>JALUMR010000056.1 GCA_027055805.1 Campylobacteraceae bacterium
ATATTATAAAGTTCCAACAAAAACAAAATTATCATAATCTAACATTCGTAGGTGTGACCATGTCACACGACAAAAGCAAACATCGAATAATTTATAACGTCCATAGCTCGTTCCCATCCGTCCTCGGCAATGCCATTGAAATAAGCTTTTTTTGAGCAATTCATAGTTCGGGTGTAAATACGCCGATTCCGAAAATGCGACTTGCATATACGGAATCGACGGCTTCAGCCTCACTATATTTGGGAATTAATTCCTTATTTCATTGGCATTGCCGAGGACGGATGGGAACGAGCTAAAGCAGGATAGATTAAATCTTATTTAATAAAGAGAATAGTATAATACATTAAAATAATTATTATAATTTAAAGTTATAATTTAAAAACAAAATAGGATAAACATGAAAAAGACAATTCTTTCAACATTAACACTCGCAGTATTAAGTACAAATGCAATGGCATACGATGCAACAAAAGCTGAAGAGCTTAAGAATTTTTATTCTCACATGACCCAAAAAGCATGTGCAGATTCAAAGCTTTTTGTTAAAGCTAATGACACTATGAAGATGATAAGAGATAAGAATGTTACTCTTTTAGATGTACGAACAATAGGCGAAGCAGGAGTCATTGCTCTTTCTGGAAAAAACTCTTTACATATTCCTATTAAAGATTTATTTAAAAAAGAAAATTTAGATAAACTCCCAACAAAAAAGCCCATTGTTGTTATATGTCATTCTGGTACAAGAGCCACTTTAGCTGCGATTGGTTTAAAAAGAATTGGATTTAAGAAAATTCATGTTTTAAAAGGTGGATTGGTCGCTCTAGCAAAAGCAAATAATCCTAAAAATGCTCCTCTTTTAGACAAATAAATGCTCAACCTCTAAAATCATTTACTTTAATATGCGTTACACAATTGGAGTTGTGTAACGAGAAAAAAGATGAAGAGAGCAAGTAACTCTCTTTTTTAAATATTAGTCATTTATCTTATTTAATCGTAGACTAATAAAAAGACCTAATACTAAAAGAGTAATGGTTATAGAGTAAATGAGCGTATAACTTTCTGTAAATTTTAAAAGTAACCCACCTAGAATAGGGAAAAAAAGTCCAAATGAGACCAAGTTTGTCTGTATGGCAGTATAGACAGGTCTCTTATCTTCTGGTGCAATCTCAATAACCAAATTCATACTACTGTTAGAAAAACCATCTAACCCTATACCTAAAAGTAGGAAAACTAGGGCATAACTGTAGATGCTTTGGGCAAAGAGTGCAACTACAAATGCCAGTATCATAAAAACAAATGCCAAGGAGAGCATTTTTTCATAGTTAGAGATATGTCTCCATAAAAGGCTACTCCCTAAGATGCTTCCTAGCATTTGTACGGTAATAAACCCACCCAACATCCACCCTGTGAGTACAAAAGTACTATTGGCTTTCAAAATAACAAAAGGCATGGAGATAAGGTAGCTAAAGCTTAAAAATATGGCTAAAATCTGCTGTTGTAAACGTCTATCAAGTTTGAGTAGGCGAAAAGCATTTTTTATAAAACTTTTAAAATCTTTCTCTTTGGTTGCTACATTCTTTTTGGCAGGTTCATCAATGGTTACAAATGTTCCAAATCCTATAATCATAAAAAGACTACTAACCATAAAAAGATAGGCATAACTCTGTGGTGCTTCATAGTTTTGGAGGACATACCCAGCTACTCCACCACTAACAATAGAAGCAATCGCCCCTGCAATCTGACGATTTGCCATGGTTTTACCTCTGTAAGTTTTAGAGAAGATTTTAGCCTGTAACTCTTTAAAATAGATTGCTCCAAAACCTGCTGAAAAAGAGAAAAAGAAAAGACCTAAGCCTATAAAAAATAGCGTTAAAGGTTTGTTACTATCACCTATAAAAAAGATACTCGCACCTATCATAAACCAACTCAAAAACCTAAAGAAAAATACTTTTCCAAGATAGGGAAGTACCCGTGCATAGGCTTGTGCATGAAAAGCAGCATAGAGTTGAATGGTAATAGCACCACCACGAAGCAAAGAGGTAAAAATACCCACCATAACAACACTTTCACTAAAGTGATGAATAATAAGAGGTAAAATGGTAGAGGGTTCAGCAATAGTAATGGCTAATGCTAAAAAGAAAGCATGAGTTACATTTTTATGGTTATTTTTTGGGTTGTCTATTTGGTACATTAACGGCTCTTTTTACGTGGATTTTAATCAAAAAGTCTTAAAAAGAGGTGCATTATTTAAAATAAATAAGACTATATTACTCTTATTTAAGGATAATAAGATTATAATCCATATAAATAATTATTATAACTTTAAATTATGTAAGGAGACTTGTTATGATACCATTTTCAGATGAAGAACTCTATTATGCTGTGAAAAATGCTCTTCCACAAGTGAGTGGATATGTCAGCTCTCATGGTGGGGGTATAACTCTATTAGGAGTGAAAGATGGGGTGATTTATATTGAACTTATTGGAACTTGTCATGGTTGTTCTATGAGTATTATGACTACCAATATGGTAGTAAGAAGAGAGTTAAGGACATTGATACATCCTGAACTTCTTGTTATTAATGTAGATGGAACAGCCGAAAACAAACTACCTGATGATGTCTTTAGACCTGAAGATGAAGCGATGGATGAAGATAAAGAAGAGAAGAAAAGTGTTTTAGACAAAGTCAAAAATATTTTTTCGTAACAATTAAAAGGAGAAAAAATGGAATTAGCACTAGTTAATAAAAATCATGCATATCATTAAAAAAATTCTCTCTTTTTATAAAGAGGGATTTGCTTCAATGCGATTAGGCAGACGTTTATGGCTTATTATTGTCATTAAATTTATTATTCTCTTTGGTATTATCAAGTGGCTCTATTTTCCTAACTACTTAGAAGATAATTTTGATAATGATACTCAGAGAAGTTATTATATTTTAGAACAACTTACAAAGGAGTAGGGTAGTATGGAAGTTACAGATGTTTTAATTGATTGGTCAAGGGCTCAGTTTGCATAAAAAAGGTTCCTGACCCTAAATAGATAACAAAACTTAAATTTATTTTACTCGTGACGAAGCTCCAGCTTCGTCATGTATATTGGAGTAAATGATTTTATTATATTTTTGTTGCTCCAATATGCGTTACACAACTGGAGTTGTGTAACGAGGAAAAGGAAAGTGAATATCTC
>JALUMR010000057.1 GCA_027055805.1 Campylobacteraceae bacterium
TTAGAATCTGTTTTACCATTAAATGTACTTCCAAAACTCTGAGCTCCATCTATTATAATTTTTAATTTTGAATGTTTAATTTTTAATTGTTCTAGTGCTTCTATATCACATGGTTGTCCATATAGGCTTACAGCTATTATGGCTTTTGTTTTATCTGTGATTTTTTCTTCTATTTTAGAGGCATCTATATTATAAGTTTTTTCATCTATGTCTACAAAAACAGGTTTTGCTCCTAAAAAGGCTATGGTCTCAGCTGTAGCTATAAAGGTAAAAGGGGTCGTTATAATCTCATCGTTAGGTTTAATATCTAGTGCCATCATGGCTAAAAGTAAGGCATCTGTTCCACTACTACATGTTATGGCATGTTTAGCACCTGTAAAGGTTTGTAAGTTCTCTTCTAAATCTCTTACTTCATTTCCCATAATGTAGTTTGATTTGTCAAGCACACCATGAATGGCTTGGTCTATCTCCTCTTTGTAGAGTTGATACTGATATTGTAGTTTTGCAAAATCTATTGTCATACTATTTTCTTTCTACTTTTAAATTGTTATCTATAAGTTCATACGTTGCAAATTCATCTTCTGCTTTGTTATCAACAAAGACCAATGTATTTCCACTAATACCAACCCAACCTATCTGTTTGGCAGGAACACCTACCATAAGGGCATAAGGCTTTACATCTCTGTTTACAACTGCACCACTTCCTATGAGTGCATACTCTCCAATAGTCACACCACAAACAACAGTAGCATTAGCACCAATAGAGCAACCCTTTTTTAGAAGTGTCTTTTTAAACTCCTCTTTTCGCTGAATAAATGCTCGTGGATTAATCACATTGGTAAAGACCATAGAGGGACCTAAAAAGACATCATCTTCTACTTCTACACCCTCATAGACCGAGACATTGTTTTGTACTTTGACACCATTTCCCATGGTGACTTTTGGACCTACCACACAGTTTTGTCCAAAGGAGCAACTCTCTCCAATGGTTGTGTGACTTAAAATATGAGAGAAGTGCCAAATCTTTGTACTTTCTCCTATATTTACATCATCATCAATAATGGCTGTTTCATGTGTAAAGTAAGACATCTTTATCCAAGAACCTTTTTACAAAAAGGATGATATTCACCCTCAAGACCAATAGTAGGTAACGCTCTAATGGTAGATACAGTTCTTATAGAACCATAGGCTTCATTAAGTCCAAACCCACCACCATTGAGGATATGTTCATAACTTTTAGTATGTAAGTCTGTAAATCCACCAGAAAACTCTATCTCATCGCCATCTACAGTAATGCTTCTGTATGTTCTAATGCCTTTTTCTTTGACCTCTTCAGGAATGTAGTCATAGTTTACAGAGAGGAACCATCTTACCGTTGCATTTCTCAGTTTGAAATACCCTGCATTTGTATCGGCTGTTTTTACATGTACGATGTTTTCTTCTACATCTCCAAATATCCAACAAAGCATATCATAAAAATGCACACCGATATTTGAAGCGATACCACCAGATTTATTTTGGTCACCTTTCCATGATGTAAAGTACCATTTACCCCTGCTTGTAAGATACGTTAAATCAATATCATACACTTTATCAGGGTCCTCTTGTAATTCTTTTGTTACTTTCTCTTTTAGTGCAATAATAGATTCATGTAGACGTAGTTGTAAAATATTGTAAACTTTGTTCCCTGTCTCTTTTTCTATAAGTTTTAAAGCATCGATATCAGAAGGGTTCAGAACCAATGGTTTTTCACAAATGACATCAGCACCATGTTGTAGACCATAACGAATATGGGATTCATGTAAGTAGTTTGGTGAAGCTATAGATACATAATCTATCTTGGAACTACGATTAAAATTATTTATAAAGGTATCAAACTGTTCCATCTCTGTAAAAAAATCTGCTTCAGGAAAGTTACTGTCCATTATTCCTATACCGTCATAGGGGTCAAGTGAAACGATTAAGTTATTGTTTGTCTCTTTTATAGCTTTCATGTGTCTTGGTGCTATATAACCACTAGCTCCAATTAGTGCAAAATTTTTACTCATTATAATCTCCATGTTGGTTTTGCTACGATGCCTTTGACATCCATGACAATAGGTGTACCATTTGACATACTTGTGTATTGCTCTGTTGTAATTTTTTTGAATTTTTCATGACCTACTGCAACTACAATTGCATCATATTTATTTGTATTTACAGGTAATTCTGTTACAAAATTCAAATCTTTAGTTGAAATGTCACTTTGGTCAATCCAATAGTCATACACCTCTACATGACACTCAAACTCTTCAAGCTCTTTGATAATGTCTAGAACTTTTGAGTTTCTCATATCTGGACAATCTTCTTTAAACGTTGCACCCATAACTAAAATATTTGCATCTTTTAGTTTTTTATCTTCACGAACCATTGCTTTTATGGTTTTATCTACAATAAGTTTACTCATGCTATTGTTAATCTGTCTTGCTCCTAAAATCAAGTTTGGCATATAGCCTAAACTTTGTGCCTTATGTGTGAGGTAGTAAGGATCAACACCGATACAATGCCCCCCTACAAGACCTGGTAGTAACTTAATAAAGTTCCATTTTGTTCCTGCTGCCTCTATAACATCTTTGGTATTGATATCCATAAGGTCAAAAATTTGTGCCAGTTCATTAATAAGTGCAATGTTTACATCTCGTTGGGTATTTTCAATCACCTTAGCTGCCTCTGCTACTTTGATGGTTGGAGCCAAATGTGTACCAGCTGTAATAATAGATTTGTAAAGATTGTCTACCTTCGTAGCTATCTCAGGGGTTGACCCTGATGTAATTTTAAGTATTTTAGTAACTGTATGCTCTTTATCCCCTGGGTTAATACGTTCAGGAGAGTAGCCACAAAAGAAATCTTCATTGAATTTCATACCACTTTGTTTTTCTAAAATTGGAACACATATCTCTTCTGTTACCCCAGGATAAACGGTTGATTCATAGATGACAATGTCATTTCTTTTAAGAATTTTTCCTACAGATTCTGTTGATTTCACTATAGGCGTTAAATCAGGTTCATTGGTTTCATCTATAGGGGTAGGTACGGTAACTATATAGATATTACAATCTTTTGCATCATCTATATTACTAGTAAACTTCATACCATTTGCCATAGACTCTTTTACTTGTTCACTTGTGAGTTCTAA
>JALUMR010000058.1 GCA_027055805.1 Campylobacteraceae bacterium
AAGATATACAATGAGTTACAGCAAAAGTGAAGAGGCATTTAAAGAAGCATACCAAGTAATACCAGGAGGTGTTGACTCACCAGTTAGAGCATTTTCATCGGTGGGTGGAACACCAGTGTTTATGGAGCGTGGTGAGGGTGGTCACCTTATTGACATTGATGGAAACCGTTACATAGACTTTGTTCAAAGCTGGGGGCCACTCATTTTAGGTCATTGTGATGTAGATGTAGAGACTGCCGTTATAGAAGCTGTAAAAAAAGGTCTTAGCTTTGGAGCTCCAACACTTAACGAAACCGACTTGGCTACTGAGATTGTAGATATGTTTGAGAGCATTGAAAAAGTACGTTTTGTAAGTTCTGGAACCGAAGCTGTTATGTCTGCCATTCGTTTGGCTCGTGGTTATACCAAACGTGATGATTTCATTAAGTTTACAGGGTGTTACCATGGTCATGCTGACTCACTTTTGGTTCAAGCAGGTTCAGGTATGGCAACATTTGGAAGCCCCTCTAGCCCAGGCGTTCCAGCCGACTTAACCAAACATACACTTTTAGCTACTTATAACGACATAGAATCGGTAAAACAATGTTTTGAGCAGAGTGAAAATGGTGTCTCGGCTATTATCATCGAGCCAATAGCAGGAAACATGGGTCTTGTACCTGCCGATGAGAATTTCTTAAAAGAGCTTAGAATTTTATGTGATGAGCATGGAGCATTATTGATTTTCGATGAAGTAATGTCTGGGTTTAGAGCATCACTTTGTGGCTCACAAGGCATTACTTCTGTTAAGCCTGACATTGTTACTCTTGGAAAGGTTATCGGTGCAGGTATGCCAGTAGGTGCTTTTGGTACGCGTAAAGAAATCATGGCAGAGCTGTCACCTGAAGGGCCTATCTACCAAGCAGGAACCCTTTCAGGAAACCCAGTAGCCATGGCCGCTGGGTTAGCAAGTCTTAAAAAGCTCAAAGCTGACCCTGCTATTTACGTTACATTAGAAGCACGAGCTAGAAAACTTATGAAAGGTTTCCAAGCAGCAGCAGACGCTATCAATGTTCCTATGGTAACAACAGTACGTGGTTCTATGTTTGGGTTCTTCTTTTCAGATAAACCTGTTAAAAACTTTGATGATGCCTTAGAGAATGACTCGGAACTGTTTGGAAAGTTTCATGGTAAAATGTTAGAAAAAGGTGTTTACTTAGCGTGTTCTTCTTATGAGACTGGGTTTATATCTACAGCAACTACTGATGAGATGATTGAAGAGGCGATTGTAGCCGCGAAAGAGTCTTTAAAAGAGATAATGGCGTAACATATTTTTGGGTCGATAAATCGACCCTACCCTAAATCTGCTCCAAAAGAACAACTTTCTATTTTATCTACACGTCCTGAATGTCGTCCACCTTCAAACTCCGTATTACAAAAAGCATCTATCATACTCTCGATAACACCTTTTCCGACCACACGTTCACCAAAACATAAAATATTGGCATCGTTATGGGCTCTTGTAGCAGATGCAGTATAAGCATCATGACACAGTGCTGCACGTATTCCAGCTACTTTATTGGCAGCGATGGAGATTCCAATTCCTGTACCACAGATTAAAATACCAAAGCTACCTTTATCCTCTATAACTTTATTCGCACACTTCTTAGCATAATCAGGATAATCTACTCTATCAGCCGAGTCGGGTCCTAAGTCAATGATTTCATGACCCAACTCCTCTACATAGTTTTTAGTAAACTCTTTTAATGCATATCCAGCATGGTCAGTTGCAATATAAAACCTCATCATATTCCTTTAGTATCTTGGTTGTTCATATTGAATGTCATCTACAAAAGTACCTAGTCTATCCCATCTAACAGTCTTAGTTTCAGCATCAAATGAGAAGTAAATAAACCAAGGCTTACCAATAACATTTCTATAAGATACAGGACCCCAAAAACGACTGTCTGAAGAGTTATCACGGTTGTCACCCATCATGTAGTAGTCATCTTCTTCTACTTTTTTATAAAAAGCATTCATCTCATTACCTCGTCTATCTGTATAGAGTGCAGGGCCTAACTCTTTAACATAAATTGGACTCATATCATTTGGTCGAGTTAACAAGTTTTCAAAAGCACTGTTTCTTGTTGGCTTATACTGTATACCAGGATATTTGTCCATATAAGGATTCTCTACCCAAAGTTTATCTCTGAACTCTTTTATTTTCTCAGAGGGGTAATTTTTTTTAATATACTCATCACCCTCTGAAAAGTGAATATATAAATGTTTATCTTGATATACTATCTCATCTCCACCAGTAGCCACACAACGTTTTACAAAGTGTGTTTTACCGTCTATAGGATATAAAAATATTACAATATCTTCACGTTGTGGTTTTGGTCCCTCTATAAGGTGTCCATTATTGTTAAAATCAGGAACCAATTTTGTATTAATCCATGGAAGCATAGGTATAGGTATTCCATAAGAGAATTTTTTTGCAAAAAGAAAATCTCCTATTTGGAGTGTTCTCTTCATTGACCCAGAAGGGATAACAAACGATTGAACCACAAAAAATATGAGAAAGAGTACGATTATAATCGTACCTGTCCAAGAGCTAGAAAACCTATATAACTTATTTAAAAATTTCATTCATTACCTTTTTACTTAACAGCCGAAAATTGCTGAGCTGATTTTAGTGTATTTTGAAGAAGCATAGCAATGGTCATGGGACCAACACCTCCTGGAACAGGAGTGATGTATGAACATTTTGGAGCCACTGCTTCAAAGTCTACATCGCCTACCAAGCGACCATCATCTAAACGGTTAATTCCTATATCTATAACAATAGCTCCCTCTTTTACCATATCTTTTTTAATAAGGTTTGGAACACCAACCCCAACGATTACAATATCTGCCTTTCGAGTATGAGAAGCCAAATCTTTAGTATGAATATGGGTTACGGTCACCGTTGCATTTTTGTTTAAAAGTAGACTTGCCATTGGTTTACCTACAATATTACTAGCCCCTACCACAACGACATCTTGTCCTTCTAGGTCAATGTTGTACTCTTCAAACATCTTCATAACACCAAGTGGTGTACAGGCTACAAAACTTTCAAGGTTAGAGACCATACGTCCTACATTGTAAGCGTGAAAACCATCCACATCTTTTTTAGGCTCAATCACCTCTAAAATTTTATTGGTATCTATCTGTGGTGGAAGGGGTAACTGTACTAAAATACCATGAATATGAGGATTGTTGTTCATCATCGTAATAATTTGAATAATTTCATCTTGAGTAATGGTTTCAGGCATTTTATGAGCAATAGAGTAAAACCCTACATTCTTACAGGCTTTCTCTTTCATGCTAACATAGGCATGACTAGCAGGGTCATCACCTACTATAACAACAGCCAAACCAGGAACGATGCCCTGCTCTTTTTTTAAACTCTCTACTTCATTTTTAACATAATTTTGGACTTTTTTGGATAAGGATGTTCCATCGATAAGTTGCATTTTTTCACTTTTAGGTAAATTTTCGGTATTATATCAAAAAATCTTTATTACAGAGGTAATCCTTACTTTGAAAGCTTTATTACTACTATTTTTACTTCCGATTACTCTTTTTTCATTTAATGCAGAGAACATGAACCTTGAATTTGATGAAAACAACAGCAACCTAGAAGAGGCTCTACGTATCGATGATAATTCTAATGATAACAACTATAGCGACGAGAATAACTCCATAGAAGATGTAAAGACTCAAGAGAGTTTTTTATCATCTGTTGAGTATGGTAGAATGCTCTACAAAAATCCTCGTGGTATATCTTGCTCAAAATGCCATGGGGAGATGGGAAAAGGTGGTCAAAAAATTGCTAAATATTATGACAAACAAAAAAACCCTAAACTCTTAAAAGGTGTCGATATTCGCGACTATTCTCTTGAAGATTTAAAAGCAAGTCTTGAAAATAAATACAAAGAGAACAATCGTCGAAACTACCATAAAATAATGCCCATCTACTACCTAACAGATGAAGAGGCTCAAGCCATACATGACTATCTAACATACAATTATCAAAAAGAGCAAGAAGAGGAGTAACTATAGTACTAAAGTTGTTCTTCTATTACATCGCTCTAATGCCTCTTTTAATTTTATAATCTCTTCTTTTAAAAGAGCATTCTCTTCTTCAAGTGTCATTTTTGGAATATCTTTTTCAAATATTTTTTTATTAACTTCTTCTTTATCATCTATCAAAATATACTCTACATCTTTACCATTTTCAGAGACAGTCTCACTCTTAACCTTACCATTTCGTACCAGCTTCATAACAGCAAAATAACTTAACTTATTTCTTTTTGCATACTCTCTTAAAGTAATTTTTTCCATAATTGTCCCTCATTTTTTATTTATAGATTCTAACAAGATAATTCTTTCACACAAATTATGTTATTATTCGGTTTTTAAATTTAACAAGGCTCTCTATGCAAAAATTACTTATTTTTTTACTTTTAAGCACCCTAACCTTCGCAAAAACCAATATTATTGTGAGTATTTTACCTCAAAAAATATTTGTAGACAAAATCGGTGGAGAAAAAGTAGATACCATTGTTATGGTTGAAGCTGGTTCATCTCCCCATAACTATGAACCAAAACCTTCACAAATGAAAGCAGTAACCAAGGCTGACCTTTACCTCTCTATAGGTGTAGAGTTTGAAAAAGTCTGGTTAGATAAATTTAAAAATCAAAACAAAAATCTAATAATTTCTGATATTTCAAAAGATATAAATAAATCAGCAATGCAAAGTCATCATCATGAAAAAGATGAAGAGCATGAAACAGAGAGTACAGACCCACATATTTGGGTTGACCCTATTAATGTGAAACAGATAGCTCAAAATATATTTGAAACTCTCTCTTCGGTAGATAAGAACAACACAAAGTATTACAAAAAGAATTTAACAAGCTATCTAAAAGAGCTAGACGCACTTGACATTAAAATAAAAGAGATTTTAAAAGATACCCCTAAAAACTCAACGTTTATGGTTTTTCATCCTGCTTGGGGCTATTTTGCTAAACGCTATGAGTTGACACAACTTCCTGTTGAAGTAGAAGGAAAAGAGCCAAAAATGAAAGCCTTGGTTCAGCTTATGAAAAAAGCAAAAGAGCAAAAGGTTAAAGCCATTTTTACTCAACCAGAGTTTTCTGACAAATCAGCACAAATTATAGCAAATAACCTAAATATTAAAGTCATTAAAACTTCTCCTTTAGCTAAAAATTGGGCTGAGAACTTAACAAATCTAGCTAAAGCCATTGCAAAAAAAGAGCGATAGTATGTCTGTTGTTATCGAAATAAAAAACCTCTCTTTCTCCTACCACAAGCAGAAGATTTTAGAAAACATAAACTTGACAGTTAAAGAGAAAGATTTTTTAGCCATCATAGGTCCAAATGGTGGGGGAAAGTCCACCCTACTTAAACTCATATTAGGTATTAACCCCGTAAAAGAAGGAACCATTCGTACCTTTGGTGAAGTACCTAAAAAAAACCTCTCTAAAATCGGCTATGTTCCTCAAAATACCAATGTTAATACCGACTTTCCCATAAAGGTTATAGAGGTTGTACTCATGGGTCACATAGGCACTAAAAAACCTCTCTTTGGTTATGCCAAAGAGGAGACCATGTGTGCTATGGGAGCATTGGCTCAAGTAGGTATGGAGAAGTTTGCCAATGTTAAAATAGGCGAACTCTCTGGTGGACAGAGACAGCGTGTTATGATAGCCCGTGCCTTGTGTGCACACCCTCAAATACTCATACTTGATGAGCCTACTTCTAGCATTGACATTGATGGACAAAAGCAGATATATGAACTGCTTAAAGAACTCAATAGCTACATTACTATTATCGTCGTAAGCCATGATATTTCGGTTATTATGAAATATGCCAATTCAGTGGTACATATTAATAAAAAGCTAACCCATCATGATACCTCATCTAGTAACCACTTCTGTGAAGTAAAGATGTTTAACAGATTTAAGGAGAAAAAATAATGCTAGATGCTCTCTCTTTTCCTTTTATACAAAATGCTCTTATCGCTGGTCTTTTGGTCTCTATGGCTTCAGGAATTATCGGTTCACTCATTGTGGTTAACCGTATGGTTTTTCTTGCAGGGGGAATCGCCCATACTGCTTATGGTGGTATTGGTATGGCTGTCTTTTTAGGGCTACCTATTTTTCTAGGTGCTTCAGTTTTTGCTGTAGCTGCTGCACTTATTATCTCTGTTATTACCCTAAAACATCGTGAACGAATGGACACCTTCATTGGTCTTATGTGGGCTGTAGGTATGGCTGTGGGTGTGGTACTCATAGACCTTACCCCTGGGTACAATGCCGATTTTATGTCCTATCTTTTTGGCTCCATTTTGGCTGTAAGTCAAAGTGACCTCTATTTTATGGGAGGACTCTTAGCTGGTATCATAATTATTATGACCTTTTGGTATCGTGACATATTGGCTGTATCTTACGACAGTGAGTATGCAAATTTACGAGGTATAAATGTTAAATTTTTCTATACGCTTATACTTGTACTCTCTGCTCTTACTGTAGTCGTTGCCATAAAAGTAGTAGGGTTAATCTTAGTCATTGCCCTACTCACCATACCTGTCTATATTGCTGAAAAGCTCTCGAATACCCTATATATGATGATGACTTTATCAGGTATATTCTCTTCTATTTTCACCGTAATTGGACTGGCTATCTCTTATGAATATGACATCGCTTCAGGGGCTTCTATTATTTTAGTTTCTGCTATTTCACTATTTCTATTTTTAGGGTTTAATCGTTTTATGCTAAAATGAAAAGATGAAAATTTTAATCATAGACGACAACCAAGAGATTCTTTTTGGTTTAGAAAAACTTCTAAATGAAGCCCATTTTACTACCATTACAGCTCCAAATCTTCAAAAAGCAAAAGAGGCTTTAGAGAAGCAAGAGTATGACCTTATTATTTTAGATTGGATGTTACCTGATGGTTCTGGTGTTGAGTTTTTAGCCCAAATGCGAAAAGAGTTTTACTCTACATCGGTACTATTACTCTCTTCTAAAGCAGAGATAGATGAAAAAGTAGAAGCTCTTGATGCAGGAGCCGATGACTACTTAGCAAAACCTTTCTCAAACATAGAACTTTTGGCACGTATTCGTGCCTTGTTGCGTCGAGAGTCTGCCTACAAAAAATCATCCATAGAAATAGAGAATTTAAAAGTAGACTTAGCCACACGCCAAGTCCTAGTAGAAAACATCCCCATAGAGCTTACTAAAAAAGAGTTTGAACTCTTAGAACTTCTTATTTTAAACCAACAAGTTGTACTGACACGTTACCAAATAAATGACCATATTAACCAAGATTTTGACAGCCTAAAAAGCAGTAATTTAGTAGATGTTCACATTAAAAACCTACGTAAAAAATTGGGGTCTGCCTCTAGCCTTATAGAGACTGTTCGTGGGGTTGGGTTTCGAATAAAAGAGAGCTATCTTCCCAAAGGAAATAGATGAAAATTTTATTATCGCTCTTAATGCTCTTCGTTTTTAGCTCTGCCAATGAGTTGAGCCAATCGACTTCACCCTATTTGCTACAACACAAAGACAATCCTGTCAATTGGATGGAGTGGAGTGACAGAGCTTTTAAAAAAGCCAAAGATGAACAGAAACTCATCTTTTTATCTATAGGCTACAGTACCTGTCATTGGTGTCATGAAATGGCACGGTTAAGCTTTTCTCAAAAGGATGTAGCAGAAATTTTGAACAAAGATTTTGTAAGCATTAAAGTAGACAAAGAGCGACTGAGCTACATTGACAGCTACTATCAAGAGGGTTATAGAATCATCAACAACAAATCTGGTGGTTGGCCCCTAACGGTGATTTTGCTCCCCAATAAAAAGCCTGTCTATTTTGGAACCTATATGCCTAAAGAGATGCTCAAAGATTTGCTTAGAGAAATCGCGTCTAGCAAAAAAGAGAAACTAGATGCTGTTGCTTCAGATATAGAAAAATCGCTAACATCCTATAAAAATATAAAGGTTAACGAGGGGGAAATTAAAAACGATTTACTCAAAAAAGCCTTTAACGGCTACAAAGAGATGTACGACTTTGAAAACAAAGGCTTTAGCCAAGCTCCTAAGTTTCCTCAAGCCAACTCTATTGATGCTCTTTTAAATATTTATTTAATCAAAGGAAACAAAGAGGCTTTGCAAATGGCAACCGATATGTTAGATGCCATGGCAATGGGTGGCATTTACGACCAGATAGATGGTGGATTTTTCAGATACAGCGTCGATGCCCAATGGACAATACCTCACTTTGAAAAGATGCTCTATACCAATGCAGAGCTTATCTCAGTTTACACAAAAGCATACAAGATTACAAAGAAAAAGTTCTATGCAAAAGTAGTCAAAGAGAGCATTAAAGAGATGGACAAACGCTTTATACACAATGGTCTATATTTTAGTGCCAGTAATGCTGACAGTAAAAATGAAAAAGCCAAAGAGCAAGAGGGGTATTACTTTGTCTTTGGCTATAAAAAGGCGTTAGACTATTTAGTAGCTCACAACGTCCCTAAAGTTCGTGCCAAAGAGGCCTTAGCATATTTTGGCATAGAAGAGATAGGCAATTTTGACTATAGTGCATACAGCAACCCAAGCATTAAAAAATCTGATACCAGTTATGAGCCAGAGCGTCAGCTACTAAGTGCGTTAAGAGCCACAAAAGAGTATCCGTTTATAGATAAAAAAATTAATACTGCGTGGAATGCCTTGTACATAAAAGCCAAATTAGATGCAGGTGTGGTGGATGTTGGCTTTAGAAAAGAGGCTCTTGCTTCGTTAGATAAACTCTTAAATTTAATGTACAAAAAAGGCGAACTCTATCACCAAACCTTGCTCTCTAACCAGCCTACACAAAAAGGTTTACTAGAAGATTACGCCTTTGTGGCAAATGCTCTTTTCTCTGCTTATGAGACGACACTTGAACATCACTATTTAAACAGCTACAAAACCATGGTCAAACAGAGTACAGCATTGTTCTACAAAGAAAACAGCTGGTTTCAATCGACCGATAAAAGTTTTAAGGTTAAAGCCTCTGTCGATAGTGGCAGTTACAAAAGTGCCTTAGCCCTTCACTTACAAAATATACTAAGATACATCGCCATCGGTGGAGAGTACACGCTTTTAGACAGTGTAGACAAGAGCATGAAAGCCTCATCCTTCTACATCAACAGCTACCCTCAATACTACCCAACAGCCTTTAATACTGCTCTTATGTATGGTCAAGGTTTGTACGTTGTTAAAGGTAACAAAGATGCACTCATAAAGAGTGACTTTAGTGGGTTAGGTTATCCTTTTATTTATAAAAAAGCAGAAGATTCTAAGGAGTACACTATTTGTGGAGTGCAGAGTTGTTTTAGTACTGTACCTAGCATAAAAGAGCTAAAGAAAGAGATTTTGAAGTTGCTTAAAAATGGATTTGAGTTAGAGTCAACACGTAGGTTTGACCATGTCAAACGTTAAATCTCAGTTGAAATAAATGGAAATTTGAAATATAAAATTATGCTAAGTTTGGTTTTGGCGTTTGACACGGTCAAACCTACAGCGAAGAAAATGTAAACGTTGCTGTTGTTCCAAACCCCACACCCTCACTCTCTATTTGAATCTCCCCATTAATAAGCATCGCCATCTTTTGGCTTAATGCCAAGCCCAAGCCCGTACTGTATTTCACCTCTGTACTATGGGCTTGATAAAATTCTGAAAAGAGAGCCGTCTGTTTCTCTTTTTCTATGCCACAGCCTGTGTCTCTTACTTCAAAAATAAACACTCCATCTTTTTGAGTTAAATGAATTGATATACTCCCTTTTTCTGTAAATTTAATGGCATTGGAAAGGAGGTTAATAACCACTTGTTTAAAAAGATGCACATCAGTTTCAATTATCGCTTTATCAATTATTTGGTGCATTGGAAAACAGTACCCTACAAGGCTGATACTCTTTTTTAAAAGCAACGCTTTTTCCTCTATTAAAGGTTCGACTATCTCTATCATCTCTTCTATGACCATGCGTACATCTAAACTTTCTTTGGTGATGGTCATACTGTTTGACTCCAGTTTTGAGAGTTGTAGTAGATTATTTATCATCCCTAAGAGGTGTTCTGAAGAGTTCTCTATTTTCCCCAACATCTCAACCTCATCGTCTCCTATTTTTGGGCTAACCATAAGGTGTTGAGTAAGGTTTAAAATCGACCCCAAGGGTGTACGAAGCTCATGCGACATGGTCGAGAGAAACATCCGTTTGAGTGCCAAAACCTCTTGGGTATGTTCCAAGATTTTCATCTGCTTTTTAGAGAGTACCCAAACCACAAAAAGTAGTGAAAGTAACGACAACACAAAGGCAAAAAGCAGAATTTTCTCTACTTCTCTAACACTCTTTAACGCATACTCTTTTTCATAGGACAAAGAGAGTCTCCACCCTTTTAAGATGCTGTTTAACTCTTTTGAAACGACGATGTTATCTTTTAGGTTAGGAGCAGTAAAATGACGCTTCTTTAGCCATAGCTTTTGATGTGGATTATCTATTTTCAATTCTCTTAGATTTTTAAAAGGATAAAGCAACAAAAGAGAGCCAATGGTTTTATTTTTATCAAATGAAGCTTGAACCGATACTTTAAATTCTAAAAAGTCATTTCTATTATAATTTTTAAGAGAAGAGGCAACAACTTCTTTACTGTCCATCGCCAACAGAACAATGTTTTCAGACAAATCTTTGGACTTTTTTTCCAACAAAATAGCTATACGCTTGTCAATGTCTTTCACCAAAATATCATCCATCACTTCCAATGTAGATAAAAAGACTAACTCTTTTTCTAAACTTTTCATATGTTCTAAAAGAAGTTTCGCATTGATGTTAAGTTCATAAGAGAGGTTCTGACGCTCTTTTTTTAAAAGTACTTTTGATTCAACTTGCCAAATATAGACAAGCGTACTAAGCTGAATAAGCATGACAAAGAGAAGCATGGAGATTAAAATCTTATAGGTGTCGGGTAGGTTTTTCCATAGGGGTTTCATTTTTCCAACACTTTCATAAAAACATATCCCCTTTTTTGATTATAGAAAGAATTATATCAAAATTTGTAGGGTGCTGTTATTATTAACTAGTCCTTCAATGCCTCCCAAGTACCATGACAACCAAAATCATCACTCCAAGTTCCTTTACCTCCGTCTATATTCATGAGACCACTGTAATTTCCAACCATCTGCTCCATCTCTTTGAAACCACCTGTCATTTTTCCCGTTTCAGGGACATACGTTCCAAAAACAACACAAGGTCTACTAAGTCCAGCCATCATCATTCCTGTTACAATACTATTTTTTATAAGTAGCATTCCCTTTCCTCCTTGACACATCATTGATGAGAGTCCATCTGCTGGAGTTGTAACTATCCTATAGTTTTGAGAATCAATAAAACCTCCTGCTACTCTGTTTAATGGGTTTCCATCTAAAAGGGTTCCTTTACTTGGAGAGCTACTTCCTCCACCACCACAACCTATAAACAAAATTGCTAACACTCCAATTTTAACTATTTCCT
>JALUMR010000059.1 GCA_027055805.1 Campylobacteraceae bacterium
TTTAGGTTGCTTAGTAGATTTTTTATGTTTTCTTCTATTTGAGAGATGGTCATAGAAAGACTCCAATTTTTGATTGTTGATTATAGCATATCTTTAAACCATTACCCTATCTACTTAATCTTCTTCTTCATCTCTTCAATATTTCTTTTTATGACGGCTACATCAATATCTTTTTCTCCATAAAGCTTTTCTTGTATTTTTAGAGCTTTTTGAAAATAGGTAAGAGCATCAGGGTATTTTTCTGTTTTTTTATACACTTTTGCAATATCTAAATAGCTAGATAAAACATCTACATGATTTTCTCCAGATATAGATTTGTCTATTTCTAAAGCTTTAAAATAATAGTTTAGTGCATCACTATTCTTGTCTAGTGCATCGTAAGTAGAGGCAATATTATAATAGGTAGTTGCACGTTCTGAACTGTTTAAGTCAAGCACAACATTATCAATTTTCATTGCTTTTTTATAATACTCTAATGCTTTATCATACTCTTCCAATTCATCATAGTTTAGTCCTATGTTATTGTAATCAAGAGAGATTTCAGCACTTTGCTCTTTATAGTATTTTAAATCTTCTTCAAGCTGTTTTAGGTCATGAGCTAAGGCTTGTTTGTAGTTACCCTCATCAAAAAACTTTTGGGCAAGTTGAGAGTTTTCTTGGCTGGGTTTTCCTTTTTCTAGCTCTTTAGTCAACTGTGTTTCTGTCTTATTGCTCTCTTCACAGCCTATAAAGGTTAAAGTGGTGCCTACCAATAGAGATATCAATAATATTCTTTTTGTCATTACATATTTCCTCGTATAATTAAATTAAACTAATTTTATCATAAATAAACTCCATTTTTTGTATGATACAAAAATTAAATAAGAAGGTTAATCAATAGCGACTAGGGAAAAAAGTAAATTCTGTAGAAGAAAAACTTGGACGCTCATTAAACAGTTAGATTTTGATATAATCACTTAAAAATTTTTGGAGAGTATAATGTGTGTTGAAAAACTACAAAAAATTCTATTGGCATTGACACTTGGTATTGCAATGATGTTGGCAGCTTCAGGTTCTATAAAGGCAGCTTTTTTACTGCAGTTAGGTATGATGGTCATTTTAATTTTGAGTGGATTAACAGGTTTTTGTTATATTACAAAAGTACTGAGCACAGCTTTTCCATCATGTAACGAGGAGAAAAAGTAGTGGAAAAAGTTTCATATAAAGATGCAGGTGTAGATATTGATGCAGGTAATGATTTTGTAGAGGCAATTAAAGCCGATGTAAAATCAACATTCGATGCGAATGTTATAGGAGGCATTGGTTCTTTTGCAGGTGCATATGCTCTTCCAACAGGTTACAAAGAGCCAGTGATACTTTCTGCTACAGATGGTGTGGGTACGAAACTAAAACTTGCTATTGAGAGTAATCGGTTTGATACGGTAGGAATTGATTTGGTTGCGATGTGTGTCAATGACCTAATTTGTAACTTTGGAACACCCATGTTCTTTTTAGATTACTATGCAACTGGTAATTTGGTTCCCGAAAATGCAAAAAATGTGGTTTCAGGAATTGCAGAGGGTTGTAGACGTTCAGAGTGTTCACTCGTCGGTGGGGAAACAGCAGAGATGCCAGGCATGTACTCAGATGATGACTTTGATTTGGCTGGTTTTGCCGTAGGTATTGCAGAGCGTTCTGAGATGGATACAGTTTCAAATGTAAAAGAGGGACAAGTTATTTTAGCACTTCCAAGTTCTGGTGTTCACTCAAATGGTTACTCGCTGGTTAGAAAACTTTTCTTTGATAAGTTAGGAATGAGCTTAGACTCCGAGTTTAATGGAAAACCTCTTATCGAGACTCTACTTGAACCAACTAGAATCTATGTAAAAGAGTTTAAAGCCAATAGAGAAAATATCACAGCATTGGCACATATTACAGGTGGTGGAATCGTAGAAAACTTGCCACGTGTACTACCTGAAGGTATGAGAGCTCAGATTTCTAAAGATAGTATTAGGGTTCTTCCTATTTTTGAGTTTATGTCACAATATGTAGAAGAGGAAGAGATGTTTAGAACTTTTAACATGGGTGTAGGTATGGTTTTGGTTGTAGATGCAGATAAAGTCGATGCTGTTTGTGCCAATACAGATGCTTATGTTATTGGTGCTATTATCGAGGGTGAAAAGGGTGTTGATTTAGTATAACAGTTAATTATGCAGTAAAATTATTATTTTATTGCATATTTTCAGTATAAAATGAAAATTATTCAATTTTTTTTATGAATATCTTAAAAATAAACTATTTATTTGATATAATATTTTATGAAAGATAAAAAAGAGAAACTTACCCTCCGACAAATGGAGATATTTTTAAATGTTGTTAAGGAGGGTCATCTTACCAATGTTGCAAAAGGCATGGGTCTTAGCCAATCAGCCATATCCATGGCCATTAAAGAGCTTGAGAAAATCTTAGGTAATCCTCTCTTTGATAGAATTAATAAAAAACTTATTCTCAATGAGATGGGTCGTGCCTTTGAGAAAGAGATTTCACCCATTATTAAAAAAATCAATGATATCGAATATGAGTTTAAAAACACAGTGAACAAGGGTATGGTTCGTGTAGGGGCGAGTACAACGATTGTTGACTATTTAATGCCTCCCATTATCTGCTCTTATATGACCAACTATCCTGATGTGAAAGTTGCTTTAAAAGAGGGTAATACTAAAACCATTGTAAATCTTATTAAAGAGGGTAATCTTGATGTTGGTTTTATAGAGGGGATAGTTAATGATGCTGATATTATCAAAGAGATAGTGGGGGTAGATGAGTTGATAGTAGTTTCAACAGATAAGGCACTTTCAGGAGAGTGTTTTATTGATACATTGCAAGATAAAAAATGGGTACTACGTGAAGAGGGTTCTGGAACACGGGAAGTTTTTTTAGATTATGTCAAAGATAAAGTTGAACATATTAATATCTTTTTAGAGTTGGGACATACTGAGTCTATAAAATCGTTACTTTTAAACCATCAATGCCTTACTTGTATATCGAAAATTTCTGTAAAAAATGAGATAGAGAATAAAACGTTGATACATATTCCTCTAAAGAACTTTGAGTGTAAACGTAACTTTTATATGATTTATCACAAAGATAAATATAGAAGTGAACTCTTTGAAAAATTTGTCTACTTTACAAAAAGTATGATGTCCAATATGTTAAATGAAGAGGGTTAGTCCAGTTGACTTTTTGCTTCTTCATACTCAAAGGGATAATTTAAGTTCATAAATTCGTTAGTATTAATGCTGACTTCTTGAGTATCTACACTTTTTAATAGTGCCTGTAAACGATGATTCTCTTCATTTAAAAACTTTTTTGCTGTATCTAATATACTACGTCTATAGATGGCACAAAGAGGTTCGACTCCATTATTGGATTTGGCAACAATAACACTATTTTTATCTTCAGCTTCTTTATAGAGTTTTTCTATGGTTTGCTTACTTATAAAAGGGGCATCAACAGAAAGTATAAAAACCTCTTCTACCTTTAAAGTTTCAAAAATGGAAATTAAAGCTACAAGAGGAGAGGAGTTATTATATTTATCTTCTATAACATCTATATCAAAATCAAATTTATTACTTTTTGCAGAGATATAGATATTGTCAAAATATGCCAAGAGGCGTTTATGTTGATATTGAGCTAAACTATTATAGTTCCCAAAAGGTAAAAGAGCTTTATCCCGTTCCATACGGGAGCTTTTCCCCCCAGCCATAATTACCAGAGTTTTTTTCATGTTATTTTGTATCTGCAACCCACTCTATGACTTTGTTGGCAAGTTTTCTTCCATATTTTGCTGAGTAGTTATCATTAACTAGAACCACTACGACATATATCTGACCAGAGGCTCCTTCAACATAACCAGCAATGTTTGCAACATGTTTTATGGTACCTGTTTTCATCCAAGCTCTACCAAAGACAGAAGAGTTAGCAAAACGTCTTTTAATGGTTCCATCTACTCCTGCAATAGAGAGTATATTCATCCATCGTTGACCATAATTTTGATAACCATGTTTTAGAATATTTGCTAAAGATTGAGCTGTTACTTTTGAGCTTCTTGATAATCCTGAACCATTGTCAATAAAGGTCGTTCCTTTTTCTAAAAGATTGTATCGTCCCAATATTTTTTCTATGGCCCTTCGTCCATTATAAGGTGTTCCTGGCTTACCATAGATTTTTGCACCTAAAGTTAAAAGTACTTGACGAGCATAGAGGTTGTTACTTTTTTTTGCAAGAACAGATATAATCTCTTCTAAACTTTTTGAGTAGTGCGAAAAAATATATTGTGCATTTTTAGGTGTTTGTTGTAGTTTAAATTTACCTTGGACTTTGATACCTCTTTGTTTCATTTTATCTCTGAGTGCATAGTAAAATGAAAGATAGGGCTTGGTTAAAACTTTACAAACGGTTCTTGTTCCACAATGACGAGACAGCTTCCCTGAAAAAGTAAGTGTTGAGTTATTAATTCTTACGCGAGGCCAAGCACGTTTTCCTCTACATGAACCGTTAACTATTTTTAATTTGTTTATAACTTTGTAACTGTGGTCAGGAACATCTTTTGAAACTTTTGCTCTTCTTCCTCTAAGCGAGACACAAACCGTACTTTTTCGCTCATTGAACATCATGGCATCAGGCATGGCATTGTAAGGACTGTACCTGTTATTATCGAAACCAGAATTATTTTTAGTTGGAACTTTAAAGAGTGTTCTATCTATAACAATATTTCCAACAATACGTCTAATACCAGCATCTTTAATTTGAGATACAATTCTATCTAAATCTTCAGTTTTTAGGGTAGGGTCACCTGAAGCCTTAACGATTAGATTACCATGTAAAACCCCATTTCTAATACGTCCTGTATGATAAAATTTGGTCTCCCAGCTGTAGTCATAACCCAATGAAAGTAGGGAGGAGTAGATAGTAAGTAGTTTAATAACAGAAGCAGGGGTACGTTTGGTGTGACTTTTCCATGAGACCAAAGGATAAGATGAGTTAACAGCTTCTATTTGAATACTATAATTATTTTTATTTAAAGGAATTGAACTTAATTCTTGTGCTAAATCATTGGGAACAGAACGTGCTAAAAGTTGGATTGAAAAGAGGAGTGTAAAAAATAAAAATATGAGTTTTTTCATGATTTTCCTTAGTAAAGTATCTATATTTAATAGTAGTAAAAAAATCTTTATAAAATCCTATATTTAGTAGATTTATTTAATATTTTTTACTTAAGGAAACACTCTTCTAACATAAATTAACATCTATTCGTGAATGTTAACTTTACTATACGTTTAAGGACATGAAGCCGTACCCATTTTATAGCTAATGAAGGAAGAAATAAGTAAAATTATAAGAGTGTAAACAAAGGCTTTTTTACTTTTATCTTTAACGTCATTTTTTGTAAATCCAGTAAAGTATCCCACTAAAAAATCCAATAATTTTTTCAGAAGAAAAAGGCTAATTGCTGCAAAAGCCATGTATCCTATAACTGTTACTATATCACTTTGATTGGAAGAGAGAGATGTAAAAATACCTGCAATAAACTCTCCTAAACTAGTGAAAATATTTGATAAAAAAGGCCAAAACCAAGCAGTGAAATTGTTAAAGATTTCTTTCATAAAATCTCCCTATTTATTTATATGAAATATTATACCATTTTATTTTTATTTATTATCTTTTGAGATATAAATATTTTAAAAAATGACCAATCTACACGTAAAGTACACGCTATACAGTTATAATCCACTTAAGCCTAACATAGAAAACCATTATTAACATCACTTTACAACAGTGTAATTTAATTGTATGTCAATGAAAACTCCTTAATTCATTATATTCTTCCTTTCTCCCCTTTTCTATGTTGGGTCTAAAAATCATTAAATTATATTTTTTTTATTATTTTTTATTATTTATTATTATTTTTTTAAAAAAGAGTATACTTCTGATAATTTAGGGATAAAGGATACATAAAATGAAAAAAAAATTAATACATTTTAAAAGAGAGAATAATATAAAAAAGAAAATTGTAGTTACTCTAATATGGATATTTTCACTGCTTACCATCGCACTCTTGTTTGCAATAGCCTATCAAGAACTTATCTATGGACAAATAACAAATAGAAGTGATGTCCTTGGAACTTTATTGGGGGTTACAATAGGTATTTTTCTTATTTGGGGATTACTTTTAAGTTCAAAGACAGCTAGATGGACAATACTACTAATTGCGTATATTACATTTTTGAGTCCATTTGTTAAATATATAATGTTCAAGTTATTTGTACCTGAAATGGATAATAGTTTTTTGACCAGCTCTATTGTTCTAAATATTATTATGTCAATATCTATAATTATACTCTTACTTAATGGAACAGCATTAAAGCTTTTCTCTCTAAAAAAAGATAAAAAATTACGGATAAAAGAGCAAGTATACTTTTTAGGATTAGCAATATTTTTAATTGCTATTTATATATACTATATTTATATTCCAATATTATATAAAAGTTCTTTATTATCAACTATTTGAATTAATTATCCTTAATGTAATTTATGATATAATTTTAACATAAATAATTAAGGAATAACATTATGTTGACAAAATTCAATACAAATAGTAGTTTTAAAAAGAAGTTTACAGTAGTCGTTATTTGGCTAATAGCCATAGTAATGTTTTATATGCTGGTCAATTTTTTAATAAAAACAGATATCTCTTTAGGTATTTTACTTATTCCAGCACTTATAGGTTTTATTGTTATTGCAGCAATTCTATTGCGTTGTAAAATAGGACGAGGGTTTACTCTATTTGGGGTATATGTTTTAATGCTTCTACCCTTTGTTTCATCATTAATAGAAAAAATTCCTCTTAATATAGAGGTGGCTCTATTCTCTGTTCTGTTTGGATTATTGGCGATTTATGTTTTTTCTAATGAAAAAGCAATGGATTTGTACTATATAGAATCAAATCCTAAAGAACATATTTTCTATTTTTTAGGTGCATTACTTTTAACAGTAGCTTATTTTAAGTTCATCTAAATTACTTTATGAGGCTATTAAGTCTCTCATACTCTTTGAGTTCTTCTACCCAGTTAGGTCGGATTTTTTCAAATCCATACCTAGCTCCAACAACCATTCCAGCCACCATAGCACGTGCTGATACATCTCCTCCTACTTCTAAGTTTACTTCTAATAAAGTGTCAAAGTCATCATGGTAGTTCAATAAAAGATAAATAGTCGAAGCCAAAGCACCATGAACATGCGAGTGTGTACCTAAAGTACTCAAGGCAACATTGGCAGGTTTGTCTTTTAAGGCTACAGCTTTTTTTAGCTCTGCTTTAACCTCTTCCCCATAAAACTTTGCACGTTCTATTAGGGTGTTTTCCACATCTAAGTTATAAATCATTGCTAACGTTACCTCTGCAATGTATTTACTAGCATCAATGGTCTCTTTGGTCATGTGTGTCAAGCAGTTATGAAACTTCACAGACTCCAACATCTCATCCATTCCCTTTAAGGTAAAGAGTATAGGTGCATGACTTCCCACTACAGAGAGGTCATGAGAGCTTGAACCAGCTCCCAAAAATGAACGACCAGATTTTATGTTAACTAGAGCATCTTTAGAGGCTTTGTCCAACTCACCATCATAAGCATTCATCTTTTTTTGCCAAATATCACCAAAAACAAAAGGGTCATAAACTCTACTTTCACTTATGTACTCAAGTAGCCAAATAACCTGCTCACCATAAAGAGTAAACGCTTTTTTTTCATAAGCATCACCAAGAAGTGAACCCCACATAAGACCTTTTAGTTTGTCTTTATTCATTTTTAGCCCTTGTTTTATTGTTTTGCACTTTAACGAAAAAATACTTAGAAGTAAACTTTCTACTTCATAAATAACAGATAAAATACAGCCCCATCCTCACCATTTTCAACCCTCATCTCTCCCCCCATATTTTTCTCAACAATACTCTTAGACATATAAAGCCCAATACCCAATCCATCTCTTTTTGTACTAAAATATGGCTCAAATACCTTTTGAATATTGTCAAGCTCTATGCCTCCTGCGTTATCACTGATGGTGAGACATTCTCTATTTATTTCGATGATGATTTTAGGGGAAGATATGGCTCGTTGTAACAGTATATCTTTTGCATTGACTAAAAGGTTTAGTATCACCTGTTTGTACTCATTTTTATAATTGACAATCGTTATCTCCTCTTTGGCTTTTAGTTCAACTTCAATCTCATTTAGATTTAGTAGAGCAATGACCTTTTGGGTCTCCTCTACTAAACCAAAAGACTCCTTCTCTTTTTTGGGTCTATAAAAGTCTCTAAAGTCATCAATAGTTTGCGACATAAACTCCAGTTGCAGGGATGCCTCTTCCAATTTTTTGGCATGACGTTCTTCTTTGTCTTTGGCTTCTATATTCATAAGTATATAACCCATACGAGTTAGAGGTTGTCGCCATTGATGGGCGATATTGCCTAGCATTTCGCCCATCGAAGCCAGTTTACTTTGATGGACAAGTAGCTCTTTTTGCTCCTCTTTTTCATCTTTAATCTCTCGCATCTTATAAGATATAGCAATGGCTAAAAACAGTGCTTCAATGGTTGAACCAAGGACAAGAGAATCAATCGTCAATGTATTTTCGGGAACAAAATCTGAGATAAACACACCAATCATCAGTGCTGACCAACCAAAAAGAAAAAAGAGTGCAGGTCTGTAGCCTTGCCTAAAACGAAACGATGCTACTACGACAACATAGAGGATTACAAAACTATATATTTGCAGTATCATCATAATAGGAACAAAAAAGAGTATCAAATCGACCCAAGCAAACAGAGTAATGTAGTGTAAAATCTTATCATGAAAAGGCAGATATTTTTTGGTTTCTAAAAATGCACGTATAAAGTATAATATAAAAAGAATCGCTATCTCCACAAGAATAAAGTAGAAGAAAATAGCTATCTCTTCATCTTCTACATTGCCCATGACGTAAATTTGAATAATATCAGTTTGATATACCAAAACACCTACCATAAAAATCTGCATGAGCATATAGTAGAGAAATGATGTTTCACGATTATAGAGATACAAAGCCCCATTATAAATGGCTGTCATAAAAATGAGTCCAAAGAGGAAAAAGTAAAACAGTAGTTTTAAACCATAGCTCTCTGCCCATATTGAGAAACTTTGAGGGGTATACAGCGATGCTTTTGCAACAACATGTGACTGTTTGGGGATGGCTTTTAGAAAATATAGTTGGCTATCTTTTGATTTATCGTAGGTAAATGAGAAAAACTTTCGCCCAAAGAGTGAAAAATTATCTACAGATTGTTCTTTCGTAAACGTATGCTTGGTAAATTTAAAATTGGTATGTTCTACCCAGTAGTTACCACTTGTTAGATTGTTATCCAGTTCAAGCATAAACCATGTATAGCTCTTTTTATTATTCTGTTTTAGAGTATAATCCTCTTCACTATCAAAAAGGACAATCTCAAAATCTATATCTTCTTCATCTTGTGTTTTTATTTCAAATTTAGAAGCATACTTTTCTATATCACTTATGTTTATCTCTTCATTGGTATGTAATGATTTTACAACCAATGGTCTCCCATCGGCTATAAGTAATGTAGAGAAGAGGATAGATAGTAAAATAAATTTCTTGAAAAACTCTTTGGAATCGGAGACTTTAGTCCCGAACAAGACGAGGCTAAAGCCATCGGTTCCTAGTTTTTCAAGATGTCTAATAAACTTTTTCATACAGGTAGTATAACCCAAAATAATGTGAAGAAAATGTTATTTCACTGTGAGTCGATAACCAAAGCCTGAAACATTCTCTATGTAATCACCTTGAAGCTTTTTACGAAGGGTTCGAATGAGTGCACGTAGAGCATCTTTACTCATATAATCATCGTACCAAACACCGTTTTCTATCTCTTCATAGTTGACCACTCTATGATGATTTTTAGCGAGTAAATCAAAAAGTTGTAGCTCTTTATGGGTAAGGGTTATTAACTCCTTATTTATCACTAGAGATTTATTTAAGCTATCGTACTGTTTTTCCCTATCTATAGAGAGTATACTGTCGATATGAAGATGCTCTGAGATAAGTGATAATGCCTCAGTTAGCTTTTTAGAAGTAATAGGTTTAACGATATATTTAATAAGTTGTAGCTCCACAGCCTCCATAAGATACTCTGTATCTGTAAAAGCCGTAGTAATCACAATAGGAGTTTGTTTATCTTCTCTTCTAATCTTTTTTGCCATACCTAAACCATTAAGACGTGGCATCTTAATATCGGTAATGATAATATCAGGTTTTTTGGCTCTATAGACCTCTAGTGCATCCACTCCATCTTTGGCTTGGTATACCTCTTTAAAAGAATCACAGAGATACTCTACAGCATTTTGACGAATAATTTCATCATCTTCAACATAGAGAAGGGTTAGGTTTAAGAATTCATTTTTCATAGTATATTTTAGTGTAAATTTATGAAATCTTGCCTTTCCCATTTTTCTCACATTTTATTGTGAGATACTTCTACTATAAATATAATATAAAGGATAAAAAGATGAAAAATAGAGTTAAAATTTTATTCTCACTTGTAACCGTAATTGTATTAAGTGGATGTGTCACACAGCCAAATGGACTTTCAGCTAAACCTGTGATAGAGAAAGGTACAGCCACTAATTTAAAACCCATGCAGTATGTAACACTTATTCCATCAGGAAGTAAAGTACCCTTTCATATTAGTATCAAAGGAGATACCTTTAAAAAAGATGTGAAAAAAAGTATTGCATTAGTACTTAAAAATGATTTATATATTTATGGAAATACTCGCAAAAAAAATGAAATGATATGGGTTAGTTATGATAGAAAGCATTGGTATCGTATGGATAGAGCATTTAAAGGAGAGATGTCATTTAGAGTTGAGCATACAGTTAAAGGGTCTTCTTTGAATTTGAGTTTAAAAGCAGATAGACGAAAAGAAGATAGTAAATGAGTAGCAATACAATAAAATTGATGTTAAAAAAAGTACTAATTATAGCTTCAACGATACTACTTTTTTCAGCCTGTTCCTCAAAAGATGAATTTTATAAAGGAACTTATAATTGGCTACAAGATGAGAACTTTTGTACAAATCAAAAAGAGTGTGACTATAAAAGGCATCATACTCATGATGAGTATACGCAAGATAAGAAAATGAGTTATGAGGAGTATAAAAAAATGCTCAAGGAGAAGAGAGATTAATTACAAATTCGGATTAAACTGCTGACATCCCTCGCCATCGGCGGCACAGTTGGGAACGTGAGATAGTTCGCTCTCTTTAGGAGGAAAATTTTCCTCCTTGGACTGTTGGCTTGAACTACATGCAGTGAAGATAAGTATTAAAAATAGGGTTAAATGTTTCATAGTTTGTC
>JALUMR010000060.1 GCA_027055805.1 Campylobacteraceae bacterium
TACCACTTTTTTGGGTACTTTTTTCTTTGGTATTTTTTTTACAACTTTCTTTGGTATTTTTTTCTTTGGAAGCTTTTTTACAACCTTTTTTGGAACCCTTTTTTTAGGTGCTATTTTTTTAGGAACAGTTTTTTTAGGTATCTTCTTTGTGACAACAACTCTTTTTTTAGGTTTTGGTTTAACAACTTTTTTAGGTTTTACCTTTTTTCGTATAACTACTTTTCGTGGTATTATCTTCTTATGAATAGGCTTAGAAACTTTTTGAACTTTTTTAGAAGCTACCTTCTTTTTAGGAACTATCTTTTGAGGAGTTTTTAAAGGGATAGGTGGAGTTACAAGAGGTGTTGGCTTATTTTTATTAGAACGCTTATCACTTCTATTTAAAACTGTTTTATCGCTATTTACTAACGTTACGGTAACTCTATTTTCATTTTTCTTTACATAATTCTTTGCTTTGACTTGATGGATATTATAAAAAAAGAGAATGGTTAAAATCATTAACATATAAATCAATAGTGCTACAATACCTGAAAACATCTTGCCACGATTCATTATCTCTCCCTTCTATTATAAACTATTGTGTAAGCAGTGATACTTTAGTAAAACCACTCTGCTTAACAACTTTTAATAAAAAAATTACTTTTTCATAGGCTATCTCTTTGTCAGCATTGATAAAAATTACCTCTTTTTTATCTATATCAGCTGCCTTAAGTCTAAATGCATCTGGAAAAGAGTCTAACGTAAAAGTATCATCTTTATAATATATGGTTAATGCTTTATCAATTCTAATAGTTATAGCTTTACTATCTGAAACGGCTGCTTTTTGAGAACCATCAGGAAGATTAATCTTCTCTTCGTATTGCATAACAGGAATGGTAATCATAAATATTGCCATAAGTACCAACATCACATCAATTAGTGGTGTAATATTTAAATCAGGAGCTTCATCCCACTCATACATATTATGCCTTTTGAGAAAGAATCAAGTCAGCTTGACTCTCTAACAATACATTTAACTCATAGGCTTTTCTTTTTAGTATCAAGTGAAAAGAGTAAGCAAATGTTGCCACAGCAATACCAGCAGCCGTTGCCACCAATGCTTCTGAAATAGCAGGAGCTACAATAGCAATGGAAGAACCACCACTCTGCCCACCCAACTTTGAAAAAGTCTCCAAAATAGCCACAACCGTACCAAACAGTCCAATGAAGGGTGAAGTAGAAGCGATGATAGAAAGAGCTGTAAGCCCACCTGTAGCATCTTTTATGGCATCATTTTTAGCCACTGAAAATATAGAGCTATTAGGTACCAATACTTTAGAGAGGTAAATAAAAAGTAAAGAGTCTTTTTCTACACTTTTTGAGCGTCCCATATAGAGTTTTTTTAAAGATTTCTCTTCTCTTGCAACTTTACTTTTTAATGAAAAATATCTGTATATAAAAATCCAAAGTACAAGAAAGAGGTAAATAGAGAGTAGAGCTAAAACAAAAATTGTAATGGCTGAACTCTTATCAAGATAGGCAAAGAGGCTATCAAAAAGTCCCATATTTATTTCCTTTTTTTTCAATCTAAAAAATATTAACATATTTGACCTCTCTAAAGGCTTGTTAATTTATATAAATATATATTTTTCTAATCATGTCTTAAATTAACCCGTATGAATATTTATTGTAAATAATAAGTTCACAATTTAATATTTTTATTTAAATTAATCAAAAGTTTATACAATGATATTAATTATAAAAAAACAATCGTTATTTTATAAAAAATACTATTTAACAGCCCATAATAATGAGCTTTCAAAAAAGTCTATAAAAATAAATTTTTGTATTTTTTTCACATTTACATCACAACTTTATTGCTATACTAAATTTAGAAAAACAAACTACACTAATATTTTAATTCTAGGGAGAATAATACATGAGAAAAACAACTTTAATCAATCTAATGCTAGTCACCTCTGCCACTCTTTTCAGTGCCTGTTCAGGTAAAGATGATGTAAAACCAAAAAGTAGAGCTGAACTCTTTCAACTTCAACAAGAACAAATAGCACAACTTCCATTGGCTACCACATACCCAATAAATAGAACAGCAACTATAACTCATTATGATACAGCTCCTTCTTATGAGATGCAACATATAGAAGTTATAGATGCACCTACTCCACCAAGACGATACTCCAATTATCAAAGACCACAACATTTTCAGCCACAAGCACAACATCTTGCATATACCAACTATAGAAATAACTTGTATAATATAACGCGTCTAATAGAAAATAACTCTAAAAAACTTTTAGGAAAAAAATATGTATGGGGAGCAACTGGTCCTTATAACTATGACTGTTCTGGTTTTACTCAAAAAGTATATAGAGATGCAGGAATAAATATACCAAGAGTATCTCGTGACCAAGCAAAGGTGGGACAATATGTAAACTACCAAAATCTAAGAAAAGGTGACATGGTCTTTTTTGATACACATAAAAAAAGAACGGGAAGAGTTTCACATGTGGGAATCTATTTAGGTTCTGGAAACTTTATCCATGCAAGTTCTGGTGCAAAAAAAGTTGTAATATTTAACTTCAATGAAAAAGATTTTTATAAAAAACGTTTTTTATGGGGAAGAAGAGTGATTAGAGATAATACGCATATGGCATCTCTATAAGATTATAGTTTACTAATTTAGTTTAGTCGGGAAAACCCGACTAAATAATATTACTACTTAATACTCTCTACTTTAGAAATTGCAGCTGCAATAGTAGTACTTGTAGATTGAGCTTTTTCTAGTAGCTCTTTTGCTTCACCAATGGCTTTAGCAAGGTTTGTATCGTCTCCTGAGAGTGCTACAGCACCATCAATCATACATAAAGTCTTCTCTTCATCCACTTTAACATAACCACCATTTATAGCCACAGAGACAACTTTGCCATCTGTACGTTCAATGCTAATTACACCTGTGTCTAAAAGAGAAACAACAGCAGCGTGTCCAGCTAAAACACCAAACTCGCCTTCACTACCAGGTAGAGTAACTTGTTTTACTTCATCATCGAAAATGACACCGTTTGGTGTCACAATTTCAAGTTTCA
>JALUMR010000061.1 GCA_027055805.1 Campylobacteraceae bacterium
TGAAAATAATGTTTTTCAAGAGTTGAGTAAAATTTCTCCTAACTTACTACAAAGTCTTTATTTGTTGTCTTTTAGTAAGTATGAGGGATTTGATAGTTTTAAAATTTAAAGTCTTAACCTAATTATGTTAAACTTATTACTATTATAAGTTTAAGGGGAGATTTTGAAAAAAGTACTGTTTTCTATGGTTTTAATAGTTGTGGCTTCAACACTTATGGCTAAAGAGGGAAAGGTCGTGATTCACTATAAAGGTGAAAATGCAACACTTTATGTAGATGGTAACAAAAGTATAAAGTTAACCAAAGAGATTACCCCTCTTACGTTAGAAGAGGGTGACCATGTTCTTAAAGTTGTAAAATCTATTAATAGTGAGTGTGAAAAGCACGGAGAAAAAAAGGTTTATGTTTCATCTTATGGCTCACTTAAGGTCATGTTTGAATTTGAAAAAAAGTTAGAACCTACAGAGGCATATAGAAAACTTCTTGATAAAAAAGACAGTATAAAACTTCAGAGATTTCACAGAACCAAGCACAATACAGTTAACGATACAAAACTTGGGCTAATGTGGCAAGATAATGAATACCCTAGCCGTAGTAAAAGAGATTTAAATGGAGCAAAGAAGTATTGTCACGCATTAGAGTTTTCTAATTTTGATGATTGGAGAGTTCCTACTTATGCAGAGTTGTTGAGTATTGTTGATTATGATAGATATGATTCAGCAATTGTTCCTGCATTTAAAAAGAGTTTCCCAAAAAAGTACTGGTCATCAAGTCAAGATGTCTCTTCTCCTGATTATGCATGGGTTGTTGATTTTGGAGTAGGAAAAACCTCTACGGATATGAAGTCAAAAAGACATTACGTTCGATGTGTAAGGGAGAAGTAGGAGATGAAGATGAAATCTATGTTGGCTTTAACCGTTATTGTATTTAATCTAAATGCAAATGAAATGCAAGATTTAATATGGCAAGATAGTAGTGATGTTAAAGTGCTAAAAAAAGATTGGCAGGGTGCAAAAGCGTATTGCGAAGAGTTGGTTTTAGGAAAAAAAGATGACTGGAGGCTCCCAAATATTAAAGAGCTTCAGTCAATTGTTGATATCAATGAGTATAAACCTTCGATTAAAAAAGAGTTTAAAAATGTATCGATAAAAGGCTATTACTGGTCATCAACAGTAGATATTTCATCCGATGGGTATGCTTGGAATGTAGATTTTAATTATGGAACCACTTCTAAAGATTCAATACTCAATGAGTTTTATGTTCGATGTGTGAGAGGTGAAGAAGTTTATTAAAGTAGTTAACTCTTTCCTTAAGCTATAATTCCAAAAAAATATGGAGATTGTAGATGAAGCTATTAAAAGAGTACTTAGCATCTCATGGAGATGAAGAACGTCACTTCTCCGAAATTGTAAATATTTTAAAGCAGTATGATGAAGAGAAGTTTTCTGAAGCCATTAAACTGATACCTAAAGATATATTAGGGGATGTCGCCTTAGAGTTACCCGATAGATATTTTGATGATATGGTGGAGTCATTAGAGGTTCATGATTTAACAGAGGCAGTAAAAGAGCTAGAGAGTGATGACCAAGTTGACTTTATGCAGGAGCTTCATGATCATGATGCCCAGATGGCTTCAGAGGTTTTTGAGAATCTTGATAAAGATGACCAAGATGAGATTACACTGCTTCAATCGTACAATGAAAATGAAGCTGGTTCTTACATGCAGGTGGAGGTCTTTACAGCCACTGAGAATGAGATTGTCCAAGATGCAATTAACAAATTTTCCAAACTTAAAAAATCTAATGAGTTAGAAAATGTTCATAATCTGTTTATAACGACTAAAAATGGAGTATTGCTTTATAGTATAGATTTAGATGACCTTTTAACCTTTGATTTTCAAAAAACTTTTGAAGAAAATATAGAAGAGTCAGACTCAAATTTTGAACCCATTATTGCTTTTGATACGGATGATATAAAAGATGTTGTAAGTCTGTTTAAAGAGTATGACCTTTTTGTTATGCCTATTGTGACTAAAAATGGTAAGCTAATTGGTAGAATTACATCTGATGATATTCATGATATTGTCTCAGAACAGGCAACTGAACAGATATATCATCTTGCTGGATTAAATGATGATGTAGAAGAGGATGAACAGATTTTAAAAGCAGGTAAAACACGTGCTACTTGGTTAGGGCTAAATCTTGTTACAGCTATTTTAGCTTCATTTGTTATTGGACTTTTTTCAGATACTTTAAACTCTATGGTTGCTTTGGCTGTTCTTATGCCTATTGTTGCTTCCATGGGGGGAAATGCTGGAACACAAACTTTAACAGTTGTTGTTCGTCAGTTAACTTTGGGTGATATTTCATCTATTGATGCTAAAAGAATTATTATGAAAGAGGTGAGTATTTCATTATTAAATGGTTTTTTATTTGCTATAATCATAGGAACTATTGCCACTTTTTGGTTTCATATAGAGAATTTGGGCTTTGTTATTGCCCTTTCTATGATTATAAATCTACTTATGGCTGGTTTTTTTGGAGCGACTATTCCTCTTTTATTAGAGCGATTAAATATTGACCCTGCTATTGGCAGTACTGTTATATTGACAACAGTTACTGATGTAGTAGGGTTCTTTAGCTTCTTAGGTCTTGCGACCATAATTTTATTTTAAAGGTTTATCAAATTAAATGAGTTATCTTATACTCTTCTTTCTCCTATCTGTAGGAGTTTCATTTTTATGTTCTATTCTTGAGTCCGTACTGCTCTCAGTACAAATGTCATACGTTTCTGTTTTAGAGAGGGAAAATCCAAGTGCTGGAAAACTGCTACGCTCTCACAAAGAAAACATCAATGTCTCTATTGCATCTATTTTAATTTTAAATACCATTGCCAATACACTAGGTGCAGCAGCAGTAGGTGCACAAGCGTCTAAACTCTATGGTGATGGTGCTATGGTTTATGTCTCTATAGTACTTACCTTTGCTATTTTATTTTTTTCAGAAATTATTCCTAAAACCATTGGTGCTATTTATTGGAAAACATTAGCCCCCATTGCAGGTAGATTTATTCAGTTTTTTAT
>JALUMR010000062.1:0-4391 GCA_027055805.1 Campylobacteraceae bacterium
ATTCCCCCTTCAAAGAGCTGGTTACAACGTAAAATCCTTAGTCCACTTTGAGCAAAGGCTTTGTGAGGGGCATTAAGCTCAAATTGCCACTTTGCATACTCAGAACAAGTGGGGTAGTAGCGACAACTTGCTGGTAGTAGTTTGGAGATGTACTGGTACGCATGTAATGGGGTAAGGTAAAACTTTTTATGATTGGGCATTTAGTGCCTCACTATAGTGAATTTTAATTCTTCTCATTTTATAACTTTACCATTTTGTACTATATAAGAGTCAGACATATTGACAGCATGGTATATGGTTGTACCGTACTTTTTACTATAGTATTGCAGAAGTATTTTTTGTTGGGTAGGCTCTATAGAAGGAGTTAACCAGCCATTGTTGGTTAGAACTATCATGTTTTTAGGTTTTCCTTCATAGAGTTTTTCAGAGGTGGCTTCAAAACAGATAGCATTTCTGTAGGTAATACCATGTATCGTATAGTCTGTAAAGTCAGATGAAGCAATATAATCAGGGGCTCCATCAAAAAATAGTTCATTTATCCATTTTCCCATAAAGTCGGGTAGGGGGTTTTCCTCTCCAAATGGAACCAGTTTTACTTTATTTGCTATGGTATAGGCTCCATTTTGGAAAATATAGGTTGAGTTACGGGGAATATTGTTTTCCCAATATAAGGCTCCGAGTACAATCGTAATATCATTTGAATAGTTTTGCAGTGCCTCCATAAGTTTGGGTTGAGTATTGAGAAAAAGAGCAAATACAGACTCTGGAAATACAATCACCTCTTTCTTTTCTGCTATAGCCTCTCTTATGGCAATAAAAACAGCATCTATATGTTTAGATTTTAACGTGTTGTCCCATTTGTCTTTTACATTTGTATGGGTACCATGTAGTTCAATGAGAGAGTTTATGGTTGACTTTCCTTTAAAATGATTGGCATAAGGATAGGCAAGAAGCGTTATAAAAAGAAAAAGGAGTTGTTTTTTGTAAATAGTTAGAGCTATAGAGAGTAATATCAATGCAAATTGCCATTTTTCTACACCTAAATAGCTATTTGTAAACATAAGTTCTGGTTTAAACCAGTCAAAACCAAAAGGATGAATGTATGATAAAGTGAGTAAAATGAATACTTTAGAGACTAAATCAAGCCATGTAGGGGTAGACCAATGTGTCTGTCCTTGATTCACTTTTAAAACACGTCCAATGAATTGAGTTATAGTGATGGTAACATAAAAAATAGCCATATAAATAAGCCCAAGAATAAAAATAGGAATAGGTATAGCCCAAGCCATGTCGTAGTTTTTGAAGCTAATTCCTATCCACCAAAACCATAAAACACCTATGAAAAAACCTGTCCAAGTCCATGTTCTTTTGTCTGCTAAAAGAAGGAAGTATAGGGTGGCAAGTCCCAAAATAGTATTGATGAGGTTGTTGACCAAACCAAACCAATCTAAGTAGAGCCCCCCAGCACTCAAAAGGGCTATCAAAAAGCCTTCTGTTATCTTCTTAATGTTAAAATGCTCACTAATTTTTATATATAAACTCAAAGGATTCCCTTATGGAACAAGTAGCACAATTTTTACCACTTATCTTTTTATTTGGTATTTTTTACTTTTTAATCATTCGACCTCAACAAAAACAGCAAAAAGAGCATAATGAAATGTTGGAGTCACTTATTAAAGGTGACAAAATACTTACATCTGGTGGTCTTTACGCTGAAATAGTTAAAGTTGAAGAAGATTTTATCAAAATCAAACTGAACGATACATCAATTGTTAAGTTAGACAAAGCTTTTATCAACCGAAAGGTAGAAGCGTAAGCGATGGGAAAGTTAAATTATAGAGTTGTTATATTTTTCTTTGCATTTTTATTTGGGATAGTTTTTTCTATTCCCTCTTTAGTGCAGAGTGAAGATAGTAATACAACTGGTAAAAAAATCACTCTTGGATTGGACTTACAAGGTGGACTTCATATGTTATTATCCGTAAAAACAGAAGTTGCACTTGAATCTAAATTGAAGTCTATTGGTACAACTATTAAATATAACTTAGAAGATAAAGATATTGTTTTTGAAGACCTTAAAGTAACAGATAATAAAGTTACTTTTGAACTATTGGATGCAGAAGATGTAGCCAAAGTAGATAAACTTTTAAAAGATGATTTTAAAGATGTCTCTATTAAAAAAGATAATTTGGTTTATGAAATGACATTAAGTCCTGAGTTAGCTAAAATAACTAAGCAGCATGCTATTGACCAAGCTGTTGATACCATTAGAACGCGTCTAAATATGTTTGGATTGGCTGAACCAACTGTTGCGAAGCAGGGCAAAGATAAGGTTTTAGTAGAAGTGCCAGGAATTAAAACAGCAGAAGATGAACAACGTATACGAGCATTAATTGCTAAAGCTGCACATTTACAGATGATGGCTGTTGATGAAGATAGAGCTAACCGTGTATACAGTATGACAGCTGCAGAAGCAAAACAGTATGGAGATGTTATTTTAACTGATGTAGCTGACAACCGTACTAAGTATCTTCTTTATTCTATTCCTATTTTGGATGGTTCTATGTTGACTGATGCACAAGTGGGTTACGAAAAAAATGGTAATAGACCACTTATTAACTTCTCTTTAGATGGACAAGGTTCAAAGATTTTTGCAGATTTTACTGAAAAAGCTGCTCCTACAAAAGCTCGAATGGCTGTAGTGTTAGATGGTCAAGTCTATACAGCACCACATGTTCAGACAAGAATCGGTGGTGGTAGAGTTCAAATAACTGGAGATTTTACACCTCAAGAGGCACATGATGTTGCTATTGCTTTACGTTCAGGTGCTTTACTGGCTCCCGTTCAGGTTGAAGAAAAAAGAAGTGTAGGCCCTAGTCTTGGGGCTGATAATATTAAAGCTTCTTCTATCGCGTTAGTGTTTGGTTTTGTATTGGTTGTTATCTTTATGGTGCTTTATTATGGAATGGCAGGAGTAATTGCCAATGCAGCATTGATTGCTAACTTATTCTTACTTTTAGCCATTATGTCACTTGCAGGTGCAACCTTAACTCTTCCTGGAATGGCAGGTATTGTCCTGACCGTTGGTATGGCAGTCGATGCAAACGTTATTATTAATGAACGTATTCGTGAGCTACTTCATCAAGGAAGTTCCATTACCAAAGCAATTGAGCAAGGGTATAACAATGCATTTACTGCTATTTGGGATGCAAACGTAACAACACTTATTGCTTCGGTAGTACTTTTTGCTTATGGTACAGGTCCTATTAAAGGGTTTGCCTTAACCATGAGTATTGGTATTTTAGCTTCAATGTTAACTGCAATTTTAGGAACACATGGAATTTATCAGTGGTTACTTCCTAAGATAGATAAAAACAGACTAAACTTTTGGTTTGGAATAAAACAAGAAAAAGGAGCTAAATAATGGAAGTATTTAGACATGACCAGCCCATTATAGGCTTTATGGCAAATGCAAAAAAAGTAGGAACTTTTTCTATTTTAATGGTTTTAGCTTCTATTGTACTCATTGCAACTAAAGGTTTAAACTATGGTATTGACTTTGCAGGAGGTACTATTGTTCAAGTAAAATATGAGGGGAAAGCTCCTATTGATAAGGTTAGAGAAGCACTCTCCGATGTTAAAGCTTATGAGGGTGCAACGGTTACCTTTTTTGGCTCTGATAGTGAGATTGCTATTCGTACTAAAAGTACAAGTAAAAGTGTGGACTCTGATGTGAGTGACAAGATGAGAAAAATTTTAGAGGGTACAGGTAGTTTTAAAGTTAGAGGTGTAGATATGGTAGGCCCTGCCGTTGGAGATGAACTTCGTACAAAAGGTCTTATGGCGATGCTTCTTTCTATTGCTGGAATTCTAATCTATATCTCCTTTAGATTTGAGTGGCGTTTTGCCTTGGCTTCAGTTATAGCATTGATTCACGATGTTACTATTGCAACAGGAGCCTTAGCCTTGACTCAAATAGATGTTAACTTACCTATTTTAGCAGCGATTTTGACCATTTTAGGGTACTCCTTAAATGATACGGTTATTGTTTTTGACCGTATTAGAGAAGGGATTAGAACCATTAAATCAGTTGATTTAGGTGATGTAATCGATGAGTCAGTTACACGTACTCTTTCACGTACAACGTTGACTTCATTAACAACATTCTTTGTTGTGTTGACCCTTTACCTTTTTGGTGGAGAGGCACTTAAAGGTTTCTCATTTACACTTTTAGTGGGTGTTGTTGTGGGTACTTACTCTTCTATCTTTGTGGCTTCTCCAATCTTGATGTGGCTAAACTTCTCTATTTCAGAGTTTAGAGCAAATGAAGCAGCTAAAGCAAAGCGTGAAAAAGAGAAAGAAAAACAGCGTGCCATGTACGAACAAGGTAC
>JALUMR010000062.1:4491-11247 GCA_027055805.1 Campylobacteraceae bacterium
GTTATGAATTGGGGTAAAGTTTTTTATATCTTTTTTACATTAATGTCTTTAACAACATCAGTTTCATTTCTTTTTGAACCTTCAGTTATCTCTCTTTTTGCAGCAGCAAGTATCAATATGATATCGACTCTTCTTAAGCTGGGGGTACGTAACCTACTTTCAGCAGAGCTTCTAGCAGGTTCATTAGTGGCTGATTTACATCTACTTCCAGCATTTTTAATGTTTCAGTTTGGAACAACAGGAACACATACACAACTTATTATAGGTTTAGTTGCAGGTGCAATTATTGCTAACCTTTATACCATTATTATATCTATTGTAGAGAGTGCTAAGACAAAAGAAGAGTTTTAGAAAGCATAGACTAAAAGTCTATGTTCCCAAGATTAGTGTCCATACCTTCGTTTTCTAACTGTATTGGCTAAATGGTGTACAGCCATTGCATATAGTTCGCTATGGTTATACGTAGTTATAACTCTAAAGTTATGTGTTCCCATCCAGAGTTCATCGTGTGCATATCTAGGTAGCTTTATAAGTGAAACAGCTCCATTAAAGTGAAGTCTTTGTCTAGGAGTAATATGATATCTTTTTCTTAGAGTATACTGTGAATACTTTGTTTTGTATCCTGTTTTTAGTCTTCTAAAACGATTGCCTCTATATTTTGCTCTAACTGCAACTGTTTTTAGTGAACGGTTCCATCCATTACGTGAAAAGTAGTTGGCTATAGAGCCAATGGCATCTTCTGCATTCCATAAGTCTGTTACTCCATCATTATTAAAATCAACAGCAAAGTCAAGGTATGAACTAGGAATAAATTGACCATATCCCATGGCACCAGCACTTGAACCCATAAGTTCAGCAGGTTGAAGGTTGTCTTGTTTTGTCATAATAAGAAATTTTTCTAATTGATCAGTATAAAAATCCTCTCTTCTATCTCCAGTCATGGCTTTTGTAGTTAATACATCTATGACTTTTTTCTTTCCAAAGTTGACACCATAAGCTGTCTCTATTCCAATAATACCCATAATATATTCTGGTAATACACCATATGTTTCATACGCACGGTTTAGTGCATCTTTATGTTCTTCCCAAAATGCTAAACCTCTTTGAATATTGTTCTCATAGATAAACATATTTTTATATCTATCCCATGTTCCCATTCTATTAGTACTTATGGTTTGTCCTCTTCTTCTTTCATAAATTGGTTCAGGCATTAATTTAGTATTTTTTGCCTCTGAAAAGAGTTGGTTGAGTGTTGCTTCATCAAATCCATTTTGTGAAACCATACGTTGTATAAAATTTTGAAGTTTATAATTTCCTTCAAAATCTCCAGAGATTCCATATGTAATAGTTTCAGCTGAATTATTTATAATAGTCTCATTTTCAAGTATTGGTTCTGAAATGATATTATTATCTATCTGTGTTGTAAGATTTGATTCGATATCTTCTTTTTTTATTTTTTGTGAACTACATGCTGTTAGAAGTAGTATTGAAAGTGAAATGCTAATTGTTTTTAAAGTCATATTATATCCCCTGAGTGTTTTTTATCTTTTATCTATTATAAGTGATTATGTATGAAACAAATATTAATCTATATAAAAGAATAAGGATGTTTTTCTTAATTGATTAGTTTAAGATAAAGAGAAATTTTTTTTGTTTTATTTTATGTCTTGTGTGTTTGTTTTTAATTTATTATATTGTTTTAGTGGGCTTTTTAGCTCTAATCCCTCCATAGGATTTAATTTGGTATAATTCGCACAATTTAAGCCAATGGAGCAAGTATGAGTTATAGTCCAAAAGAGATAGAAAACAAATGGCAAACAAAGTGGAGTGAGCAAGAGGCGTTTGAGCCAAAAGATGACAAGAGTTTAAAGAAAAAGTACATTTTGAGTATGTTCCCTTTTCCTAGTGGTCGTCTGCATATGGGTCATGTAAGAAACTACAGTATTGGTGATGCGATGGCACGTTATTACCGTAAACAAAACTACAATGTTCTGCACCCAATCGGATGGGATGCCTTTGGTATGCCTGCTGAAAATGCAGCTATTAAGCATGGAAGACACCCTAAAGATTGGACCTATTCAAACATTGCATACATGAGAAAAGAGCTTAAAACTTTGGGGCTTTCATTCTCAGAAACACGTGAGTTTGCAACCTGTGATGAGTTGTACACCAAGTGGGAACAAGAGTTCATCATCAAGATGTTTGAAGAGAAGTTGCTTTACCGTGAGTCTACTACAGTAAACTGGTGTGAAGAGTGTCATACGGTGTTAGCCAATGAGCAGGTAGAAGAAGGCTGTTGTTGGCGTTGTGACAACGAAGTAGAACTCAAAGAGATGCCAGGGTACTACCTAGACATTCGTAAATATGCCGATGAGTTGTTAGAAGATTTAAAACTACTTGAGGGAAAATGGCCCTCACAAGTTTTAGCCATGCAGAGCAACTGGATTGGTAAATCACAAGGGTTGGAGTTTGCTTTTAAACTTTCAGATGCTTCAAAAGAGAAGTTAGGCAATAAATTTGAAGGTTTTGAGGTTTTCACTACTCGTCCCGATACCATCTATGGAGTAACCTACACAGCCTTAGCTCCTGAACACCCAATTGTAAAAGAGTTGATTAAAAATGAACTTTTAGATGCCGAAGTGATTGAGAAAATTACAGCTATTTCAAACATGACAGAAGTTGAAAGAGCCAAAGCAGGAAAAGAGGGTTTTGACTTAGGTATTATGGTTATTCACCCACTTACCAACGAAGAGATTCCTGTATGGATGGCGAACTTTGTACTTGCCTCGTACGGTGGTGGGGCTGTTATGTCTGTACCAACACACGACGAGCGTGACTTTGAGTTTGCGACACAATACAACTTGCCTTTAAAATATGTAATTAGTGGAGACTTGGAATCGGAGGCTTCAGCCCCGAACAAAGCCTACACAGGAGAGGGAACATTAATTAATTCCCAAGAGTTCAATGGCATGAAAAACAGCGAAGCAAAAGCCAAAATCATAGAAGAGTTTGAAGAAAAAAACTTAGGAAAAGGAACTACTAACTATAAGCTAAGAAACTGGGGAATCAGCCGTCAGCGTTACTGGGGAGCTCCTATTCCTTTTGTGCATTGTGAGAGTTGTGGGCTTGTGCCTGAAAAGGTAGAAAACTTACCCATCGCTCTTCCTGAAGATGTAGAGATAACAGGTGAGGGTAACCCACTAGAGAATCACCCAACATGGTCAACTTGTGCTTGTCCAAAATGTGGAAGCGATGCAAAACGTGAGACCGATACGCTAGATACCTTCGTACAGTCAAGCTGGTACCAATTCCGTTACGCAACCGACCCTAAAAAATGGAATGAGTGTGGAATTGACAAAGATGATGTAAACTACTGGCTAGGTGTTGACCAGTATATCGGTGGAATAGAACACGCCATTTTACACTTGCTTTATGCACGTTTCTTTACCAAAGCCTTAAGAGATGTAGGCTTCATAGAGGACTTAAAAGAACCATTTGAAAACTTGCTAACCCAAGGTATGGTACTTATGGACGGAGCAAAAATGTCTAAGTCAAAAGGAAACACCGTTGACCCTGACGCTCTCATAGAAAAATATGGAGCAGACACAGCAAGACTCTTTACACTATTCGCTGCACCACCACAAAAAGAGCTAGAGTGGAACGACTCAGCCGTTGAGGGTGCGTTTAGATTTATTAAAAAGCTTTACGACAGACGTTCAAAAGTTGGCTCAAACGAATTACCAAGTATTGACCATGCTTCACTAAGTAAAGAAGAGAAACTAGCAAGAGCGAAAGTCTACGAAGCGTTACAAAAGTCCGTAGATGTATACGAAAAAACATTTGCCTTTAACACACTCATCGCTGCGTGTATGGAAGCATTAAATGCCTTAGACAAACAAGAAAATGAGCAAGTATGGACAGAGGGTCTTTACATCATTACACACTTGTTAGAGCCAATCATCCCTCACGTTTGTACAGAGCTAAGTGAAGAGCTTTTTGCGTCTAAAAACTTAGCAGGGAAGATAGCAATTTTAGAAGAGGTTTTCGTTCAAGACAGCATCACCTTAGGTGTAGCCGTAAATGGTAAACGAAGAGCAGAGATAGAAGTAGATGCAGGAGCTTCTAAAGAAGAAATCATCGCCATGGCAAAAGAGAGCATTGCTAAATGGTTAGAGGGTAAAAATGTGGTCAAAGAGATTTTAGTGCCTAATAAGATGGTGAATTTGGTAGTTAAGTAATTCTATGAATAAACTAAAAGCGTGGCTAGAGAGCATAGATTGTAAGGGTGAGTTAGAGCTTATAACTTCGGATGCAAGTTTAAGAAAGTATTATAGGTTAAAAAGCTCTATGCACAGTGGAATGGTAATGGATGCCTCTTTAGAAAAAGAGAGCATAATCCCTTTTATCGAACTGGAGCATAGGCTTTATGAGGCTGGGGTTCGGGTAGCGAAAATTTTTACTTATAACAAAGCAGAGGGCTTTGTTTTTCTTGAAGATTTAGGAAATACGCACTTAATAGATGTGTTAAATGATGACTTTGAACTCTACTACAACAAAGCACTTGAGACCATTATGAAGATGCAAACAGCAGATACAGAAGGTTTAGCTCTTTATGATGAAGCATTTTTACGTTTAGAGATGGATTTGATGCCAAAGTGGTATTTGGAAAAACATTTAAATCAAATACTTACTTCTACAGAAAGAGAGCATTTAGATAGTGTATTTGCATTTATCATAAAAGAGGTTTTATCTCAACCACAAGAGGTGTTTGTTCATAGAGATTTTCACTCTCGTAATATTATGTTTGGTTGCAGTGATGATTTAATAGTGATAGATTATCAAGATGCAATGGTTGGGGCAGTTACCTATGATTTGGTCTCCTTACTTCGTGATGTCTATGTTGAGCTAGACCCTTACGAAGTAAAAAGTAAAGCTTTAGCATTCCGTAATAAAAAAAGCTTAGATGTTGACGATGAGACTTTTATGCGATGGTTTGATGTAATGGGACTTCAACGACATATTAAGATATTGGGTATATTTGCTAGACTATCTATTCGTGATGGAAAAAGTGGGTATTTAAAAGATATTCCTTTGACCTTAAAATACATTTTCGATGTTGCTTCTAAGTATGAAGAGACAAAAGCTTTGGTAGCTATTTTAAAAAGATAGAGTATATTTTTTTTAAACGCCTCTTCATCATCTTTTTCAAGTTTATTACAATCACTATTTAGATTAGTTATAATAATCTTATGAAAAAAAATGACTACCACCACGGCAACCTCAAAGAGGAGTTTTTAAACATAGCATTTGAGTTTATACATAAAGAAGATGTGGATAAACTGACCCTGAAAGTACTCTCCGATGCTACAGGAACATCGCGTTCTGCTATCTACCGACACTTTAGCTCAAAAGATGCTTTGATGGAGGAGATAATACGGCAAGGGTTTGAAGAGTTCGATAGGGTAACTTCGCCTATTTTACGAAACCAAGAGACTCCTTTGGTCGATAGATTTTACAACACCTCTAAAGTCTATATAGTGTGGGCAAAAGAGAATCCTAACCTCTACAGACTTCTTTTTGGACGTAAATATGCCTATATTCGTGAAGAGATATTGAGCATTAAAGAGGAGACTTGTGATGCTTTTGGTGCTTTGAAATGTGCTGTAGATGAGGGGCAAGAAAAAGGGATTTTAAAAAAAGATGACAGCCTAAAACAGAGCGTGGTTATTTGGGCTTCGTTGCATGGATTGGCTTCTTTGATTATTGATGGGTTTATGGATGTAGCAGAGCTAAGTGATGAGCTGGTTGATGATATGTTTAGAAGTCTCTTAGCAGGGTGTGTTAGTAATAAGGTGAAGATAATCTCTACCATTCCGTTTGTACGTGGGTTGTTGGAGCCTAAAGGGTAAAGTTACCCCTAAACATCCCATGCAAATAAGTCCCAAAAACCTCACCTTTACGCCAAAAACCAACACTCCCTTTACCCTTGGGGGTTTTAGAAAGCACACCAAACCCTTTTTCTAAACTCTCCTTGGTTGGCTTCGTATAGTGAAAAGCATGACCCTTAACCCCTTGCTCGTTGTAGTAGTAGCCCAAACGGTTAAAACGTGTATCAAGGGTGAACTCTAGGTCTAAAATTCCACTCATTTTTTTATCGTCAACGGCTCTGCTCAAATATAAAAGTCCAGCACACTCGGCATAGATGGCTTTGGTTTTGGCGTGTTTGGTTAAAGAGTTTCTAAAATTATTAGAATTTTTAACGCGTTCATACGCTTCATCTGTCTCTACATAACCACCACAAATATAGACCCTGTCACAATCACTGGGAATCTCTTCATCTTTAGTAGAGTCAACCATGACCACTTCACTAAAAACCTCTTTTAAAAAGTTTAAGTTGTCGTGGTATAAAAATGAGAAGTTTTTGTCGTTTACTATGGCTAGTTTTTGGTCTCTTTTTTTTATGGGTGGGAATGGGTAAGGTGATGGGGTTTGGTTTTGACGGTGCGATGGCAATCGCACCCTACAGAGCTTTTCTAAATCTATATGTTCTAAGACCTCTTTGCTTATCTGCTCTATTTTAGACAAATCTTTTAAATCTAACCCCAAATGGGTATCACTTAAAGCAGGAAGTTTTTTTTGAATCCACCCTAAAACCTCTATCTCTTTATGGTCTGCTTCTATCTGATTTTTAATCAGTGCATAGTGCATTTTAGAGGAGAGGTTATTTAGAACCACAGCCTTTATGGTATTGTCAGG
>JALUMR010000063.1 GCA_027055805.1 Campylobacteraceae bacterium
CATTATAACACACATTCAATAAATATTTCAAAATCAACACCATAGAAATACCGTAGGTTCGGTAACACCGAACAAAAAAACAATAATAAAAAGTTAAGAAGAGTTAAGAAAAGAAGCTTCCACCTCAAAAGAGGTGGAAAGGAGTAGAGAAACTTTTAGAGATTAAAAGTTATATCTTGTCCAGAAACGAAGAACATTCACTTTATCTGCACCATCAAGGTCAGCCATTACATAAGCAGCTAACATATTTGTACCAAGAGCTTTAAACTTGTAGATAATATCTAACTCGTTATAATCATTTTCACCATTTAAATTTTTTGCATTTGCAGTAGTCATACCATATTGAGCAATTAACTTACCAGGACCTGCAGGCATAGCACCCTTAAGAAGTACTGTATCAGCATCTTTTTTAATAGCTTTTTGATTTAAAATCATCTGTGTATAAAGTGGAGTTTTTACACCTGTACCAACATTATGAATAGGAACATCTCCATCATCTACAGTTGAATATGCTAAAGATAAGTTTGCTGGACCTGCTTTACCAGAAACTTTTGCACCAATAGCTGTTGTATCATTTCCACCAGTAGCACCATTCATTACCATACCACCTTGAAGACCAAGATTTACTGGACCTAATTTACTCGCTTGTACATCTGCCCAAACAGCACTTAATTCTGTACTTGGTAATTGATAGTAACTAACTGTAATAGGTGTATTTGCAACTGATTTGTTTGCAGCAGTTAACATATATGCACCTTTTTTAGCTGCACCACCTGCTAAATCACTAAAAGTACTCATATCATTAGCTAAACCATTACCATTTGTACGAGAAACAAATGCTCCAACTAATGTTGTATCTGGAAGGTCTGTATTAACAGCAACTATCGCATCAAATGTATTTTTTGTTACATTCCAACCTTCTGAGAAAGCAAGAGGTGAAAGATTTTTAGGTAACTCTTGTCTACCCATTTTAAGTGTAGTATTTGCAATTTGTTTAGTTAAATATGCTTTAGTAATTGCTTCGTAATCACTAGCATTTCCTAAATCACCACCACCAGCTTGCATTACTTTATCAACAAGATTTTTTTCTAAACCAAAAGTATTAAGTGCAGTACCTTGAACACCCATACCAAATCCATTTCCTAAATCTGCATTTAAGTTAAGTTGTAAAGCTGCATTTGCTCTTGCTCCTTCTTTATCAAAGAAACTAACATCACCTACATCTGCTGTTTGGTAATAAACAACTGCTTGTCCACCAATTTTCATATCTACATCAGCCATTGCACCCGTTGTCATAGCTACTGCAGCGATTGCAGCTAAGCTTAAGTTTGTAATTTTCACATTTTCTCCTTTATGATTGTATTTATTTGAATGCTTGTTTTAAAAAATAAAACGCATCAATCTAATAATTGTACATCATCATGATAACAGTAGAAACCTTATCTTTTCTTGATATTAATCATATTTATTATATTTTCATTAACTTTTAATGCTTTTATAAATAATTAAATATTTATTTTTTTAAGAAAAACAAACATTTAATCCCAAAATATAGTCGTTTAAAAGAATTAATGCTAAAAATTGTTAAATATTATTTAACAATAATAACTCAATAAGTAAATGAATAATAAACAAAATGTTAATAGATTAGATTAAAAGGGACAGATTGAGTATGGCCGGGAGAGGGAGATTCGAACTCCCGGAGGTATAACCCTCACCGGTTTTCAAGACCGGCACATTCGACCACTCTGACATCTCCCGACATTAGCTTAAACAAGTGCTTAAGTTGAAAAAAGATTTTATCTAAAAAAGATAAAAATAAATTTAAATTTTATATAAATTGGAGGAGCCAACCAGACTCGAACTGGTGAATAGCAGATTTGCAATCTACGGCCTTACCAACTTGGCGATGGCTCCAGTTTTACTTTAACCAATATACTAAAAATTGAGCCGTCTGCTGAAGACAGTTTCAATAAGTGGTGCCCGGGGCCGGACTTGAACCGGCACGGTCGCAATGACCGGGGGATTTTAAGTCCCCTGTGTCTACCAATTCCACCACCCGGGCATAATTGGACACCAAAACTATAAATAAAATTAAAATATCACAATTTAAATGTGGAGCGAGAAAGGAGGTTCGAACTCCCGACCCCAACCTTGGCAAGGTTATGCTCTACCACTGAGCTATTCTCGCAACACTTAAACAAGTAATTCCCATTACTTTTAAATTGGAGTGCGATTATAGCCAATTTTTTTTTAGTTGTAAAGGTATTTGGGTATAATTTTTAAAATTTATAAATATTCCCTTTATTCTTACGCTAAGCACAATGATAATGAATTAAAACGAGGCTAAAGCCATCGGTTCCTTATATGCCCTCTGCATTTTCGGAATCGACGTGTTTACACCCGAACTATTTCATTCGCATTAACACTAAACGTGGGAACATGAGGGTATTAAAGGAAAAATATGCGAAGTGATATAGTAAAAAAAGGACACAATAGAGCTCCTCACCGTTCTCTATTTAGAGCGACAGGATTAAAAGATGAAGATTTTGACAAACCATTTATTGGAGTAGCTAATTCTTTTATCGAAATAATCCCTGGGCATTTCTTTTTGGACAAGGTCTCTGCCATTGTAAAAGATGAAATTAGAAAAGCAGGATGTGTACCATTTGAGTTTAATACCATTGGTGTAGATGATGGGATTGCCATGGGACATGATGGGATGCTATTTTCACTTCCAAGTCGTGAAATTATTGCCAATTCTATTGAAACCGTTATGAATGCCCACAAACTAGATGCTATGATAGCCATTCCTAACTGTGATAAGATTGTACCAGGAATGATTATGGGTGCTTTACGGGTAAATGTACCTACAGTATTTGTATCTGGTGGTCCAATGGCTAAAGGGTATACCAAAGATGGTGAGCCTATTGACCTTGCAACGGCATTTGAAGCTGTGGGTAAATTTGAAGCTGGTGAAATTACAGAAGCTGAACTAACAGACATTGAGTGTAATGCCTGTCCAAGTGGAGGAAGTTGTTCGGGAATGTTTACGGCAAACTCCATGAACACACTTATGGAAGCCATGGGAATAGCCCTTCCTGGAAATGGAACCATTTTAGCCCTAACCAAAGAGCGTGAGGAGCTTTACAGAAAAGCTGCCCGACGTATTTGTGAAATTGCACTTATGAAGCAAGAGGAATCTACCCTATATAATGTAAGAAACATTTTAAATGAGAATGCTGTACGAAATGCTTTTGCAGTTGATATGGCAATGGGTGGAAGTTCTAACACGGTATTACATATGTTGGCTATTGCCAAAGAAGCAGAAGTTAACTTTAACCTAGAGGACATCAATAAAATTTCTAAACGTGTTTCTCATATTGCTAAAATATCTCCTAGTTTAACCACGGTGCATATGCAAGACATTGACAAGGCTGGTGGAGTAAGTGCAGTGATGCACGAAATGAACAAACGTGGTGATGACATTTTATTAGACAATTTAACAGTAACAGGTGAGACTTTAAAAGAGCGTATTGCCAATGCTGAGATAGTAGATACCAGTATTATTCATACCATTGACAACCCTTACTCAGAAGTGGGAGGATTGGCGATTCTCTATGGTAACTTGGCAAAACAAGGTGCTGTTATAAAAACTGCAGGGATTACTGGTGAGCGTGTATTTACAGGAAAAGCTGTCTGTTTTAACTCACAAGATGAATCGATAAAAGGAATTATTAACGGCAAGGTAAAAGCTGGAGATGTTGTGGTTATTCGTTATGAAGGACCTCGTGGAGGGCCTGGAATGCAAGAGATGTTGGCTCCGACTTCACTGATTATGGGTATGGGGCTTGGTGACAGTGTTGCACTTATTACCGATGGTCGTTTCTCGGGTGCTACACGTGGAGCAAGTATAGGTCATGTAAGTCCTGAAGCTGCTGAGGGGGGAATGATAGGTCTACTTGAAGATGGAGATGAGATTCATATAGATGTTGATAAGTATATTTTAAGTGTCAATATTTCAGATGAAGAACTTGCTAAAAGAAAAGAGAACTTTAAACCTTTGGTTAAACCTTTAGAGAGTAAATGGTTAAGACAGTACCGAGCATTGGTTACCAATGCAAGTTCAGGAGCTGTTTTAGAGGCTGAATAGATTTTATACTTTTGAAAGCTGAAAAAACAGCTTTCATTTATGTCTTCTAAAAATATAAATTCCTACTATTCTATTGTTATTCACAGGTAAATATAGTAAACTTCTAAAGCTATGCTAATAAAATTAAATAATAAAAAACAATTTACAATATATTTTTATACATAGTAATTAAAAATTCAACAAGGAACTTAATTTATGTACAACAGAAGTTTAAAAAAAGGAATATTGCTTTATACAATACTCACCTCAATCTCCCTAACTGTTTTATCTGCTAAATCATTTGTAATAGACCATATATATGAAACAGATAGTTCAATACGCCAAAATCAGATTAATCATGGGGTTATTTTAGATGCAGACTTAAATGTATGTCAGGGTAAAATGTATATTTTTCATGGAGGAAGAGATAATAAATCTTGTTCTACCCCAGGAATACCGACGTTATCAAGTTTTCTAAAAACATTAACAAAAAATAATGCTACCGTCTCTTTAGATGTAAAAAGTGCTACAGATTCAAACTATAGGAATACTATCAATGAAATCAAAAGTTTGGGACTAGAGGAATCAAGATTTATATTTTGGGTACGTTCTTTTCGCCAAGCAAGAAATCTTAGAAACTATTCACAAAATATCAAAATTGCATATTCAGTTGACAGTAAATATTCAAATCTATCAAAGCTCTCAAATTTATTGAGAAACTTAGAAAAAAACAACAATTATAATATTTTCATGATAGGGGTATATGGACATTATGATACGTATAATGATTATGCAAACTATATACATAATAAACTTGGTTTAAAAGTAGCATTTCAAATTCAAGGACCAAATCAATACACTCAAACCTATTTAAATATATCCCAAAAAGCAGATTTTATTATTTCTGATAATCCAATTGATTATATGGATAGTTATCCTAACTATTTTAACCCATCCTATTCTAATTCAATAGTAAAACAAGAAGCAATAATAAAACCCATAGAAGTAGCAAAAATACCTACTGTAAATCCAAGTAAAACATTTAAAGTAGAAGCAGAAGATGCATTCTATGAAAAAATAGATGATATAGGAAACTACACAATAACCAAGCAGTTTATTGCTACTGCCAATGAAGGAAAATTTATAGGCTTATATGATGTGGGAGATAGTGCTCGGTTTAAACTTCATGTCCAAAATGAGGGACTCTATAGTATTGGAATTAGACTACGTAGTGGTTCACCTCAACATAAAGGAGTAGATACTCCATCACAAAACAATACTTATCTGCATAATGGAGCGTATACTATAAAAGTAAACAGTGAAATAGAAGATTTTAATGGTGATGACAACTCTATCTCTGCTCTTAAAGATTGGATATATTGGGGTACGCTAAACAGTACTTATCAAATTTATTTAAATGCTGGGGATAACTTTATTGATATAAAAGCAAATCAGAGATGGTTGGCAGTTGACTCATTTACATTAGAAAAATAAATTCTCTATTTTTTATGGAATAAAGGGTAGAGATATTGCTCTACCCCTACCCTACAACAATATTATTTACCGTAACTATATCCACTACTATTATAGTTTCCACCATGATAAGAGCTTCCTCCTCCATAATGGTGAGAGTTAGAGCGAACTGTTTCTTCTTTTTTCAGAGTCTCTATCTTCTCTTGACCTGTACCAGAATAGGTAAAATAAGATATCCCTGAACCTGTAATAAGAAAAAATAATATTATTAGTTTTGCCATCTCTTTTAATCTCCATCTATAAAAAATATAAAGATAACAAATAAAACCCAAAATATAACCTGTCCCCAATTAGCTATACCATCAAAGATTGACTCGTTATCACTATCAATCTCTTTTTCACTTGCTAGTTTTTGTTTGTATCTCCATACAAAAAAGTAATACAAAAGATAAAAAATAAGAAGTAGAAAACCAAACATAAATAGATAGTTCACACGTGAACACTTCTCTTTAACTGTAATATTTAACTTAGAATTTATAGCTGAATCTATAGGTGAAACTAAGAGCTGGTAAACTCCTGATTTATCTAAATCCAAATAGACCATAATCTCTTTTGCTCGTCTCTCCCATGTACTTAAACGTTTAGAGACTTTATTGGTCATTGGGTCAAAAATATAGGCATTTTTTTGAGTTAATGAGAAAATAAGCTTTTCATCTTTAAAAAGCTTCATATTAAAGTTATTCAGTGCTTTTGCAGAGTCTGCTTTAATATGTATGGTGGTTAAATATTTTGTTGAACTCAAGGTAAAAGGCTCTTTTATAGATGTATTATTATCTACTCTAAAGTGAGCAACACTCTTCCCTGAACCATCAAACATAACAGCCATCATAAGCAGAGCAACAATAACCATAAACCATAATGAAACAGTAGAGAGTGCTTTAAGAAATGGTCTCTTAAAAGGTTTTAGAGGGTGAAATGCCTCTGCTCCATCTCTTTTTTCTTCGGCTATAGAAAAAGCTTCGTAAACCTCATTGCTATCCATATATTCATCATTATAAAACTCAATCTCTTTGCCGTTATTTTCAGCCGTAATTCCATGGGGAGGAGCAATAAGGTCAATATAGTTGATTTTGTCTCCATATTTTGCTACCCATGTAAGTTCACCCTCCACATAAGTAATCTTTGCCGTATAGGCATCATAAGGTTTGTAAGATTTTCCATCTACCATCACCAACGATTGATTCCCTATCTCATCCCATGTTAGGTTGGGAAAGGTTCTGTTTCGTTTAGAATAGATAAGATGACCCTGCTCATAGGTAAGCCAAGCATAACCATAAAGAGGAGAGAAGAGTAAAAAGTCACTCCAAGTACTTTCCACATAAAGTGTATCTTTATAACTTACTCTACCAATTATGGTGTAATCAATACCTTTGAGCTTCCCTCTCATACCCACTTCAAAAGGTAAGCTATAACTCATTTTTACATTTTTGAAATTTGACAATACTTTATAGTTATCGTTAAGGTCAAGAACAGACTTACAGTAGGAGCAAGTTATACTCTCTACACGTCCACCACCAAGTAACGTTAAAGGGGCTGCACAGTTGGTACATTTTATGCTTTGTATTTTACTCATGAGTAGACACTTTTAATGGTTAAGGGGTCTATCCACTTCCCTTGAAATATTTTATCTACTCCATCTGTAAACTCTACAGTGACAAGGTTTCCCCCACCTTTACTAAGATGAATATAGTGATGCGTTTTACCAATATTTATAGAAAAGGGTAACTCCCCCTCAAATCCTACACAACGCCCCTCTCCTACTTCAGTAGCAAGGTAGGAACCATAACGCCTACCTACCCTAACAACACGAGGACTTTTAAAAGGCAAACTTATCTCTGTTCTCTTCTCTAAAACAAAATCACCCTCATCGACACTCAACCAAAACTCTTGATTACTCTCACCTTTTAAGAACCACTCTTCCCAAAATCCACGCCCATAAGCGTAACGAATTTTCCCCAATGGCAAATAATTTTTATTATCTATAGTAATCGCTTCATGCAGTTTAATCAAAGAGGGTTCAGGACTTAAAGTTGAAGCTTTCCCAATAAGCTTCGCTCCCTCATCACTAAGAAATATAGATGACTTACAAGAGCGACACTCAACAAGCTTTGTCCATTTAAAATAGATATCCAAAGCATCTCCACACTGTGGACAGTTCATAGTTTTCTCGATAACTTTTTCGTAGAGAGGCTTGATGAATACTCCTTTTAAAATTTTAAATTTATTTTACAATTTCATCACATAATCTAGGTTTAATTTTTTTATCTACAATCAAAATATAATACTAGTTACTGTATATTTATGTTAATAAATTACAAAGGATTGACATTATGATTAAATATACTACTCTATTTGTGGTAGCATTTTTAATGCTAGGATGTGGAGCAAAGACTACATCAACAAAATTAAAAACCAATAAAATAGTAACACAGAAGTCTAAAGGTATTACCAAAACAAGAAAAAAAATTAAAAGAATGACTTTGCCAGAGGGATTTAAAGAGACTAAGAAATTAAGACCTATGGATACAAATGTTCCTAAAACATGTCACGAATGGTCAGATGGATGTAACACCTGTACCCGTGCAAAGAACAACCAAGCAAGTTGTACTGTTTACACTTGTGAAAACAAAGCAACTTTTTCATGTTTGAAGTGGCAGTAAAATTGCTTAGGTTACAGCTATCTAGCTGTAACCAATAAATTAAAAATCGAAAGATACTCCAAGAGAAAGAGCTTCTAACTCAGGAAGATTACTTTTATCAATCAAACGCTCATAATCAACGAACATATTCATATCTTCACTTAAAGCATACTCAAGCCCTGCTCCATAAGCAAAACCTGTCTCATCAATATTTTGAACATGAGACGTAGTTGTTTTTCCATACCCTGCTAATCCATACAGATTAATATCTTCACTTATAGGGTATTGTGGTTTCACAAAAGCACCGATGTGTTTAATCTTGGAACCTTCATACTCCCAATTGGTAAGAAGTCCACGAGCTTCTAGTCCAATATATTTGTTAAAGTCATAACCTGCTTTTGCCATAGCTCCATAAGTGATATCTTCACAATTTATATTTTTAGTACGTCCAGCTACCAAACCTACTCCTACATACCACTCAGAATCATCTACCAAGGCTACGGGTAAAGGAGTAACTGGCTCTTCTTTGATAGGTGCTTTTACCTCTTTTACAACAGGCTCTACTACCGTAACAGCTGGTTCAATCTCTACTACTATATTCTCTGCTTCATACTCTTCTACAGGGAGAATATCTCCCCCTGCATAACTTTGGCTACTTAAAGCAATGAGTGCTATTAACGAAAGTGTTGTTTTTTTCATTTACTATCCTTTATATTTTATTTTTTTCTTTTCTAAATAAGAACAATCCAAAGATTGAACCTATCATAGCTAACAGTCCTAGACCTATTTTTGTAAATACAGGTACAGAATCTGATGTTTGACACTCTGAAAGGTCATCCACTCCTGCAACAACGGTTTTACGTAATGTAATCAGTGTTGAAGTAGATAACTCATTACCATTTTTATCTTTTACACTATAAGATATAGGAGTAGGATTCACATAACGAGAATCTTTCTCAACAATATACGTTATTGTACCGTCTGGATTTACTGTCCATGTACCTTGAGTTGGGACTTTTAATAGCTTCCCATCTGCAGAGAGTACTGCATCTGGATGTTTAGCCATAAATCCTTCAGGGAGAACAATTTTTACAGTAGAAACATCCAAATCACCATTATCATTTACCAATACATTCACCGTTACTGGTTTAGTCAAATTACCAACCTTTACATCTTCCCGTACATTTGCAATATAGTTAACAGTGACACTCACATCTGGTCGTCGAACACCATATTTGTCTTCTACAGAGTAAGCAATGTCTGCTGGGTCATTAACAAAGTCTGCTTCTGGTGTGAAGCTAATAGAACCATCACTTTCGATACTCCATATACCTTCACCTTCAACCACTAAACTTTCTCCAGGGTTCTTAGTACCTGTAATCTGTAGGGTTGAAATATCAATAGCATCTACTTGGTCATTCGCTAATACGGGTACGGTTCCTGTTGTATTTAACTCTACATTAGAGATAACATCAGGGAAAATCACCACATCAAACTCTTGATAATCTGGAGTATCATCTCCATCTTCATCAGGTAAAATTGTTGGGTCAAGCAATGTATCTACATCATCTATCATGCCATCTTTATCTTCATCAACTCCTTCAACCTCTATTACATCAAAAAGACCATCATTATCTGAGTCACTATCTTGGAAATCAGGAGTTCCATCTCTATCAGTATCTGTTGGAGAAGCTACAGCAACTATCGTTGTTGTTAGACCATTTTCATCTACATCACCATCTACCATTCCATCATTATCAGTATCATTATCTGCTGATGTTCCCGACTCACTTAAGTCTGAAAGTCCATCATTATCAGCATCAATATCCTGAAAATCAGCGATTCCATCTCTGTCTGTATCTGGTACAGCCAGAGTTGTAATGGTATGTGCCTCTTCTGCATCTGTTGGGGCATCAGCACTCTCAGGGTTGGCATCAACTACATCAGCTAAACCATCATTATCTATATCCACAGCACTGTCTACTCGACCATTGTTATCTAAGTCTACACCACCTGCTTCACGTACATCTAAAATTCCATCATTATCTGAGTCTAAATCTTTAGTATCAACAATTCCATCACCATCAGTATCTCTACCCTCTTCACCATTCTCTTCTACTAAATCAGGTATTCCATCATTATCATCATCTAGGTCATACACATCAGGTATTCCATCAGCATCTGTATCTTCTAGTGCTTCTGTAGCAAAAGATTCTTTTGTACCATCAAGCATATCAGGTACACCATCACCATCGCTGTCTGTTGCATCATCAATCACACCATCACCATCAGTATCAAGAGCTGCTGGTAATCTTGAGTTATTTGGTTCACTTACATCAGGGGTTCCATTTCCATCACTATCTGGTAGTGTTGGTAAAAGAGTTCCCTCTTCATCAATAACACCATCACCATTAGCATCGGTTCCACCTGCTTCTGTTACATCTAAGATTCCATCATTATCAGCATCAAGGTCTCTATAGTCTGGTACATTATCTCCATCAGTATCTTTTGGTGTTGCCACAGCTGTTACTGAGGTTGGGATACCATCTTCATCTACTACTGCCTCTTTTATCATTCCATTTGTATCTACATTTTCTGCTGGAACACCTGCTTCTATTGCATCGGCTATTCCATCATTGTCTGAGTCTACATCTTGGAAGTCAGGTGTACTGTCTCTATCTGTATCGGTAACAGGTAACGTACTCATGGCATCATCTACACTGTTGGCTGTTGTTGGCATTCTATCTACAATATCAGCTAGACCATCATTGTCTCTATCTGTTGCATCATCTACTCTTCCATTATTATCAGCATCTTCTCCACCTGCTTCTACAATATCTAAGATTCCATCGTTATC